>NZ_CP059451.1:600000-863243 GCF_022023855.1 Azospirillum brasilense
GCATTTTGCGTGGATCAGGATCAGGCTGCGAGGAGGACGCGACGGCGCAGCAGATCGAAGCTGCCGCGTCCGTATATGTGACGCTTGATCAGCTTCAGCTTGTTGACCTGCCCCTCCGTCTGCCCGTTGCTCCAGGGCATGCTGAGGCCCGCATTGACGGCTGCCTCGTCCTGCCTCACGCCGTCGGCGAAGGTTTCGATAGCCGGAATGCCGCAGGACAGCGCGTCTTTGAGCCAAGGACCCAAAACGGCGGAGCAAGCCGCGACCCTTGGCGACCTCCGGGTCCTGAGAAGTTCGGGCGATGGCCTCAGTTGCGGCGGTGTCAAGGCTCTGCGGCGCATGCACCCCTCCGCGCCGCCGATTCCTGAGCGCTGCCTGCGTTGAGGCCTGGACTTTCGCGACCACCCTCCCCTCCCGACCTTCGATATCCGCTCAGTCCAGTTCTGTCGTTGTACTTTTGCGACCGAGCTGAGCCGCGTTGCTGCGCTGGGCCGTCTGCGTTAAAGTCGGTCACCTGCAACTGCGCAGTACGCGCTTTACGGCGGACAGTTGGTCTGTCGAGTGGCTGGTCAAGCCGGTTAAGGACCTCCCCTCCTTTGCCAGTTTGGAGGTCGCTGGACATCGCGCATGGCATAGCGATTTCCGCCGCCACGCTGCGACATCCAGCCTGAAGCTCGAATACGACAATGACCGGCGCCAAAGCGCCGCCAGGGATAGGAGTGGTGGTGAAGACGATCCTCGTCACGAACTGGAAAGGCGGGACCGGAAAGACCACGGTCGCGACCAACCTGCTGGCTGCAATCGCTAACTCCGGTCTGACTGTCGCTGGCTTGGATACCGATGCGCAGCCTCAGCTTGCTGAGTGGTGGGAGGCACGTCCGGAACAGGCCCCCGCCCTCTCCGTTTACATCCAGCCCTTGGCCGACCTCGAAGAGGCTCCTACCCCCCCGGAGCCTGTCGACGTTCTCGTGATCGACACGCCGCCTGGTGTCGAGGCCTATCCCGAATCCTATAGGCGGTTGATCGAAGCCGCCGACCTTATCGTCGTTCCGAGCAGCGGCACCAGCAACGACCGACGCTCCACCTCAAAGGTGCTGGAGTTCCTGCACACCACAGGTAAGCCCGTTGTGGTCGTGCTCAACCGGCTGAAACCGCGCGCCCTCGACAATGCGGAGACCAAACGGGATCTGGCACGCATCGGCGCCGACCTCTGCCCGGTCGAACTGCCGGATCTCAACGAGTTCCACAGAGCCTTCGACATTGGCGTCGGCGTGGTTGAGGTGGATGGGGCAAAGGCGTCCGACGACGTCGACGCGCTTTGGGCATATCTTCGTAAGCGGCTGGGGATTGCATCGTGAAGCTGGTCAGGAAGGGGCAACTGCTCGACCGCCGAGCCGAAACCATTGCGGGGCGGCCCACTCAGCCGGCCGGCGCCGCCAAATCTCTAGCCGGCGAGAGTTTTGAGGACTCGATCAATCGGCTGCTCGAAGAGAGCCGGGAGCGCTTCGTCCTGGTGGGCGACCTGCTTCTGGACTGGAAGGAATCCGTACCGCATGGCCAGTTCATGAAGGTACTGGCCGAACGGATCGATGCCGGTGCCCTTCGCCACCTGAGCTACCAGAGCGCCAACCGCTACATGACCGTGGCCGCAGCGCTCCGCCAGGGGGCTGTCGCTCCAGACGAACTTCCCAAGGAGTCGGAAGCCGCATACCTCCTGACGTCGCTCAAGCCCGATGAACTTGAAGCGGCAAAGCAGGAGGGGCTCGTCAGGCCGACGGTGAAAAAGGCCGAGTTGGCGCAGTTCCGCAAGCGACTAAGGTCCCCTTCCCTCTCTTCCGAGCCAAAGGATCGGAAAACGATCTTGGAAGAACGCCGTGCCGAACTGCGCGAGAAGCTGAAATCCATCAAGGCCGAGTTGGCCGGCGTGGAAGCAGAGTTGAAAGCGCTGGATTGATCGGCGCCTTCATTCCCCCGCGCAGATCACTTCAGCGATAAACAACCCGACACACCGCCTCGACCTTATCCAGGTCCAGCCAGTCGTCGAACCGGACCCTGCTTTCCATGTCGAGCCGGTACGGCCCAGTGGCGGCGATCCTCCTCAGCACCTTGGTCACATTGTCCGGGCCGAACCGGCCGGCATAGCTGACCAGCCGGGCGCCGCCGGGATGCTGTGGCCACTCCTACGACGCCCTCCCCTCCCCGGTCGAGCGATCGAACAGCCAGTCCACCGCCGTGCTGGCTGGAAACTCCAGGTCACGAGTCTGAGCAATGCGCTGTGCGCCGACCTCGGCATTCCACCGCGCCTGCGGGATGTCGGCATGACCGAGGACCGGCTGGACGAGATGGCGCGGCGCAGCCACACGACCGACCGCAACCGCTGGAGCCCGCGGCACACCAGCGGCGAGGATTTCCAGGGGCTGTTCCGCGCGGCGATCTGATCCGAACGCCCGTTCACGGACCTGCGCCGGGCGTGGGTGGATCGGCACCGCCCAGCTGCTCCGCGAGGCTCTTGAGCGGCACGGGGCCGAGGAGGTCGGCGATCCCCAGATCGACCGACCAGTCCGCGGCGATCCGCATCTGGATCTCCACCGCCATCAGCGAGTCCGCGCCGGACGAGGACAGCACGCTGTCCCCCGTCAGGTCATCCACGGAAACTCCCATGACCCGCGAGGCCAAAGCCCGCAGATAGTCCGTCGCCAGCGCGCGACGGGCGGCCGGGGAGCCGCCGGTGCGGGCGGCGTCCGCCAGGGTCGCCAGGTCGTGGCGCGGCGCGGCCGCCGCGACCGGCCCCGGCCCCCCGCCCCGGGACAGCCAATGGCCGGGCGGCCGGTGCATGGCGAGCGCCGGCCAGTCGGCGGCCACCAAGCAGAGCTGCGGGTCCGGCGACGTCCAGACCATGTCCAGAAGCTGCCGGCCCTCGGCGGGAGCGAGCGGGAAGAACCCACGGGCGCGGAAGCTGGCGGCGAGAGACGCCTCCTCTCCCATGCCGGTGGTCCAAGGCCCCCATCCCAGCGCGCGTGCGGGCACGCCCTGGCGGCACAGCCAGTCGGCCATGCCGTCGAGATAGCCGTTGGCCGCGGCGTAGACCGCCTGCCCGTAGGCGGGCAGAAGGCTGGCGATGGACCCGTAGAGCAACAGGAAATCCAGGCTACCGCCGTCGCAGGCGGCGAGAAGGTTGTGGAGGCCCGACACCTTGGGTCCCAGGACACGGGCGACGTCCGCCGGACCGGTGTCCGTCAGCGCCTTGTCGGCGATCGCCCCCGCCGCATGGACGATTCCGCGCAGCGGCGGCAGGCCTTGCGCCGCCAGCGCGCCCGCCAAGGCCGGCGCGAACGCCGGCTCGGCGATGTCGGCGGCGATGACGGCGACCCGGATGCCACGCTGCTCCAGGCTTCGGACCCAGCCGATCCGCCGACGAACATTCTCGGGGTGCCCGTCGTCCCAGGCATCGCGAGGCGGCAGGGGCCGGCGGCCGACCAGCACGACAGCACGCGCACCGTGATCGGCCAGATAGTCGGTGACCAGCCCGCCGAGGGCGCCGAAGGCGCCGGTGACGAGGTAGCTGGCGTCCCGGCGCAGCACCGGCGGCCGCGCCGCGGGGCGCGCGCCGGCGGGCTCCACTCCCGGCTCCCACCAGACGCCCGCGCCGTCCAGCCGGAATTGGCCGCCGGGGTCCGCTCCGCTCATCCGGTCATGGAGCCGCGCGCACCAGTCCGGGGGCAAGGACGCCGGAAGATCCACGAGACCGCCGAACATCTCGATCCGTTCCGCCTCCGCCACCGTGCGCCCGGCACTCCACAGGGACCGCGCCACCGGCGACCCCGCATCGCCGTCGGCGAACGCGGCGCGCGTCACCAGCCACAGCCGGGACGGCCGCCGCAGGCGCGTGCAGCTGTCCCGAAGCTGGCCGATCAGTCGGCCGATCCGTTCGCCGTCGTCGCGGCCCGGCGGTCCGGCGAGATCGAGCGGACGGAAATCCACCACCCGATCGCCGCCGGCCGCGTCCTCGGCGCTGCGGCATACGCGGACCTCCGCGACGCTCCGCGCGGCGAGGTGATCGGCGAACCGCTGGCCGAGGCCGCCCTCGTCGGCCAGGACGCGCCACGACAGCTTCGGCCGCTCCACGCTTGGCCGCTCCTCGCCGTTATGATCGGCGGCAGAGACCGGAAGCGGCCGCCAGACCGCGGTCAGGACGGCATCCGCCGGGTCGCGGCCACCGGAGAACGCCGATGGCGGTTCGATCGGCGACAGCGTCACCCCGCGCAGTTCGACGATCACCCGCCCCCGCGCGTCGGTGAGCACGGCGTCGCCGACGGTTTCCCGATGGTCGCGCCGCACCAGCCGGGTTGCCGCCGCGAGCGGCAGTTCGGCGGCCGTGATCGGGTGATGCAGGCGGACGTCGGCGATGCCGCCGAGAACACGGTCCGGCTCGCGCCGGCCGTCGGTCGAGCGCGCCGCCAGTTCCACGAAGAGGAGGCTTTGCAGCAGCCCGTCGAGAAGCACCGGCGGGAAAGCGAGCCCCGCGACGGCGGCCGCGCTGATCCGGGAGACGCTCCGCGCGGCGTCGAAGCGGATCGTCTCGATGCAGCGGTAGGTCGGCCCGTAATCGTGCCCGAGCCCGACGAGGGCGTCGTAGTAGCGGTCCCCGGACCACGCGCGGGCCTCCTCCCCGCACCAGCCGTCGAACCGTTGCGCGGCGTGGCCGGACGCGCAGGGCAGGGCGGTCGTCGCCACCGCGTCGGCAAGGCGCCCGCCGTCGTCCCGGTCGTCAACGCGGAGGTCGCCGCGCTCGGGGTCGAAGGTGAACCGCAGCCTCGCCTCGCCGGACCGGGCCAGCGCGCCCTTGTGGAACCGCAGGTCGGCGAAGCGAATGGACGCTCCACCCGGCGCCGTCCCCCGCACGGCCACCATTGCGGCGGCCATCGCCTCGATGAGCAGGGCGGCCGGCATGCGCGCCCGTCCCAGCACCTTGTGGTCCTTCCAGTCCCAGGCGGCCTCGGGCGCGATGTCGGCCTCCCAGACCCAGTCCCGCGCCGAGCATCGGGCACCGAGGAACGGATGGTCCCCGCGGCGCAGCCGGAAGGCCCGCATGCCGGCCGCCTCGCTCCAGTAGGGCTGCTCCCGCCAGGCATAGGGGGGCAGCGTCGCGACGGCGCCGGCTGATGGCGCCGGCAGGAGCGCGGACCAGTCGGGCCGCCCCCCCAGCGTCGCCCAGCGCGCCAGGCTCTCGACGAAGGCGTCCCGGTCCCGCCGCCCCCGCTGCAGGGTGGCGACGACCGGGGCACCGATCGTCTCCGTCACCGTCGCCAGCAGCGTCGGATGCGCGCTGATCTCCTGGCACACCGCCGGCCCCGCGGCGCCGATCCCGGCCACGGCCGGGGCGAAGAGAACGGTGTCGCGAAGGTTGCGCCACCAGTAACCGGGGAAATCACCGCCGATCACCGCCTCGTCGACGGGGCGGCCGGTCACCGTCGACCACAGCGCGCGGTCCGGGATCCGGAAGGAGAAGGGCGCCAGTCCCGCGCGGAACTCCTCCTCAAGGCCGTCCATCGCCGCGCTGTGATAGGCGACGCCCGCCGCCAGGGCGCGGTGGGGGACGCGCCGCCTCTTCAGCGTGAGGGCCAGGGCCGCCAAGGCCGCGCGCGAGCCGCTGAGCGTCACCGATGACGGACCGTTCACCGCCGCCAGCGCAATGCCGGGATGTCCGGCGACGAGGGCTTCCGCCTCGCCCACCGCCGCCCGCAGGGCCAGCATTCCGCCGGTGCCGTCCAGGCGGTTCTGCAGCCGGCTGCGGTGATGGACGATGGCGACCGCGGTGGCGAGGTCGATCGCACCGGCGGCGTGGAAGGCGGCGATCTCGCCGACGCTGTGGCCGACCGCCACGTCGGCCCGCACGCCCCGGGATTCCAGCAGACGGGCCAGGGCGATCTGCAGGAACAGCGTCAGCGGCTGGGCCGGCACGGGCGCCAGCCCGGCTCCGTGCGCGTCCGCCGTCGCGCTGTCGGCGAGCAGGGAGATTCCCGACAGCGCGGCGTAGCGTTCGTCGCACGCGCGCAGCGTATCGCGGTAGACGGGAAAGGCATCGGCCAGATCCGCCCCCATGCCCCGCCATTGCGGGCCCATGCCGGCGAAGATCCAGACCAGCCGGTGGCCGGCGACCTCCTCACCCTGCACCCAGTCCGGCGTTTCGGGAGCAGCGAGATAGGCCTCGCACTCCGCGCGCAGATCCCTGCGATCCGACGCCATCAGGTGGAGGTGATGGGTGAAGAGCGACCGCCGATGCAGGGTCGCGGCCGCCAGCGCCGCCACGGCCTCGTCGGCGGCGGGATCGCCGTTCCCGTGATCGTCGTTCCCCGGGTCGGCCTTATCGCCGTCACCCTTTCCGGCTGCGCCCCCGGCCGTGGTGTCGAGGAAGGTCCGGAGGGCTTCTACCTGCAAGGGCAGGTGAGCGCGCGTCGGTCCCGACAGCCGGACGACCAGCCCGTCCGCAGCGGCGGCGCTCAGCCGGTTCTTGGGCTGGCTTTTTCGGGACGGCAGGGGAGGGGGGGAGGAGGGGGCCGTCACGATGGCGTGGGCGTTGGTTCCACCGAAGCCGAAGGCGCTCACCCCGGCGAACGGGGCACGGTCCGGCCAGGGCTCCGGCCGCAGCGGCAGCCGCAGCCCCGACTCCGCGAGGTCGAGCCCGTCCGGGTCCCGCTGCCAATGCAGGTGGGGCGGGATCCGCCGGTGCGAGAGGCTGAGGACCGTCTTGAACAGGCCGGCCATTCCCGCCGCCGCCTCCGCGTGCCCCATGTTCGCCTTGACGGACCCGATCCACAACGGGCCGGAGCGCCGGCCACCGAACACGCCCGCCAGGGCGCCGGCCTCGGCCCGGTCGCCCGCGCGCGTGCCGGTGCCGTGGGCCTCGACGTACCCGACCGCGTCGGGCGACAGCCCGCCCTGCTCCAGCGCGGCCGTCACCAGCCGTATCTGCGCCGCCGGGTCGGGCAGCGTCACCCCCGTCACCGGCCCGTTGTGGTTGACCGCGGTGCTCACCACCTCCGCCCGCCGCCGCCAGCCGCGCCGCACGGCCATGTCGAGCGGGGACAGGAGAACCATCGCGACGGACTCCGCCCGGACATAGCCGTCGGCCCGATGGTCGAAGGCGCGGCAGCGTCCGGACGGCGACAGGAGCCCGGCCCTTCCCTCGATCGCGGTGTAGTGGGGGGCCAGCTGCAGTTGGGCCGCCCCCACCAGGGCAAGCTCGCATTCGCCACGGCGCAGGCTTTCCACCGCCAGATGCAGCGCCACCAGGGACGACGAGCAGGCCGTGTCGATGGTCATGCTCGGGCCGGTGAAGTGGAAGCAATGGGAGATCCGGTTGGACAGCAGCGTCTGCATCACGCCGGTCGCGGTGTGCGGCGAAACCGGCGGGTCCTCGGAGTCGCCCAGCTGAAGGAGCTGGTAGTCCTGGGTGAAGCCGCCGACGAAGACGCCGACCGGCCGCTCCCGCCAGTCGGCGGCGGCGAGGCCCGCGTCCTCCCAGCACCGCCACGTCGCCTTCAGCAGAAGCCTCTGGGCCGGGTCCATCGCCTCGGCCTCGCGGGGGGCGATGCCGAAGAAGGCCGCGTCGAACCGGTCGATGCCACGCAGGAAGCCGCCCCACCGGCTGGGATGGACGAAATCGCGGCCCGCCGGCTCCCCGGAGGGAGTCGGCCGGTGGAAGGAGTTCACCCGCCAACGTTCCGGCGGCACCTCCTCGATCAGGTCGCGACCGCCGAGCAGCGCCTCCCACAGGGTGTCGGGGAAGGCGGCCTCGCCGGGAAAGAAGCCCGCCATCCCGAGGATGGCGACACGCCCGGCCGTCGTCATCGGCGCGATCATCCCTGGCGTCCGTAGTAGAGCTGGCGGCTGAAGGGACCGCGGATCTCCTCCGTCTGCTTGCGGAACTCGGTGTTGAACGAGCCGTTCCGGGTGATCGTGTCCTCGTACCGACCGGTGACCGGCTGGTAGGGCTGCGCCGACGCCGACGATGGCGTGCTCCCGTTGTCCAGCGGCGTTTCGCGCTGGCCGTTGCCGTTGGCGCCGCCGGTGTCCGCGCCGCTGCCGGCCCCGACGATGTCGACGATGCCGAGCGCCAGCGTCGTCGCGCCCAGGCCGAAATTGGCGAACCCGGTCACCGCCAGGATGGCCGCCTTGTCGTAGCCGAGGAGTTGGCCCATTCCGGACAGCGCGCTGCGGCCCAGGAGCTGACCGCCCGACATCGGACCGATCTGAACGACGTCCCCCGCGGTCGAGCTGAACCGCACCAGCGGCGCGTAGTCGCCGGCGGCCGGCCGGGAGAAGAAACGGGCGCCGCGGGTCAGGTAGGGCGAGAATTTCTGCGAGGTCAGCAGCCCCTTCCAGACTCCCGCCCCCACCGACATCACCATCGCCGCCGCTCCCAGGATGGTCGAGATGATCCCCAGCGTGCGGATCGTCCCTTCCCGGTGCTGGCCGGTCCTCTCGTCGTCCACGGTCATGGCGGCGCTGGCGACGCCGAGGGTGGCGCCGGCGAGGCCGGTGATGGCGCCGGCCGCGTTGAACAGGGCAAAGGCGCCCGCCATGGAGAAGAGGGAGGCACCGCCCGTCGGAACGGCCGCCGCCACGGCGACAACGGCGATGACAAGCGCCGCCACCAGCGCGGCGACCGAGATGATGAGATTCCACAGGCTGCTCAACAGCCCGGAGGGATCGGCGCGGTTGATAGGGTCGCCCTTGCAGTAGGCGTAGCAGCTGAACCCGCCGCCGGAGAACGGCGCCAGCGGATCGGGGGTCAGGAACATCATCAACTCGGGGCTGTAGGCGCGCCGCCCGTGGCCGAGGTGGTAGAGGTTGGCCATCGCGTCGAACCGCTCGCCGTTGAAGGCGATGCGCTGGCGTTCGATCAGTGGGGTCCCCGGTTCGACGCCCGGCTGGCCCGATTCGCCGTAGGGCGTGTACATCCGGCCAAGGACCTGATCGCCCGCCTCGACGGCGGCGGCGACGGAGCCGGACGGGTCGACGGCGTACAACTCGCTTTCGGCCGGGCTCCCGCCGGACGTGCGCCGGGTCCGGCCGCGGACCGCCTCCTTGTCGCGCCGGTACCGCACCGACGCCGTTCCCTGGCTCTCCTCGGCGAGGCTGCCGCTGGCGTAATGCAGGTCGAGCGGCTGCGCGTCGGGAATCGCCTGGCGGATCAGCCGGCCTTCGGCGTCGTAAACATAGGAGCCCGACCGCGAGCAGTCCGTCAGATGGTTGAAGTCGTCGTAAGCGAAGGTCCGCCCGGCCCCGTCATCGATCAGGTTGCCGTTGGCGTCGTATTTGAGAACCCGCTGCGCCGCCGGCAGGCTGTCGTCGATCCGCTGCAGCTGGCTCGGGATCGCGGGGTTGTAGACGCGGGTGCTGGTGTTGACCGTGCCGTCGCGGAAGCGGGTCACCACCGAGGTGATGTTGTCGAGCGCGTCGAGCCGGAAGCTCTGCAGCGCGATCTCCCGGCCCCGGCTGTCGCTGGGGAAACGGCTGCCGGAGCAGCCATAGACGAGCAGACGGGAATAGGCATCGTAGGCGAAGGTCTCCTGGCTGAGGATCGCGTTGGCGCCGTCCCGCGTCGTCCGGTTCGCCAGGGTGCCGTTGGGGTGGTAGCCGCGCTGCACGCTCGATAGGACAGCACCGCCCAGACGGAAGGTCCGGGTCTGCTCCCGGCCGAAATCGTCGTACTCCACCGTCGTGGCGATGGTCGTCCCGTCCTGGGTCACCTGATTGCTGGCCAGCCGGCCGAAGGCGTCGTAGGTCTGCTGGATGGTGGCGGAGCCGTTGACGATCTCGCGCACGCGGCCGGCCGAATCGTAGCGGCGGACCTCGATGTCACCGGACGGTGCCTCGGTCCGGAGCAGGCGGCCGGCCGGCGAGTGGGTGTAGCGGCAGACGGAGGACGCGCCGCCGAGCGTCACCGTTTCCGTCGTCGGGTAACCCTGGCCGTCATAGCCGTAGCTCCGCGTCGCGGCGGCGTTGTGGGCGCGCAGCGGCTGGCCGCTGACCGGATCATACTGGAAATCGTTGACGGACTGCTGCTGGCGGCTGACCGCGGTCACGGCATCAATGGCGGCGTCGTAGCGGTAGGTGAGGGTGACGTTCGCCGGCGTCACCTTGCGGGACGGCCGCGTGGCGCCGCCGTCATACGCGAAGGTCGACACCGCCATCCCCGCCCGGCTTTCTGACAGCAGGCGCCCCAGCCCGTCGTAGGCGCGGCTGCCCAGCGTGATGCCGTTGACCGCCATCGACGCCACCAGCTCCGCGCTGGTGTGCGGAGCGTAGGTCACCGCCGTGGTGCGGGCGGCGGTGCCGTCCGCCGGTCGGGCGCGCGTCACGCTGACGCGGTCGAACGCGTCGTAGTCGTATTCGGTGACATGGCCGTCGACGTCGGTCACCCCGACGCAGCGGCCGAAGCCGTCGTAACGCCGGGTCAGCGTCTGCAGGCGGCTGCCGGAACGCCCGACCTGGGTGACGGAGGCCACCTGGTTGAAGGCGTTGTAGCTGTTGACGGTGGTGTTGAGCCCCTGGACCCCCGTGGTCAGCGTGTTCCCGACCGGGTCGCGCCGCGTCAGCGAAACGCTGCCGTCGGGGTTCGTCGTCCGCGCCACCTGGTTCCAGTCGTCGTAGGCGTAGCTGGTGACCAGGGTGAGTTCCGTGCCGTCGACCTGGTCGAACACTGTGTCCGACGCCTTGCGTTCGAAGCGGTCGTAGACCGTCGCGCGCATCCGGCGCTCCGTGGTTCCGCCGACGAGCTGGGCGGCGGACACCTCGCGGCCGAGGCCGTCGAACCGGCTGACGAACCGGTTGCCGCCGGCATCCGTGACCGTCACCCGGGCTTGGACGCCCTGTGCGGCATAGGAATACTCGTAATGCCGGGCCGCCGCGCTCGCCGTGCCGGGGGCCGCGGTCTCCGCCGTCACGCGGCCCATGACGTCGTAGTCGTAGCGGATCGCTACCCCGTCGGATTTGCGGACTTCGAGGGTCAGGTCGACCGCCGGGCAATAGCGGTGCACGGCATCGCTGCGGGTTCCGTCATAGCCAACGGTGGTGCAGGTCTCCGTGACGTCCGCCGAGCCGGCCTGATAGGCGTATTGGCAGGTGGTGGTGCGACCGCCGATCGCCACGTCCTGCGTCTGGATCCGGCCGTGGAGCGTCGGTTTGGACGGATCGTCGAGGTAGGTGGCGGTGGTTGTGACGTCGGCGCTGGTCGTGCTGGTCCGCGGCAGGACGAGATAGCCGTTGCCGAGGCGGGGGAACTGCAGATATTGGAAATCGGTCTGCCGGACCGACCCGCTGCCGGCGGGGACGATGCTCTCCCGCTTGCGGAACCGCACGAACAGCCCCAGCGGGTCCGCCGGGCAGCGGCCGGACTCGCCACCGACCGGGTAATAGTCCCACTGCGTCATGATCCCCGTCGGTTCCAGCCGGCTCAGGTCGTTCCCGAACTCGTCGGTTTCGATCCTGGTCTTTTCGCTCCGCGCTCCAGACGACGCGGTGGCGTAGGTCACCGTCGTCTCCCGGACCAGCTGAAGGTTGGCGGGCTGCTCGGAAAACGGCTTTCCCGGAACGTCGTTGTAAAGCATAGCCGTCGTGGTCGTCGCCTCCCCCTGCCGGACCACGGTCGAAGTCGTGAGGTGGAACTTGTTGAACGCGGTGCGTGTGCTGGACATCACGGAGTTGCCGGCGTTGGAATCGACGACGCTCTCCTCCGACCAGTACTCGTAGGTGCCGGAGACGCGGTACAGGTTGTCGGTGCCGGCGGTGAAGCCTCCGGAATAGGGATAGCCGGTGAAGTTGGTGGTGGGACTGTAGGCGTAGCGCCGCACCGAACTCGGCTGCCCGGCCGCCGGAATGCGTTCCCAGCGCGTCACGAAGGGCAGATAGGTTCCGTTGTAATAGGAGTGTCCCCGCTCCTGGTAGGCGATCGTCTCGCTGCCCCCCATCGGGTTGTCGATGCGGGTAATTCCGTAATACCCGGCGGCGAAGCGGAGATATTGGTAGACGAACACCGCCTGGGCGCCGGGATTGGCGGTGCCGCCGGTGTTGTCGTAGGGAACGGTCACCCGCTGGATCAGGTTGTTGACGACCGTGAAGGCGATCTCCGCCACCCGGCCGGCCGAAGCGACGGACCGGGCGCGGGAGGGGCCGCCGCCGCCGTAGGACAGGCTGAGGAATTCGGTTCCCGTGGTGGCGTTCCGTATCCGCGATAGCCATCCCCCGGACGTGTATTCGAAGACGAACCTCTCGCCGTTGGCGAAGGTCAGCCCCGTTGTCTTGTAAGGGCCGCCGGCAACCGGACGCGTCAGCATCTCCGTCGTTCCCTCGCTGCTGAGGATAAGGAGGGTATCGGCATCGCTTCGCCTCACCTCGATGTTTCTCAGCTTCTTGTCCCGGAAATTCAGGAGGTTTCCCGGCGGAGGCAGCGGGTCGCCCTGGAACCGTTCGCCGGTGGCGAGCCGGAGTTGCGAGGTCTTCAGGTCGAACTCGCTGATTCCAAGGGACCAGCCGATCCCGTAACCGTCATTGCCCGCCTTCATCATGGAGAAGGTCAACGCGACCTCGCGCTTGGCCTCGCCGCCTTTCCCGTCTCCGCCCCCGCCTTCCGGACGCAACGTCGTCAAATGGATCCGGGCACTGTATTGTCCCGTCCGCAGATCGACCTTTCCGCTCTGATTGGACTGGAAATTGAACGCGTTCGAATAGACGTCGTTGCTCATGTCGTCCCCCTCGCTGATTGGGCGCGGATCGGGAAGGTCGGATGCGGGGACGTGGTTGGCGCAGTCCACCAACCACGCCCGGTCGCCGGCGTGTTTCCCTGATGCGGCGGCTGAAGGATCGCCGGGAAAGGCGTCCGCTCAGCCCTTCTCAGGCCTGCTCAAGGAGCAGGGTGTTGCCCGAATCGCTCGGATTGCTTTTGAGCACGAAGCGGCTGACGCAGCCGAGATTGTCGGTGATGCTCCAGTGCAAAAGATTGTCGTAGAGCCCGCTGGAGGTGTCGGTGCGCAGATAGCGAACCCCCCGCATCATGTTGGCACCGACGCTGATGTTGATGTTGGTTGCCGGATCGACGTTGGACGGCAGATGCCCGATGTCGCCCAGCGTCAGCGACGTCACATCGTGGTGCATCGCCATCCCCATGAAGAAATTGCTGTCATTCTTGGCATACGCCCACACCAGCTTGGGCGTGGCGTAGCCCTGTCCGCTAAAATAGTCGGACATGATTTTGAGATTGTTCGGAAGCGTCCAGTAATAGACGTCCACGTCGACGTACTTTCCCTTCGCATATTCGTAATTGTAAGGATCGTCGCGGCGCGCGGCCAGTTCGCTGACGCGAATGGCATAAGGACGCTGTGGGCAAATGGTGATCTTGGACTCGAAGCTCACATTGCCGTCATCGTAGTGCGTCGTATAGGTCTTGCCGTTGTCGAGCGTGATGCGCGCCATGAACTGGTAGTTCTGCAGCGGCGTGACCGACGTGCCGCAGCGGATGTAGCGCGTGATCGAATCCCAGGTCTGCGTCCGACTGGACGCCTCCCCATCGTTCAGCGAGCGGAGCGAGGCCGAGTAACCCTGCCCCCGCAGTCCCGAATCATATTGATTCTTGCTCGTGTCGCACGACCATCCCGAGGGGAGGGGGGCATTGATGTCCGAAGAATACATGCACACGGTGATGCTGTTCTTCTCGCTCTGCGACAGCGGCACGGTGGTGTAGCTTCCGGTCGAGTCGTCGTAGACCTGTTTCTGCACATTGATTGCCACCGAGCACTGCTGGTTGCCATTCGCGTAGATCTGGTTCGTGTAGCCCTCGTTGGCCCCGATGACGGTGATGGTGAAATACTTGATCGAATACGTCTTCATGAAACGAATCCTTCTTATCAGAGGGCATCGGACGTGATCGAGAAGCCGTACAGAGGCTCCTTGAGATCGGTGTGGGGTTCGATGCGGAATTTCCCCGACAATCCCTCCGAAATGCTGGTAACCGTGTTTAGAAGTATTTCTTTCGCCTCATGACTGAACATGAAAAAGAACTGGTTGGCATTCGGGTAGTTTCTGTAATATAAAACCACCGCATCTTGCAGAGTTTTAATGAATTCGCCGGGATTGGGGATGGACGAAAGATCCTTGACGCTGCACAGATTCTGAGTCAACGCGCCATCGGCACTGATTATGTCGATGTAGCGATGCTCCAATTTGGGAATGAACACGCCCCCGTCCCGGGTTTCGAGCAGGATGCTCTCGTAGGGCTCGTGCTGCGTCAGGAAGTACGGGATGTTGAAGCGTATCAGATAGCGGTCGTTGCCGATCTTGCAGGGAACGCACTCCACATTCCGCTGCAGGCAATGCACTCCACCGATCCACCCCGGTCCCGCCGCATTCCGGAACAGGGAGTCCACCACTCCCGATCGCAGTATGATCATCGCGCCTCTCCATCGTGTGATTGTTAGTGTTCTACACAGTATTACAAATGTGTTCGATGTCTTGACGTTTCCTATAATGAGCATAACTTTGATAATTATCCGTGCAAAGGCGGAATCTTTCCTGCCCGGATTCTTTTTTATTTCTTCAATGTCTTTATTGAAACTTCTGAATACAACAGCATTCCCTGCGCACCGGATGCCGCAGTGCACCATTGGACTATCCACACTTGGCGCTTCACTTTTTCGTCCGGCATGTCACGTCTCGGCCGCCAACCCAGCTTCCTACCGCTCTCCATCCACAGCCGCCTCGACGGCCGGAGAGTCGTGAACCACACCCAATGGGGATCCAGGGAACATGTCGAGAGCGTCATGAAAGCGCCCGAGACACAGGCGCAGCTCAGGCAACTCGTGGGTTGCGCAAAATCGGCCGCACCGGAACCGTTGCTTCAGCGCCCGAACAATGCCAACAAACCGTCGCCAAGGGCGCCGCGCCATGCGAACCGGTCGTGCCCGGAGGCATAGTCGCGGTAGGCGACCTTGTAGCCTTTGGCCTCCAGCACATCCCGCAGATGGCGGGAGCTTTCAAGGATGCCGATCTCACCGTCGCTTCCGGTTTCAAACAAGCCGGCACTGAGAAAAAAGCGCACCGGACGGCGATCGCGCGATGCCACCAGACCAGCCATATGTTCCGGACGGTCCGCCGACGCGTCGGCCGGATGCCACCAGAAGGAGCCGGACATGGAAAGCGCGTTTCCGAACCGCTCCGGATGGGCCAGCGCCGCGGACACCGCCGCCAGTCCACCATAGCTGGACCCGGCCAGAACCGTGCGGTCGGGGCGGGATCGGATGCCCATCCGCTCTCTCAACCAGGGGAGAAGCTCGTCGGCAAGCATCGCGGCGAAAGCGGGATTGGCCGGCAGTTCGCGTTCCCGCGCTTCGGCCGTGGGGTTGGCGATGAAGACGGCGACGGTCGGCGGCAGGCGGCCATCGCCGATCAACCGGTCGAGCATCATCGGAACCGGCGCGTGCCGGTCGAGATAGTCCGGCCCGTCGAACAGCAGCAGCAGAACGGTGTCCTTCCCCTTCGGATCGACGCCGGGCGGTGCGTAGACCGCGACGTCGCGCGTGTTCCCGAGGGTGCGGCTGGTGAACCGTTCGGCGAGGAGCCGTCCCGCCGGTTCGGCCCAAACGCCTTCCAGTCCGGGCTGGAGCGGGGCGCCAGGCAGTTCCACCAAGGAAACCTGATTGTAGGGGTCGGGTGCGTCCGCCGGCCAGGGATGACGGTTCAGGGGATCGGCCTGAAGCTGCGCCAGGATCGCCATCCGGCATTCGCGGCAGGTTCCGGGAAAGTCCGGCACGTCCGCCGCGATCTGGTAGGACAGGCGGGTGGAGGCGGGGACGACGAAGCTCTTGAACCAGACGTCGCTCCGGCCCAGCCGTTCGAGATTTTCATGGTTCGAGGTCGGCCCTCCGAGCAGGCGCACGTTGTGGCGGGCGCCCCGCGCCAGGAAGGTCATCATGACCCGGTCCGTTCCCGTCGCGCCCATCGTCGGCTCTACCAAGGGCGTGCCGCGCCGGGCGACGTCCTGCCAGAAGGCCTCGGTTCCGCCGCCGTTTTTCACCGTTTCCGCCAAGGCGGCGATGGTTGGGCTCAGATGCCCCTGAAGGACGGGGTGCTGGTCGGCCACGGCGATGCGGCGGGTCAGCGCCAGTCGATAGCTTCCGGCCCCGCGCAACGTGACCCGCAGCGCCGCGGTGCCGGGTCCAGCGACGAAACGGAAGACCTCCCGTCCCGCCGTGCCGTTCAGCAGCAGCCGGACAGGGCGTCCATCCCGGTCGATCAGCCGCAGCTCCGCCGCATCCGCTCCGGAATCGAGCACGCCTTCCACATAATCGCCGTCGTCGAGGTCCAAGGGAAGGACGGCGCTGCGCTCCGTGCCGGACACAGGAACGTCAAGGGTCAGCGGGGAGTCGTCCGGCACCCCCACGCAGGCGTTCAGAGCCGTCATCACCATTCCTATGAACATCAGGCGCCTCCATCGCCCTTCCTTTCCGCCGATCGCCCCACGCCCCAAGGGCAGAAGGGGAGGGGAGGTCCGCACCGTCATCCACCCACCGCGGCACGGACCGGTTCCACGTCAGCCATCGCCGTGGCGATCACCCGGTCGAGCAGGGGGCCGACGATCCGCAGGGACGCCGGGGCGATGATGTCCTCGTGCGCGCAGTGGGACAGGCGGTGGACGGACAGGCGCCCGACGCGGCCCGTCCAGCTTCCCTCGGGGTCAATGTCTGGCGGGATCGACTTCTCCGCCACGAACAGCGTCAGTTCGCCGTCGTAAACGGGGGTGCGGGCCTTCGAGAGAACTCGGACGGCGTCCTTGTAATTGCCGAAGATGTGGCCGAACATCTCCACCTTCTCCCGCCGCAGATCCTCGTCCATCACGTCGGCCAAGGCGTCGCCGAGGAACTGTTCCTGCTCCCGTTCCGCCGCCTGATCGGCGTCGGTGCGGCCGAGTCCGCTCCAGTCGTGGGCCTCCGCCGGATAGGTGTCGAGCAGGCCGAGGAAGTCCACCCGCTCCCCCAGCCGCCGCAGCCGCACCGCCAGCCCATAGGCGACCGTGCCGCCCAGCGAATAGCCCAGCAGATGGTAGGGACCCTGCGGCTGCACCTCGCGCAGGATGGCGAGCTGGCGGTCGCACAGCTCGTCGAGGTCGGCGCTGAGCGCCAGCGGGCCGTTGGGGCGCGGCGATTGCAAGCCGACGATGGGCCGGTCGCCGCTCACGTAGCGCGACAGCACGCTGTACTGCCAGGACAGGCCGGACCCCGGATAGAGACAGATCAGCGGCGGCCCCGCCCCGTCGCGCAGGCGGATCACCGGCGCGAAACCGAGATTCTCCGGCTCGTCCCGCTCGCCCGCTTCGGCCAACAGGGCGGCCAGCCGGGCGACGGTGGGGGCGACCATGATCTGGCTGACCGCCACCGGCTGACCCAGGTCGCGGCGGATGCGCGCCGCCAGACGCATCGCCAGCAGCGAATGGCCGCCGATGGCGAAGAAATCATCGTCCGCACCGATCCGCTCCAGGTCCAGCAGCTCGGCGAAAATGGCGGCCAGACGGCTTTCCAGCCCCGGCGCCGGTGGACGGCCCGACGAGGCCGCTTGGGCGCCCACCGCGGGCAGGGGCAGGGCCTTGCGGTCCAGCTTGCCGTTCGGCGACAGCGGGAGGGCGTCCAGAGTCACGTAGGCAGCGGGCAGCATGTGCGGCGGCAGCGTGTCCCGCAGGGCCGCGCGGATGGCGGCCTCGTCCACTGCGTGGCTTTCCGCCGGAACGAGGTAGGCGACGAGCTGGCGCCGGTCCATGCCGGGTTCGGATGCGCCTCCGCCCAGCTCCAAGGCGGTCACCACCGCCTGGGCCACGCCGGGCAGGGCGGCCAGCGCGCACTCGATCTCGTCCAGCTCGATGCGCTGGCCGCGGATTTTCACCTGATGGTCGGTGCGGCCCAGATACTCGACCGCGCCGTCCGGCAGCCAACGGGCGAGGTCGCCCGTGCGGTACATGCGCCGTCCATGGTCGAAGGGATCGGCGACGAAGCGCGACGCGGTCAGGCCGGGGCGACCGAGATAGCCGATGGCGAGCTGGTCTCCGCACAGATGCAGCTCCCCCACTGCGCCCGGAGGCACCGGGCGCAGGGCGTGGTCGAGGATGCGGAGCTGCGTGTTCCACACCGGCCGGCCGATGGGAACGCCGCCGTCCCCCGCGATCCAGGCGCCGGACGCCGGGCAGTAGGTCACATCGACCGCCGCCTCGGTCGGACCGTAGAGGTTGTGCAGCGCCGCGCCGAAGCGGCCGGCGAAGGCGCGCGACAGGCCCCGCCCCAGCGCCTCGCCGCTGCAGAAGACGCGGGTCAGGCTGGGGCAGACGGGCGTTTCGGGACCGTGGCTTTCGACCACGCTGGCGGTAAACAGGGCCAGCATCGACGGCACGAAATGGATTGTGGTGATGCGGTGATCCTCGATCAGCCGGACCAGCGCCGCCGGGTCGCGGTGGGCCTCGGGCGGCGCCATGACCAGCCGTGCCCCGACCAGGAAGGACCAGAAGAACTCCCACACCGACACGTCGAAGCCGCAGGGCGTCTTCTGCAGGATCGCGTCGTCCGGCCCCAGGGGATACTCGTTCTGCATCCACAGGATGCGGTTGACGATGGCGCCGTGCGACACCGCCACGCCCTTGGGCCGTCCCGTGGTGCCGCTGGTGTAGATGATGTAGGCCGGGTGCTCCGGCGTCAGCCCGTCCGCGAGGACAGGCGATTCATCGATCACGCCAGCCACCGCGCCGCCGTCCTCATCAACGGACAGCACCGGCACCGCGTTTCCGAACAGCGGGCGCGAGGCCGCGTCAGTCATCAGGGCGCGCGGGCGCGCGTCGGACAGCATGAAGGCCAGCCGCTCCGCCGGATAGCCGAGGTCGAGCGGCAGATAGGCCGCCCCCGCCTCGATGACCGCGAGGATCGACAGGCTGAGGGATGCGGAGCGGGGCACGCCCACCGCCACCACGTCGCCGGAGCGCACGCCCAGGGCGTGCAGCCGCCCGGCCAAAGCGGTCACCCGCCCTCGAACGTCGCGGAAGGTCAGGCTGTCCCGCTCGTCGACCAGGGCGACGGCGTCCGGCGTGCGCGCCGCCTGCGCGACGAGGAGGTCGCGCAGCGTGGTCCGGGGCACCGCCCGCGCGGTGGCGTTCACCGCGGCGAGGTGCCGCCGCTCCGTCTCGGTCAGGGTCGGCAGGGCGGCCACAGGCGTCTCGGGATGGCGGGCCAGCATGGTCAGCAGGCCGCGGACCCGCTCCGCCAGCGCCGCCGCGTCGGGCACCGCGCCGCGGTTCTCCACCAGCAGGGTCAGTTCCCGGCCCGGCAGGACCAGCAGGGCCAGCGGATAGTGGCTGTAGCCCCGGTTGTGGACGCCGGAAACGCGGACGCCGCCGAGGTCGAGGGACTCGCAACCGCTGTCCGGGTAGTTCTCCACGACCAGCAACGTGTCGAACGGTGCGCCGCCGCCCGCCATCGCCTGGAGTTCCGGCAGGCCCAGACCGTCATGCTCCATCAGGGCGATGTGGCGTTCCTGGATGGCCGGAAGCTGCTCCCACAGCGGCTGCGCCGGGTCCAGCGCCACCCGTACCGGCACCGTGTTCAGGAACAGGCCCACCTGCTCCTCCAGGCCGGGAACGGCGGCGGAGCGTCCGGAGACCGGCGTGCCGAACAGCACGTCGTCGCGCCCCGCCAGATTGCTCAGCACAAGCCCCCACACCGCCTGCATCAGCGCGTTCAAGGTCAGCCCCTCCACCCGCAGCCGGGAGAGCAGGGCGTCGGTCAGCTCCGTCGGCAGGGCCAGCTCCGACTCCTCCATCGACGTGTCGCCGCCGGACCGGGCCGGATCGAACAGGACGGTCGGGGTGGCCCCGGCCAGCGCCGCGCCCCAGGCGTCCCGGCTCGCGGACAGGTCGCGGGCCAGCAGGCCGTTGACCACCGCCGGATAGCCGATAGGCAGAGGCGTCAGCGCGTCGGGACCCTGCCCGTAGGCGGTCAGCAGGTCGCGCAGCAGCAGCGGCGTGGACCAGCCGTCCACCACCAGATGATGCACGGCGATCAGCAGCCGATGACGGTCCGGCGCGGTGCGGACGAGGATGGCCTTCACCAGACCCAGGAAACGGTCGGTCGGGTTGGCGCGCTCCGCCGCCACGGCCTCGATGCGGGCCAGTTCCGCGGCGCGGGTCTCCGGCGCACAATCCGACAAGTCGTGGTGCTCGAAGGGCCACAGCCCGGCGCCGCCATCCGGCAGGGCCGGGATGACCAGCAGCGGCTCGCCGCGCCCGTCATGGTCGAACAGCCCGGCAAGCTGCGGGTGGCGGCGCAGCACCGCGTCGAAGGCCCGCTCCAGCCGCTCCGCGTCCAGCGGCCCGTCGAGGTCGAGCGCGGTGAAGGCGTTGTAGGCGCTGGCCTTTCCGCCGAGCTGGCTCTGGAACAGCATGCCCTTCTGCAAGGGCAGCAATGGCACCGCCGCGGCGACCGGGCCATGACGGGTCACCAGCGCCGCCAAATCGACGGCGGGCGGCGCCGTGGCCGTCCGGCGTTCGGGAACCAGCGCCTTCAGGGCGAGCGCCATGCGCCGCGGGTCGCGCCCGGCGAAGACGTCGCGGGGGCGCAGCTCGAACCCGTGGGCGCGCAGGGCGCTGCCCAGCGCGATGGCGCTGATGCTGTCGCCGCCGAGCGCGAAGAAATCGGCGTCGGCGCCCACCGACGGCAACTGCAAAACCGTCGCCATGGCGCGGCAGAGCAGCTCCTCCGCCGGGGTGGCGGGGGCCGCACCGCCGTTCTCCGCCGCCGGGGCGGGCAGACGGGCGCGGTCCACCTTGCCATTGACGGTCAGCGGGAAGGCGTTCAGCACCACCAGCGCCGAGGGCACCATGTAGTCGGGCAGCCGCTCGCGCAATCCATGCAGCAGGTCGCGGGACGTCCGATCCGCCCCCTCGGCCAGGGTGCAGTAGGCGACCAGCCGGTGGCTGGCGTTCACCGCCTCCGCCACCACCAGCGCGCCGGACACGCCGGGCAGGCGGTGCAGGGCGGCCTCGACCTCTGGGATCTCGATGCGGTAGCCGCGGACCTTGATCTGGTGGTCGGCGCGCCCGATGAAGTCGATCTGCCCGTCGTCCGTCCAGCGCACCAGATCACCGGTCCGGTAGAGCCGCCCGCCGGACCCGAACGGATCGGCGACGAAGCGCTGGGCGGTCAGCCCCGGGCGGCCCACATAGCCCGCCGCCAGACCGGCGCCGCCGATGTAAAGCTCGCCCACGGCACCGACCGGCACCGGGCGCAGCCGGCTGTCCAGCACATGGACCCGCACATTGCCGACCGGGCGCCCGACGACCGGCCGCTCCGCCACCGTGACGGGCGCGCGCAGCGTGTCCACCGTGTTCTCGGTCGGGCCGTAGAGGTTCACCGCCATCAGATCGGCATGGCCGCGCAGATCCGTCCACAGGGCGGGGGAGGCCGCCTCGCCGCCGATCAGGATCAGCGTCGGGTGATGGTGGCCCGGCTCCATCAGGCCGCAGGCCAGCATCTGCGCGCAGAAGGACGGCGGCAGATCCATGGCGTCGATGCACCGGCCCCGCACCTCCTGCACAAGCGCGTGGGCGTCGCGCCGCATCTCCTCGTCGAAGACGTGAAGCTCCTGCCCCAGCAGCATCCAGAAGATCTGCAGCCAGGAGGAATCGAAGGCGAAGGAGTGGGTGTGCGCGGCCCTGAGGACGCGCGCACCGTGGCGCCGCCGGACGGCCTCCAGCGCGGGTCCGTAGACCGTCGCCGTGTGCGACAGCAGCAGGTTCAGCAGCGCGCCGTGGGTGTTCATCACCCCCTTCGGGCGCCCGGTGGAGCCCGAGGTGAAGATGATGGTGGCGATGTGGGCGGGCGTCAGGGGCGCCTTGCGCTCCGCGGCCGTGACGGGGCCGCCGGGCAGGGCGGCGCAGGCGGCCAGCAGGTCGGCATCGTCCAGGCACAGCGCCTCCAGCCCGGCGGGCAGCCGCCCGGCCACCGAGGCCCAGGTCAGCGCGCAGCGCGGCCCGGCGTCCTCGCACATCATCGCCAGCCGCTCGGTGGGGTAGTCGAGGTCCAGCGGCAGGTGGGTGGCGCCGCTCGCCAGAACCGCCAGCATGGCGACCACCGCGTCGGCGGAGCGCGGAACCGCCACCGCCACCACGTCGCCGGGACCGACGCCGCGCGCGATCAACAGCCGCGCCAGCCGTGACACCGCGCCCGACAGCTCCGCGAAGGGGATGCGGGTGTCGCCGAACACCAGCGCCGTGGCCTCCGGCGTCTCGGCGGACTGGCGGTCCAGGACCTCCACCAGGGTCGCCGGGCGCTCCGGCGCGGCGAAGACGGGACCGCTGGACCAGGCGGCGATGGCCGCTTCCTCGTCGGCGTCCATCACCGGCAGGCTGTCCAGCGGAGCGCCGGCCGCCGCGGCGTCGAGCAGCCGGATCAGGCGCCGGGCGTGACGGGCCAGTTCCGCAGCATCGTAGCGGGTGCGATCGGCGCGCAGCTCCAGCGCGATGCCGCCGCCGCGGGTCATCAGCCCGAACTCGAAATCGTCGACCGGGCCGGTCGCCAGATGGTGGGTGACCGCCTCCACGCCCGCGAAGTCCAGGTCGTAATCGAACAGGCGGTAATTGACCACTGGGCCGTAGAGCGCCTTGCCCGACCCGACCTGCCCCAGGTCGCGGGGGATGCGCTCCGCGTCGTAGCGCTGGTGCTGGCGCGCCTCCCGCAGCGCGGCCCGCACCCGTCCGGCGGCCTCGGCCAGCGTGCCGGCGCCGGTCAGGTCGATGCGCACCGGCAGCACGTTGACCACCGGAGCCACGGAATGGACGGCGGCGGAGCCCATGCGCCGCATGAAGGGCACGCCCACCACCGGGCGGGGAT
The DNA here is from genome assembly GCF_022023855.1 of Azospirillum brasilense. Classification (NCBI taxonomy): domain Bacteria; kingdom Pseudomonadati; phylum Pseudomonadota; class Alphaproteobacteria; order Rhodospirillales; family Azospirillaceae; genus Azospirillum; species Azospirillum brasilense. The sequence continues at coordinate 622,917 of NZ_CP059451.1, forward strand.
CGCCGGACAGCCGGTGCAGATAGACGGCGATGCCGGCCATCGCCAGATCGGCGACCGACACGCCGCAATGCTCGGCCAGCCTGGCGAGCGCGCGGGCCAGCGGGGCGGGCAGGGCGGCGGCGTGGGCCACCACCTCCGACGTGGCCTGCTGCTCGGTCGGTTTGGCGCCCTGAACCGAGAGAGTCAGCGGCGCCGGAAAGTCCCGGCACAACCCGCTCCAATAGGCGCGGTCGCGGACCAGCGCGTCGGAGGCGAGATAGGCCGCTTCCTCCTCCGCCACCGCGGCGATAGAGACGAAGGGGCAGGGGGCCGGCCTCCGCCCCTCGACAGCCACGCCGTACAGGTCCGCGATGTGGCGGGTCAGCGCGTTGAAGCTGTAGCCGTCCAGCATGATGTGGTGGTAGCGCTGGTACCAGATCCACCGCGGCGCCCCATCCGCCCCGGTGACGTCGAACAGGATCTGGCGGCACAGCGGACGCTCGCCGTCGGCGGGCAGGTCGCCGGCCAGATCGTCGGCCATGACGGCGCGCGCCGCCTCTTCCGGGTCGGGAACGCTGGTCAGATCGATGCGCTCCGGCTCCGTCGCCGCATCGCCGCCGCCGAGAATCTGGACGACGCGGCCGTCCCGCTCGGCGAAGCGCGCGGTCACCGTGTCGGCCTCCGCCAGCCCGTCGCGGATGGCCCGGGACAGACGCGCGGCGTCGATGGCGCCGTTCAGCTCGACGGCGTGGGCGATGACATAGGCGTTCTTCCGGGCCGCGACCTGATCCGCCAGCCAGATGCCCAGTTGCGTGCCCAGCAGGGGGATGATGCGCATGGCCCTGTCCTCGTGAGTGCTTTGAAAAGCCGTCAGGCGGCGGCGGGGGTGAGGTCGGTCCAGGCGGCCTCGATGTGGTCGAGGCAGGCGGCGCGCCCGGCGGGGCCGAAGACGGCGGTCCAGCCCTCCGGCACCGCGGCGAAGCACGGCCACAGGCTGAACTGGCCGGCATCGTTCGCCAACGCCAGGAAGTCGTGACGCTCGTCGTCGAAGGGATTCACATACTGGTCGTTCGTCATTGGATCATTCCTGGAAACGAAAAGGATCAGCGCCCAAGCGTCGCCCCGCCGTCCACCAGCAGGTCGGCGAGCGTGATGTGGCCGGCGGCGGGGGGAGGCGAGGAAGACGACCGTCTCCGCCACGTCGCGCGGCGTGGCGAGCTTGCCGAGCGGGATGCCGAGCTTGTGCTGGCCGGGATTGCCCTGGATGGTCTTCGCCGCACCGTCCGGCCCGCTCCACAACGCGCGTTGCATCGGCGTGTCGGTCGAGCCGGGGGAGACGACGTTGCAGCGGACGCCGTAGGGCGCCAGCTCCAGCCCCACCGTCATGGTCAGGCTGGTCAGCGCCGCCTTCGACGCGCCGTAGGCGGCCATGCCGATCCGCGGCACATGGGCAGCGTTGGACGACACGCTGACGATGGCGCCGCCGCTCCCGCCGTTTTTGAAGGCCGGGATCACCGCCCGCATCATGTGGAAGGGACCGGCCACGTTGACGGCGAAGGTGTCGCGCCAGTCGGCGTCGGTCATCGCCTCCACCGGTCCCATGCGCAGGATGCCCGCGACGTTGGCCAGCGCGTCGATCCGCGTGCCTTCGGCGAACAGCGCCTCACAGGTTCCGGCGACCGCGTCGGCGTCGGCGATGTCCAGCGTCACGGCGCGGTAGGGCCGCTCCCCGCCGTCGTGCCAGTGACGGTCGAAGGCGACGACGATGGCGCCGCGGGCGTGGAACAGGTCGGCCACGGCCCGCCCGATGCCCTGCCCGGCGCCGGTCACCCAGACGGTCCGGCCCCCGAAGTCCATCATGCCGCCACGCGCCCGGAAGCGGCCAGCCGGGGCTCGATCAGCGCCCACCAGCCGTTGATGCTCGGCTGCGCGGCCAGTTCGGCGAAGCCGACCTCGACCCCCGCGGCCTTCCAGCGGTCCACCACCTGCATCACCGCGATGGAATCGAGGCCGAAATCCATCAGGTTGTCGTCGTCCCCCGGCACCTCGTCCAGCGAGGCGAGCAAGATGCGCCGCAGCCCCTCCTTGCTCAGCACCGCCGCGGGAGCGGCCAGAACGCTGTCGGAATGGATCGTCCGCCCGGCGTTGCGCGCGACGTAGCGCAGCGCCATCATGTGATCCTCGCGTGAGAAGTCGGCGATGGCGTCGGCGACCAGGAAGGGCTTGATGCCGCGCATGAAGGCGTCCAGCGCCGTCTGCATCACGCCGATGTGCGCGTAGATCCCGCAGATCAGGAGCTGGTCGCGCCTCGCCTCCGCCATCATTTCGGCCAGCGGGGCGCGGAAGAAGGCGCTGTAGCGCCATTTGGTCAGCACCCGGTCGTCGGCGTCCGGGGCCAGCGGGGCGACGATGCCGGCGAGGTCCGGCTTGGCCGTCAGGCCTGGCCCCCACATGTCGTTCAGCAGGCCGCGGTCGGCGTCGGACTGCTCCGGCGGCTGGGCCGTGTAGAAGACCGGCACCAGCGCCTTCAGATGGCGCTTCAGCCGGACGATCCGGTCGATGCAACTGACGATGGCCGGGTTCGCCGTGCCGTAGAAGCCGACGAAATAGTCCTGCATGTCGTGGATCAGCAGGACCGCGCGGGCTGGGTCGACGCTCCAGGACACCTTGTCCTGCGGCAGGTCCGCCGCGGTGGGCAGGGCGTAGGGGGCGATGGATCGGATGGTCATGATGCGGTCGTTTCCGTGAGAGCGTTGTCTTGGCGCGCCCGCTCGCGCAGGGTCTGCTTGTCGACCTTGCCGACGGCGGTCTTGGGCAGGTCCGGGACGAAGACGAAGCGGTCGGGCAGCTTGAAGTCGGCCAGCCCCTGGCCGCGCAGGAAGCGGCGCAGCTCCGACGGCTTCGTGCCGGGGCGGGGCGATCACGAAGGCGCAGGACCGCTCGCCCATCAGCGCGTCGGGCATGGCGACGACGGCGGCGTGGCTCACCGCGGGGTGGGCGGCCAGCAGGTCTTCGACCTCCTGCGCGTCGATCTTCTCGCCGCCGCGGTTGATCTGGTCCTTGTTGCGCCCACAGACGACGAGGTTGCCGCCCGGGGCCAGGCTGACCAGATCGCCGCTGCAATAGAAGCCCTCGGCGTCGAAGACACGGGCGTTGTGCGCCTCGGCCTTGTAATAGCCGCGAAAGGTGTAGGGACCGCGGGTCCACAGCTCGCCCACCGCGCCGGGCGGGACCGGGTGGCCAGCGGCGTCGAGGATGCGAATCTCGTCGTCGGGGCTCATGGGGCGGCCCTGGGTGTTGACCACCGTCCATGGATCGTCGTCGAGCCGCGTGTAGTTCACCAGCCCTTCCGCCATGCCGAAGACTTGCTGGAGACGGCAGCCCAGCCGCTCCGGCACCCGCTCGGCGACGGCGGGGCTGAGCTTGGCGCCGCCCACCTGGACGACCTCCAGGCTCGACAGGTCCTCGGCGCCGCCGGCAGCCTCCAGCCAGACCGACAGCATCGGCGGGACCAGCGCCGCCCAGGTGACGCGGTGGCGCGTGATCAGCGGGAAGCAGGTGGCGGGACTGGGATCGCCGGCCATCACCACCGTGCCGCCGGCATGGAACACGCCGAGCGCGCCGGGTGAGCTGAGCGTGAAATTGTGCGGCGCCGGCAGAGCGCAGAGGAAGCGGCAGGACCCGTCCAGCCGGCAGATTTCGACGCTGCGGCGGACGCTGTAGAGATAGTCGTCGTGGGTGCGCGGGATCAGCTTCGGCGTGCCGGTGCTGCCGCCGGACAGCTGGAAGAAGGCCACGCCGGCCGGGTCGGCGACGGGTGGCGGCCCGGCGGCGTCCTCCGCCAGCGCATCGCCATCGGCCCAGGCGAAGCCGCCGATCCCGTCATCCGCCGGAGCGCCGAGCAGGAGCAGCCGCTCCGGCCCGACCGTCTGCGTCATCAGGGCGACCAAAGCCTGGTCCGCCGCCGGCAGGATAGCCAGCGCCGGCTCGATCTGGCGCGCGTAGGCGGTCAGCTCATAGACGCCGTGGCTGTTCAGCGCATTGACCGGCACCACCCCGCAGCGCAGCAGGGCGAAGAAGACCAAGTAGAATTCCGCGCGGTTGGGCAGCCGGACCAGCGCCGTGTCGCCGGGCCGCAGGCCGCGGGCGCGGAAGGCGGCGGCCAGACGGAGCGACAGGCTCTGCAGGTCGGCGTAGCGGAACCGGCGCTCCCCGCAGAGGATCGCGGTGGCCTCCGCCGCCGCACCCTGGTGGCGGTCGATCACGTCGGTCAGCGGGTTGCCGGTCCAGTAGCCCTTGGCGCGGTAGCGCTCCGCAAATTCGGCGGGCCAGGGCGTGAAGGGAATGGTCACGACGCCAGCTCCACCGGAAGGTCGGTGTTGGAGGGCCGGGCGGACGCGACGCCGAACAGGTTCAGCATGGTGGTCAGCTTGGCCGCCGTCTCCTCCCACTCCGCCGCCGGGTCGGAGTCCACGACGACGCCGGCCCCGGCGTAGAGGCGCAGATGCCGACCCTGGACCAGCCCGCAGCGGATGGACAACGCCCACTCGCCGTTGCCCCGGCTGTCCATCCAGCCGACCATGCCACCGTACCAGTTGCGGGCGTAGCCCTCCAGCCGGTCGATGGCGTCACGGGCGAGGTCGGTCGGCGTGCCGCAGATCGCCGGAGTCGGGTGCAGCGCGTGGGCGAGCCGCAGCGACGACACCGCGGGATCGGCCAGCTCACCGGTCAGTTCGGTGGACAGGTGCAGCATGGTCGGGGTGCGGATCACGCTGGGCGCGTCCGGCACGGACAACGGGTTGCAGAAGCCGGCGAGCGCCGCGCGCACCGCGTCGACGACGTAGCGGTGTTCCGTCCGGTCCTTCGTGGACGCGAGCAGGGCGGCGGTGCGCTGGCGCTCCACCTCGGCGGACGGGTTGCACGGGGCGGACCCGGCCAGCGGATTGCTGACCACGGTCCGCCCGGTCTTGCGGATCAGCAACTCCGGGCTCGCCCCCACCAGGGTCTGTCCGTAGGCGACCGGGGCTGCGAAGACGTGGGCGCCGGGATTCTGCCGCAGCAGGGCGCGCAGCAGGCGGCCCGGCGCGAAGGCCTCGCGCGCTTCCACGTCGAGCGGGCGCGACAGAACGACCTTCTTCAAAGCGGTGTCGCGGAACAGGTCGATGGCCTGGGCTACCGCCGCTTCGAAGGAGTCGCGCCCCACCGTCTCCTCGATGGCGTTCAGCGCGACGGGGTCGGGGTCGGCGGCCATGCGGCCGGCGTCCTCGCAATCGCAACGCTTGGGGATGAACAGGCGGGCGTGCTGGCGTCCGTCGAAGGGGACGGCGCCGACCAGGATGGGATTCTCGACGCCCTGGGCCTTGCGGCGGCGGAAGGCGCGGTCCAGCGCCTCCTCCCACCGGCCATCGGCGAAGCTGCGGTCGTCAAGGGCGACGTCCAGCCGCTCATCCACGCCGTAGGCTTTCAGGACGCGGCCGCACGAGGCGAAGGCGAAATCCGGGTCGGAACGGCCGCCGAGCGGCCGCTCCCCGGCAGGCAGGGGTAGAACGTCCATGGAAACACGAGCCTCCACTGTCCATCCGCCAGCGCGGACGACGTTGACATGTTCGGAAAAAAGGCGCGCCGCCATCAGTCCGTGTGGGCGCGGGAATCGCCACCGGCGTTCTGCCGGAGCCATGAGCGGCGTCCGCATACATTTAAATGCGAATGATTCTCATTCGCAATATAGGGATATGTCCGATCCCGCGCAAGCGCTTTCTGCAACCGGCGCGGGATTTTTGTCTCTCGGAATTAATCGCCCGCTTCCGCAATCCTCTGGTCGGGCGCTAAAGCGCCCAGCCGGTCGGACAGGCGGAAGACCAGCGACAGCACCACGGGCAGGACCGTCACCGTCACGAGGCTGGAAATCAACAGTCCGCACAGCACGACCAGCCCGAGCCCGCGGTACAGCTCCGTCCCGGCGCTGGACACCGCGACCATCGGGATCAGGCCGGCGACGGTCGTCACCGTGGTGATCAGGATGGGGCGCAGTCGGCTCTGCAAGGCGTCGGCAATGGCCTCCACCCCGGACATGCCGTGTGTCCGGCGGTTCACGGCGGCCTGTTCGACGATCAGGATGGGGTTGTTCACCACCGTCCCGACCAGCACGAGGAAGCCCATCATGGTCAGAACGTCGAAGGGCTGCGGCGGGCCGATGCCTCCGGGCAGGCCGGCGACGAGGTTGTAGAGCCACAGCCCGACCAGCCCGCCGCCGATCCCGGTGGGCACCACCGCCATGATGATCAACGGATAGCCCCAATGAGAGAAGACGGCGACCAGAACCAGATAGGTGACGGCGAGCGCCAGCAGGAATCCGCCGGTCAGGGCGGAGCGCAGCTCGTCCAGCGACCCGCCGGCCCCGGTGATGCGGGTGCTCATCCCGTCGGGAATCACGCCCTCGGCGCGCAGCCGGTCCACCAAATCGGTCCGCACCGCGGCGATGCCGGATTCCAGTGCCACCGACCGCGGCGGGATGATGGTCAGGGTGACCGTCCGGAACCCGTCGATCCGCGCGATGCTGGAGGAACCCACGGTTTCCCGCAGTTCCGCCAAGCTGGACAATGGCACCGGGGCGCCGCGGCCGGTGTGGAGCACCAGATCGGCGAAGCTCTGACGGTCGCGGCCCATGCCCCCGGCGACCCGCAGATAGACGTCCAGCGTCTCGTCGTTCAGCAGATACTCGTCGGCGAAGGCACCGTCCGAATAGGCGCGCAGCGTGTAGCCCAGCTCGGCCAGCCCGATGCCCATCTCACCCGCGCGCTCCCAGTTCGGGTGCAGTTCCAGGAAGGGCTGCGACATGGCCAGAGTGGGCGGGGAGGGGTCGCTGTTGACCTGCCCGTCGGGGAACAGATCGCCCGCACGGTCGAGCACCGTCAGCGCCGTGGCGTAGAGCGTGGTCAGGTCACCGCCGCTCAGCTCCAGCCGGATGGCGCGGGCGCCGCCGCTGTTGCCGGAGAAGATCGACCCGCGCGCGGCGAAGCCGCGCATGCCGGGAATCGCCCGCATCCGCTTGGTGACGTTGGCGATCAGCGCGTCGGTGTCGGCGGGGTTCATCGGCTCCGTCACGAAGCGGATGAAGCCGGGGCGGATGAAGCTCAGATTGACGCGCAGCGGCGGAATACCGGTCTCGGCGTCGGTGTCCGCGGCGCCCACCTGACGGCTCAACAGCGGGTCGATCTGCCGCCAGACCTCCTGCATCGAGTCCATGCTGTAGCCGGGCGGGGCGGACATGAAGCTGAAGACGGTGGCTTCCTCGCCCTCCGGCAGATATTCGGCGGGCGGCACCATGGTGAGCATGACGGCCGCCATGGCCGCGGCGGAGACGGCGAGGATCGCCAGCTCCCGCCGGGCGCTGCGCAGCATCCAGCGCACCGCGACGCCCAGCGCGCCCTCCTTTTCCGGGCCTTTCACCGCCGGGGGCGCCACCGACCAGCGCCCGGCGACGACGGGAACCAGGACGAGGGCGGCAAACATCGACATGACGACGGCGCCGGTGATGGCGATGGCGATGTCGGAATAGAGCTGCCCGGCTTCCGCCGTGATGAACAGCACCGGCAGGAAGACCAGGACGGTGGTGAGGGTGGAGGACAGGATCGCCGGCCACACCTCGGCGATGCCGTCCTCGGTCGCGGCGGCCTTCGACTTGCCCATGCGCAGATGGCGGGCGATGGCGTCCAGCGCGACCACGCTGTTGTCGAGCGTCATGCCGATGGCGAAGGCGACGCCGGACAGCGAGATCACGTTGATGCTGCGCCCGGCGGCGGCCAGGACCAGCAGGGTCGCCAGCGTGCAGACCGGCATGCTCGCCGCCGCCGCCGCGGTCGCCGGGATGGAGCGCAGGAACAGCAGAAGCACCGCCGCGGCCAGGACGCTGCCGGCGATCAGGTTGCTCAGCACGTTGTCGATGGACCGTTCCATGTAGCGCACGTCCTCGGACAGCAGCCGCATGGACAGACCGCGCTCCTTCAGGGCGTGGCGGTTCAACTCCTCCACCGCCCCGGTCACCGCCTCCTTGACGGCGATGACGTTGGCGCCGGCCCTCTTGCCGATGGTGACGAGCAGGGTGGGGCGCCCGTCGGCGAAGGCGACGCTGCGCGCCTCCTGGGTCGCCATGGTCACCGATCCGACGTCGCGTAGGCGGATCGCCGTTCCGTTCTCCCGCGCGACGATCAGGTCGGCCAGATCCTCCAGGTCGGCGAAGCGCCCGATGGTGCGCAGGAAATAGCGGCGCTTGCCGAAGTCGCGGTCGCCGCCGGAGACGTCGCGGTTGCGCGCCCGCACGGCGTCGCGCACCGTCCCCACATTCAGATTGCGGGCGGACAGTTTCAGCGGGTCGAGCAGGATGTGGATCTCCTGCGCGGCCCCGCCGATCACCTCGGCTTTCGCCACGCCGGCCACACGCTCCAGCCGCGGGCGCAGGACGTTTTCGATCCAGTTGGTCTCGCGCTGGATGGACAGCGCGTCGGTGGCGCCGTCCAACCGCTCGACGCCGAAGAACAGGAAGGGCTCCGCCGTCGCGGATTCGGCGACGATGCGCGGGCGGTCCACCGTCTCCGGATAATCGGTGACCTGCGACAGCGCGTTGTCGATGTGGATCAGCGCCTCGTCGACGGAGGTGCCGGAGGGGAACTCCAGCTCCACCTGGCCGCCGCCGAACTCGGCGCCGGAGGAGAGGCGGACGAGCCCGGGAATGGCGCGCAGGTACTTTTCCTGCTCGATCAGGATTTCCTGCTCGACGTCCTGCGGGGTGGCGCCGGGCCAGTTGGTTTCCACCATGATCCGGCGCGGGCTGATGTCGGGGATCATCTGCACCGGAATGCGGAAGACCGACACCGCGCCCAGCAGGCACAGGATCAGGACCGACACCAAAGCGGCCAGCGGGTTGCGCAGGATCAGGCGGGTCATCATGACTCCGGATTGGAAACTTGCGGTTTCCCCTCTCCCAGGGGGGAGAGGGGGTCTCCTCACCCCACCATGTCCGGGACGACCGGCTGGTCGGGGCGCAGGCCCTCGTTGCCCTGGACGACCACCAGATCGTCGGGGCGAAGCTCGGGGCTGAGGACCTCCACATGGTCGCCGGAATGGCGGCCCGTGCGCACCGCCACCGGGCGGGCCACCGCCCCGTCGTCGCCGCGCTCCACCACCCAGACGCGGGCGCTGCCGTCGGGATGGCGCTGCACCGCGTCCGCCGGGACCTGGAGCGCGATCTCCGCCATTCCCGGCGCCGGGCCGAGCGCGACGCCGACGCGCGCCGACATGCCGGGCATCAGCCGCCCCTCGGGGTTGGGAAGCGCGATGTGGACGCGGAAGCTGCGGCTGACCGGATCGGCGGCGGGCACCACCCGCTCCACCGCCGCGGCGATGCCGGCCCCCTCCGCCGCATCGGCGACCAGAACGGTGACCGGCGTGCCGGCCTCGATGCGCCCGTGCTGGCGCTCCGGCACGTCGACGACGACGCGCAGCGGGTCGGCGGCGGTGAGCTGAAGCACCGAGACGCCCGCCCCCACCCATTGCCCGCGTTCGGTGCGCCGTTCGGTCACCACTCCGGCGAAGGGCGCGGTCAGCCCGTGACGCGCCACCTGCTCCCGCTGGATGGCGACGGCGGCGCGGAGCTGGCGGACCTTGGCCTCCTCGATGGCGGCCTGGGCGAGCTGCGTGCGATAGCGGGACTGCGAGACGCTCTGCACGCCGGCCAGCGCCTCCGCCTCGCGGGCCAGCCGCAGGGCGTCGCGTTGCAGGTGCTCGGCCTCGGCCAGGGAATGCTCCAGCCGCTCCAGCTCCAGCCGGGCAACGGTGTCGTCCAGCCGCAGCAGGGGTTGCCCGGCCTCCACCCGGTCGCCGGCCTCGACCAGCAGGGTGTCCACCCGGCCCTCGACCTGGGCGGACAGAGCACTGCTCTGCGGCGACACCAGCGTGCCGGGGAGCTGCAGCGTCTGGCGGACGGGGGCGGCGACCACCGCCGTCACCTTCACCCGCGTCTGGGCGGCGGCGGGAAGCGCTGCGGCAAGCAGGGCGGCAGTCAGCAGGATCGGCATGGCGCGCGTCATCATCCGGTTCCCTCCAGGGCGGGGTCGCTCATCGGCGCTCCGCGCATCGTGGTGGCGGTGGCGGTCACGGCGGCGGCGAGCGCCAATGCGCCCAGACCCAGCGCCAGGATTCCCACGGCGGGGCTCAGCAGCGTCGCCAGCAGGCCCATGCCGACGGTGCCGGCGCTGTCGCCGAACACGTCCTGGGCGGTCCACAGGCTGTTGACGCGGCCCAGCAGCCGGTCGGGCGTGTGGCCCTGCACCATGCTGTATTCCAGGAGCGAGGCGATGGAGGTGGCGTAGCCGAACAGCACCAGCAGGGGCAGCGCCACATAAAGGCTTCCGGCGGCCCCGATCACGGCGACGCAGGCGAAGGCGCCCATGCAGGCGCCGCCCATCGCCAGACCCGGACGCTCCAGCCGCGCGGCCCAGCCGCTGAGTGCCGCGCCCAGCGTCGCCCCGATGGGAACGGCGCTGTACATCAGCCCGGTCTCGAAGGCGCCGCCGCCGAACACCTCCTCGACCAGAGCCGGGAAGAGGATGCGGATGGAGGTGGTGACCGTGCTCAGACAACCGAGAGCGACCACGCTCAAGATCACCTTGTGGCCGAACAGGAAGGCGAAGGCCTGCGCCATGGCGCGCAGCGGATTCTCCCCGGCCTCGCCCGGCGGCATCATCCGGGGCAGGCCGAGCAGGGTCAGGACGGTCAGTCCGGTGCCCAGCGCCGTCAGCAGATAGACCCAGCCGACGCCCAGCCCGGCGATCAGCAGGCCGCCCAGCGCCGGCGACAGGATGGTGGCGACGCGCATCGACAGCATGCCCAGCGCGCGGGCCTGCACCAGATTGGCGCGCCCGACGAGATGGGGCATCGCCGCCAGCAGGGCGTTGACGCCGATGGCTCCGAAGAAGCCGTCCCAGAAGGACAGGGCGTAGATCGCCGGAAGGGACGGGGAGGGCAGCGCCGCGTTGGCCGCCAGCCCGAGGAAGCCCAGGCCGCAGACGCTGCGGGCGAACAGGATCAGCCGGCGGCGGTCCATCCGGTCGGCCAGCACGCCGCCCAGCAGAAGCCCCAGGAACATGCCGACACCGTCGCAGGCGGCGGCGACCCCGACCTGAAGGCTCGACCCGGTGAGGGCGTAGACCTGGAGCGGCACCGCCACCGACAGCAGGCCGAGCGCCATCAGCGAGATCGTCCGGGCGATCAGCACGCGGCGGAAATCGGGGTTGGTCTTCAGAAGACTGATATCGACGAAAAGGTTCGACAGGGTCATGGGCGGGCCTTTCCGGCATCGCCGAAGGCGTCTTTGGAAAGCGGACGCGCCCGCCCCCGGCGCAAACCGGGGACGGGCGGCGGCGGATCAGAAGCGGTAATTGGCGGAGACGTAGTAGTTGCGTCCCACCTCCACCGACGTGAAGTTGACGTTCTTCTCGCTGAGGATGACGTCGGTGATGTTCTTGACGCCGGCCCCGACGGTCAGCGCTTCCGTGACGTCGGCGCTGACGCCCCAGTTCAGCAGGGTGTAGCCGGGCATCTTGCTGGTGCCCTGCAACTGCGGGCCGGTGTAGCTGGTCGACACCGACGTGCTGACGGTGTCCAGCGCCTGCCACGTCAGGGAGGCGTTGACCTTGTGGCGCGGACGGTAGTCCAGCTCTGCACCGTTGCTCTGCTCGGTGTAGAGGTAGGTGTAGTTGCCCGACAGCAGCAGCTTCGGAGTCAGGCTGACGGAGCCGGTCACCTCGACGCCCGAGATGTCCACATTGTTGATGTTGCTCCAATTGCGGGCGACGGCCACCGGATCGTAGACCGCCTGGATCATGTCCTTGACCTTGTTGTGGAACAGCACGACGCTGCCGTCCCAGCGGTCATAGCGGGTTTCCAGGCCGATCTCGTAGTTGGTGCTGGTCTCCGGTTCGAGGTCCGGGTTGCCCGACAGGAAGCAGCGGCCGCCGCAGCTCACGACCCGGTATTCACGGCTGAGCTGATAGGCGTCCGGCGCCTTGTAGCCCTGGCTGACGCCGGCCTTCAGCGACAGCGCGTCGGTCAGCGCGTAGACGACGTTGGCGCGGCTGGTGAAGTTGCCGCCGAAAATCTCGTGGTGGTCGTAGCGGGTGCCGAGCGTCAGGGTCAGCCCGTCGATCAGCCCGATCTGATCCTGGAGATAGACGGCCTTCTGCCCGATCTCCGACTTGCCGGACTGCAGGAAGGTGTTGGGGTCCTCCACCGTCTGCTTGCGGTATTCCGCGCCCGCAGTCAGCCGGTTGAAGCCGAGCTGGAAGTTGGAGCGGCCGTGCAGGAAGAGGTTCTTCTCCTTCAGATGCCGCTGCTGCGGCGCGTTGAAGGACGAGTTGTAGTCGTCGATGCGGCCGTCTTCGTAGTTGGCCTCCACCAGCGTGTCGCCCCAGCCCCAGTTGCCGCGGTGGGCGGCGCCGAAGGTGTTGCGGACGATCTCCTGTTTCTGGGAGGAGAGCCAACGGTCGTAATAACCGCGGGGCCGGTTGTCGCGGTTCAGGCCGTAATTGGCCTCCAGCGTCTGGTTCTCCGTCACGTCGAAGGCCAGCGTGGTCAGCAGGTTCGCCAGGTTCTTCTTTTCCAGGACCGGAACGACGCCGTTGTAGCGGGAGTCGTCGTACCAGGCCTGCCGGTTGAAGTATTCGGCGGAGACCGAGGCCGACACCTTGTCCACGATCGGGCCGGCGGCGTAGAGACCGGTGCGGTACTGGGTGCCGCCGCGGCCCGGCTCGACGACGCGGTAGTCGCCGTTGATCTCGCCCGACCACTTGTCGGTCGGCTTCTTGGTGATGATGTTGACCACGCCGCCAATGGCGTCCGATCCGTAGAGCGACGACAGCGGGCCACGCACGACCTCCACCCGCTCGATGGCCGACATCGGGATCGAGTGGTAGTCGAAGTCGCCGCCGCGCCACAGCGCGTCGGAGGTGGACACCCGGCGCCCGTTCACCAGCACCAGCGAGTAGTTTTGGCCCATGCCGCGGATCACCACCTCGTCGCGGCCCGTGGCGTCGGTGCGGTCGTTCACGCCCACCGAGCGGCCCAGGACTTCCGGCAGGCCGGAGGAGGCCACGCCCTCCCTCTTCAGATCCTCAGACGTGATGACGGTGGTGAAGGCGGGAGCGGTCAGCGTGCTTTGTGCTGTGCCGGTCGCCGTCACCGTCACCGGTCCCAGCGTCTGGACGGCGGGCGCCCCTTCCGCGGCGGCCTGCTGGGCCAGCGCCGGCGTTCCCCCCGCCAGCGCGGCCACCAGCGCCACACCCACCATGGTTGCGGATTTCACCGCAGCCACCGGATGGACGGCCGCCGTCCCTTCCTCTGCACACGCCCCCGATGTGCGATTGGTCATACTCATATCCCCTGATTAGACAAATGCGTAGTTGCTAATGCGACTCATTCTCAACTACCTCTTTCGATTGTTAGTGCATATCCCTTTTCGCTGCAAGGACTATGACTCGTCCGGGTTGTTTTTCAGGAAGGGTCGGTCACTCAGCCGGGTGGGCCAGCGGCTGCATGCCCATTTCCGATTTCGGGTGCCCGACCGCGGCCGCCCACACGCTGTCCCGCGGGCCGGTCTGGGCGCGCCGCTCCGCGCTGCGGGCCATGGCGGCGAAGGCCAGGGCGCCGGCCAACGCCACCAGATCGACTCCGATCAGCCCATCCGACAGCCAAAGACCCGGCATGACGAGGCCGAGCAGCGAGGTGGCCGGGATGGCCGCGGTGGCCACCGCGCTGGCCCACAGAAGTTCTACCCCGGCGCGGGACGCCCCCCGCAGGAAGGCCCAGGCGCAGGCGCCCAGAAAGACCGCGTAGTAGATGCCCCAATGCCAGGCGTGCAGGTCGTCCACCAGCCCGCTCAGCCACTTCCCGGCGGCGATGGTCAGAGACAAACCGGCCACGCAGCCCAGGCAGACTCCGACCGTCCCGGCGGCCAGTAGGCGGGTGGCACGGCTCTGCTCGACCGGACCGACGGCCGACCGGCCTTTCGCCTGCCGCTCCGTCCGCCGCCGCGATTCGATCCACAGCAGGTTGCCGGTGTAGAACAGGGCCGCCCCGGCCAGCCCGAGCAGGAAGTAGGACCAGCGCACGATGCCACCGCCAAAGCTCCCGAAATGCAGCGCGAAGAAGGCGGAGACGGTGGCCGACCATCCGTTCTGGTGCCCCGGCATGTATTCGGTGTCGATGATCCGGCCGTCCACCGCCCCCATCAGCACGAAGCCCTCCCGCCGCACCAGATAGCGCGGGTCATGACCCCAGACGCGCACGGTGGCGGCCCCGGTGCCGGCGTCGTGATACTCCAGGCTGACCGGCTGGAAGCCCGGGGCGAGGCTGTGGACGCGCGTCAGGAACTCCTTGGGCGGGAGCATCCCCGCTGGGCTCATGTCCTTCGACACGGTGCGGAAGGGGCTGCTGGACGCCGCCACGGCGCGCATCTGCCCGCCATAAACCACGCGGTCCAGCGTGTCGTAGATGTGGTCGTGCAGCCCGAACACCACCGCCGACAGGGCGATGACGATGTGGAAGGGCAGGCTGATCAGCCCCAGCACGTTGTGGGCGTCCAGCCACAGGCGCTTCACGTTCCGGGTGACGCGCAGGACCAGGAAATCCTTGACCAGCGACGGCAGCAGGATGATCACGCCCGACACCAAGGCCACGACGTAGAGCGCGCTGGCGATGCCGGTCACCGTCGTGCCGATGTCGAGATCGCCCGGAATGCCCACGGTGCGGTGCAGAAAGTCCACCAGCAGCCCGATGCCGGATGGGTTGAGCTGCTCCACCGCCACCGATCCGTCCGGCGCCAGGGTGGCGGCCCAGGGGGCGGGGTCGAAGCGTTCCTCCGTCCAGGTCAGGCGCAGCGGCACCTCTCCGGCCAGGGCCGGCCCGACCGCCAGGGTGAAGTCCCGCACCTCCGGCCGCAAGGCGCGCGTGGCGGCGACCAGTTCCTCCGCCCGGTCGAGCGTGGCCGGAGTCACCGCCACCGGCGGCGTGATCCAGCGTTCCAGCGGTTCCTTGAACATGGTGAGGGCGCCGGCATAGAAGCAGACGAACAGGATCAACCCGGTCAGAATGCCGGTCCAGGTGTGGACCTGCCGGTAGAGGCGCACGACGTCGGTGCGGATGGCCATGGCTCGGCTCGCGGCTGTGAGGGCGGGACGGGTGGGCAAAGGATCAGTGCAGCAGCGGACTGCGCGCGGCGAGCAGCGCCGTGTGGGCCAGGATGTTGGCGCAGCCCAGCCACAGCCAGGCCTGACGCCCGCTGCGGAACAGGAAGCAGACGCTGGCCACCCCCAGCCAGATCGGAACGACGAGCCACATGATGAATTGCAGCTTGTTCACCGCGGCCGGCCCGCCGGGGCCGATCCAGGCGAACAGTCCCGACATGGCGATGGCCAGCGAGAATCCCAGGACCACCCCGGCCACACTCTTGCTCCACCAATCCGGACGGATCGGAGCCTGCGTGTGGCGGGCGGAGGATGCGTCGGTCATCGTTCAGCCCTCCCGGCGCGCAGGCATGGCTCCGCGGGCGGCAGCGGCAAACGGCAGGATGGTGAGGACCAACATCGCGATGGTGAGGCTGGTGAACAGCGCGGTCACCGGATGCATCACCACCGACCACAGCAGCCACCCTTCCAGCAGCGCGAGCGTCCCGATTATCCGGCTACGGCGACCGGCCAGCGGGCGGGTCAGCCATTGCTGGCGCGGTGCCGAAAGATAGAAGCAGGCGATTCCGACCACGGTCGCGGCCAAGGCCAGCCCGTGAAAAGCGGCTTCTGCCATCGGTGCGGTTCCAATCATGGCGCGCCAATCCGATTTGGTGGAGAAAGGCCATGTTCTGCCAATCAGGAATTGAAATTGCAAGTGATTCCTATTTGCATTAAAAATCGTAGCCGCGGTCGGTGACCGGCGCTCGCTCCGCGTTCTTTCAAGAAGCCTCGGAAGTTGGCTTTGCCCATGACCGTGAAGCGCGGGCGGACGGGCCGCCGCGTGACATCGCTCAAACCGAAGCGTTTCTCATCCGCCCACCGAACGCGCAACGCCGGCTTCAGGGCGTTTGCAATGGCAGGTTCAGGCTGGTTTCAGGTCAGCCATTGCGTCATTCCGGCGTTGCTGGACACCACCGCGTCGATGCTGTCGCGCAGCTTGGCGAGGCTGATCGGTTTCACCAGATAGCCGTTGACGTTGTGCTCCTTGGCGAAGCGCACGGTGCTGAGGTCGGCGTCGCCGGTCAGGAAGATCACCGGGGTCTTGTCCACGTCCTTCACCTTGATCCCCCGCACCCCCTGGAGGAACTGCTTGCCGTTCATCGGCGCCATGTGGATGTCGCAGAAGACGATGTCCGGGCGCGTGCGCACCACCTCCATCAGCCCGTCCTTGCCGTTCGAGGATTCCAGGATCGAGCGGACACCGATCTCCTTCAGCACCTTGCGGATCAGGCCGCGGGTGAAGTTGTCGTCCTCGACGATCAGGATGCTCAGCTTCGAGTAATCTACCGCCATGGTGGGCTGCCCTTGTTCAAGACGTCGGTGCAGGACTGTGCGACGCCCGCATCGCGGCGGTCGCGGTGATCAACTCATCCAGGGTGGCGTCCAGCATGCTGGCGAGAAGCGCGGCGGTCTCCGCGTCCCCGGCGTCCAACAGGTCCTGGGTGTCGGCGGCCAGCCGGCCCAGCCGGGCCGCCCCGATCGAAAGGGCCGCCCCTTTCAGCGTGTGGACCGCGTTGCGGGCCTCCCCGGCGGCTCCGGCCTCCAGCGCCGTCACGGCGGCCTGGATCAGCCCCGGCGCCATGCCCAGGAAATCGCCGAGGAAGACCATGGCGTCCGGGTCGTCACGGCTGAAATTCTGGCTCAGCTGGCCGAGGTCGAAGATCTGCGGGTCGATGTCGGCGTCCGCCCAACTCGATGCGGGGGGCGCTTCGGCCACGGCGGCCGGCTCCGGCTTGGCAGACGTCCGGCGGGCCGGCAGGCGCAGCGAGCGGGCTTGCGGCAGGAAGCGGTCCAGCGTTTCGGCCAACAGCCGGGATTCGATGGGCTTCGTCAGATAGCCGTCCATCCCCGCTTCCAGACAGCGCTGCTGCGTGCCCGGCAGAGCGTCGGCGGTCAGTGCGACGATGGGCAGCCGCATCACCGTACCGGCGCCCAACGCCTCCACCAGCTCCCGCTCGCGGGCACGGATGGCGTGGGTCAGACCGAAGCCGTCCATCTCCGGCATGTGGAAGTCGGTCAACAGCAGGCCATAGCGGCCGGGCTGCAGCATCTCCAGCGCGCGGGCGCCGTTGTCGGCCATTTCGATGGCGTAGCCACGCTTGTTCAGCATGCGGCGGATCACCGTCTGGTTGATCGGGTTGTCCTCCGCCACCAGGATCAGCGCACCGGCCGCTATGGCGGTCTCGATGGGCGGCGGTTCCCAGCCGGCGGCGTCATGCTCCCGCGGTTCCGACCGCCGTTCCAGGCTGGCCCGGCCCAGCGCCGCCGCGATGGCCAGCCAGACCCGCCGCCGCCGCAAAGGCAGATTGACGGCGCACAGCAACCCGATGCGGTCGGCTTCCGACATGGTGGAGGCCAGTGCCCGCGGCACGGCCAGGATGACCGCGGGGGCCGGACCGTCAGCGAAGGCGGGGGACTGCACGATGGTGCGGCAGCAGGCGATGGCGGTTTCGGACTGCACCCCGCCATTGACCAGCACCACCAGCCGCCCGCTCTCACCGCCAAGAGTGGACTGCTCCACCGGACCCGCCTGGGCCTTGGTTACCGCCTCAAGGCCGTCGTTCAGATCGTACCAGCCCAGCGGGGCTATGCCGGCGGCGTCCAGGATGCCTTGCAGCGCCCGGCGGCCGGCGCCGTCGAAGCCGACGGCCACCACGCGGGCGTCGTCCACCGCCACCGCCGGGGCCGCCGGCGTTCGGGGCTGCGGACAGTCGGCGGTCGGGGCGGCCACCGCGAAGGGCAGCTCGAACCAGAAGGTGGACCCTTCGCCGAACACCGAGTCCACCCCGATGCCGCCCCCCATCAACGTGCACAGCTTGTGGCAGATGGTCAGCCCCAGCCCGGTGCCGCCGAAGCGGCGCGAGGTGGAGCTGTCGGCCTGCTGGAAAGGCTGGAACAGCTTGGCCCGCTGCTCCTCGGTCAGGCCGATGCCGCTGTCGGTTACGGCGAAGCGCAGCATCACCCCGCCATCCGCAATGGAGCGCGGCTCGGCGCTGACCGTCACGGCGACGCTGCCTTTCTCGGTGAACTTGACGGCGTTGCCCATCAGGTTGATGAGGATCTGGCGCACGCGCGTCGGATCGCCGGTCAGCCGATCGGGAACGCCCGGCCCGACGTCGACGGAGAGCTGAAGCCCCTTTTCCTCGATGCGCCCGGCCACCAGCTCCGCCGATTCCTCGACCACCTCCAGGGGGGAGAAGGGGACGGATTCGATCTCCAGCTTGCCCGCCTCGATCTTGGAGAAGTCCAGGATGTCGTTGATGATGATGAGAAGTGCCTGGGCCGACGACCGGATGACGCCCAGCATGCCGTGCTGTTCCTCGGTCAGGTCGGTCTGATCCAGCATCTCGGCCATCGCGGTCACGCCGTTCATCGGCGTGCGGATCTCGTGGCTCATCACCGCCAGGAAGGAGGATTTTGCCCGCGTCGCCTCCTCCGCTTGGTTCTTGGCCTCGTGCAGGGCGGTTTCCCGCTGGGCGATCTCGGTGACGAAATGCTGCACCGAGCGGGCCATGGCCCCGACCTCGTCCCGACGTCCGGTGTCCACGATGGCACCGGTCAGCGGGTTCCGGGCCAGATGGACCATCTGCCTTTGCAGGCGGTCCAGCGGGCGGGTGATCGAGCGTGCGGCGTGGAAGGCCCCGGCGATCGCCAGCAACAGGCCGGCGGTGGCCCCGAGCACAAGGGCGGACCGCAGGAAGGCCCCGATGGTTTCGGCGTTGCTGCGGAACGTATCGTTCAGCGCGCTCGCGCCCGACGCCATCTCCTTCGCGTCCGCGTCCATCTGGGCGATCATCAGGTCCTGGACGCTCAGCCCCTCGCGCACCTTGTCCAGGCTATCCCGCCAACCGGCCACGGCGGAGATCATGCCGCCGCGAACCAGCGGGGGCAGCGCGATCCGCTCGATCTGCTCCTCCACCGCCGTGCCGTCCGCGATCAGCGTGATGGTCGCGCCGATATCCCGGTGGCTCACCGCGTCGGCTGTGGCGTGCGCCAGCTTCAGCACGGCGATGGTCACGCCTTGCGCCTGCTGTTCGGTCTCGTTGGCCGACACGGCGTGGGCGGTGAGTTCGGTGACCTCGTTCAGCGTGGCGGCGTAGGCCGTGCCGTAGACGTTCAGGATCTGGTCGATGCGCTTTTCCAGTTCCTGCGCGCTGTCCCGGATGTCGCCGCCGTCCATCAACGCGCTGGACACCTGCGAGACCGCCGCGACGATGCGTTTTTGCCCGCGGCTCCCGCGCCCTTCCGCGGCGGCGGCCCGCTCCAGCGCCTCCTCCAGCGCTTCCGCGCTGTTGCTCAGGCGCAGCATCAGCACGCCGGTGTCGTGCGTACCGGAACTGCCGGGTGCACCGCCGCCTTGAGCCTGACCGTGTTCGCGGGACAGCCGGGCCGCCTCGTGCCGCCACAGACCGGCCAGCGCGGCGTAGATGCTGCGGGCGTTGTCCAGCACGTCGCGGTGCAGGCTCAAGCGCCGGTCGGAGTCCGCCACCGTCTCGGCATAGCCGAGGTTGGCAAGGTTCTGGCGCTGGCGGGCGGCGTCGGTGATGTCGATCAGCCGGGCCGCCTGCTGGGCCATGGCGCCGATCAGGGCGTCGTTCTGCTCGGTGACCGCCTTCAGCTCCTCCATCTGCGTGGCGTAGCGGTCCAGAACCCGCCGCGTCTCGCTGACGGCGCTTTCCAGCGCATCGTCCTCGGTGGCGTCGGCCAGAGCGTCCAGATGGCGGCGCGCCTCGCCGGTGTGGGCGTCGAAACGGACGGCCTGCGCCGCCCGCCGGCTGGCCGCGGTGTTCAGATAGTCGGAGCGCGCCGCCTCCGCCCCCAACAGTTCACGGTAGATCGTGCCGGCGGTGACCACTGAACCGTTGGCGCGGTCGGACTGCTGCAGCAGGAACCACGAGACGATGGCAATGGCCGCCGCCACCAGCACGGGCATGCCGCCGACCGCGGCGATCCGCTGGGCGATGTTGGTGCGGATCATCACCTCGCGCCGCCGCTCACTGGGCGAGATCGACGCGGTGGAACAAGTGCAGGCCGAAAGGATTCATCCGATAGCCCTTCACCTCCTCGCGCAGCACCATGAACACCATGGAATGGGCCAGCGGCAGCCACGGAGCCTGGTCTTTGAACACTTCCTGCGCCCGATGGTACAAGGCGGTGCGCTTGGCGACGTCGGTGGTCTGCTTGGCCTCGATGATGAGGTCGTCGAAGGAGCGGTCGCACCATTTGCCCATGTTGCCTCCGCCCTTGCGCGCTCCCTCGCAGCTCAGCAGCGTGTAGAGGAAGTTGTCCGGGTCGCTGTTGTCGCCGGTCCAGCCGATCATGCCCAGCTGGTGATCGCCGTTCATCAGCCGCTTCATGTAGACCGACCAGTCGTCGGTCACCAGGGTGGCCTTGACGCCGACCTGGGCCAGATCGTTGGCCATCATTTCCGCTGCCCGCTTGCCGGCGGGCATGTAGGGCCGGGCCACCGGCATGTGCCACAGCTCGATCTCGAAGCCGTTGGCGTAGCCGGCCTCGGCCAGGAGCTGGCTCGCCCCCTTGGGGTCGTAGGGGATGTCAGTGATGGCGTCGTTGTAGCCCCAGCTCGTCGGCGGCAGCGGATTCTTCGCCGTGCGCCCGGTATCGCCGTAGAGCGCGTCCACCAGCGTTTCCTTGTCGATGGCCATGCTGATCGCCCTGCGCACCCGCACGTCGTCCAGCGGCTTCCGTTCCACGTTGAAGGTGAGGAAGGCGACGTTGTAGCCCTCCTGCCGCAGCAGGGTCAGCGACGGGCTGTTCCGGATCTTCGGCAGGTCGGTCAGGTTGGGATAGGGCATGACATGGCATTCGCCGGCCTGCAGCCGGTTCAAGCGGACCGTGGCGTTGGGGGTGATGGCGAAGACCAGGTTGTCCAGCGGCGGGCGCCCCGCCCAGTGCCCCTCGAACGCCTTGTACTGAAGCAGGTTGTCCTTCTGATAGGAGAGAAGTTGGAAGGCGCCGGTCCCCACCGGCTCCCGATCGAACAGCTCCGGCGTGCCGCGCTTGGCCATGGTGTCGGCGTATTCCGCCGAGGTGATGGCGGCGAAGACCATCGACAGGTTGGCCAGGAAGGGCGCCTGCGGCCGGTTCAGGGTGAAGCGCACCGTCAGGTCGTCCACCGCCTCGATCGACTTCAGGATCGAGCCCATGGAGAGATCGTTGAAGTAGTTGTAGGCCCCGTTTCCGACCGAGTGGTACGGATGGTCCTTGTGCCATTGCCGGAAGAAGCTGAACAGCACGTCGGCGGAGGTCAGCGTGCGCGTCGGCGTGTAGCCGGACGTGTCGTGGAAGCGCACACCGGGGCGCAGCTTGAAAGTGTAGACGGTGCCGTCCGGCGAGATGGTCCAGGATTCCGCCAGCGCGGGCACGATGCTCTTCGACTCCGCGTCGAAGCGCACCAGCGTGTCGTAAGCGTGCAGGATCGCATCGAAGCTGGTGTTGGTGCGAGCCAGCGCCGGGGCCAGATTGTCCGGGTTGCCTTCCGAACAGAAGACCAGCGTCGATGCAGCCTCGGCCTTCTGCTGCGCTCCGGCGCCCGCCAGAGCTGTCGCCGCGATCAGGAATGCCCCGCCCAACCGGGCCCACCCATTCTTCAACAAACCTGCCTTCACTGCACCGCACTCCTTCAACCGATCACCTGCCCGAGCCCCCAATTGGTTTGCGGAGATTAAAGCCAACGAACGCCCACTTGCAATTGATGATATCTTTCAAAAGACAATCTTTAAGTTTCTCTGGGGAAACAATGCTTCGCCGTCGAAATTTTCTATAACGATCCGAATGCATCGAGGGTGGAGTGGCGAGAAGCGCACCATTTCATTGAGCGGCCGGACAGGCACCGATACGGACTGCCGCTAAAGTGGCGCGGTTCAGCCGCACGGAAGCGGACCGGTGTGAGGTTAAGTCGACTTAAGCTCGCAAAAAGTGCGCAAAGCTAGCCGGTTCGCAACTTTCCATATTAAAAAGCCGAAACCTCTCTGTTGAGGCAATCTTTGGAAAATCCGTTGACAATGTTGAGGGTTTGACGAAGGATGCGGCCGGACAAGCGGACGGGAGACCCCACGAACCATGGCCGGAGAAAGCCTCAAGGGGCTGCGCGAGGAGCGCGGGTGGAGCCAGACCGAGCTGGCCGCTTGGCTCAACAATAGCCTGGGCCGCAAATACGACCGGGCACAGATTTCACGCTGGGAAAGCGGATCGGAACGGACCCCCAAAGCGGTCGTGGACGCTGTCGAGACCGAGCGCAGGACCGACCGGCCGCGCCACGCCACCGTCGTGATGTGCGGCTCCGCGAAAGGAGGCGTTTCGAAGACGACCTCAGCCCTGTGCATCGCCTATTGCCTGCTCGCCCAGGGGTCGAAGGTTCTGCTGATCGATTGCGACAGCCAGGGCAGCGCCACCGTCCATCTCGGCTACTCGCCCACCCAGATGGACCAGATGGAGGTCGAACGCCGGACCTTGTACTACGCCCTGGCGGACGACAAGCCGCTCGCCGACTACATCATCCAAACCCCGGAGCCGCGGCTCGACCTCCTTCCCGCCTTTATGAGCCTGGCGGATGCCGACGTCGAACTTGCCCTTGGCAAGCTGGCCCCCCTCCGGCAGCGCATCGGCGAAGTCCGGACCCAGTACGACTTCATCGTACTCGACACCGCCCCGAACCTGGGCGCCGTCACCGTCAGCGCGCTCGAGGCGTCGGACCTTCTGCTGGTGCCGTGCCAGACCGAGGCGTTGGCGCTCGTCGGCCTGCGAAACGTGCTGCACTCCCTGGAGAACCTGCGGCGCCGCCGCAATCCCGGACTGCGCATGCTGGGTATCCTTCCCACGCTGTTCTCCGCCCGCCTGACCCAGGACCAGGCGACGTTGGAGGATCTGCGCCGGGGTTATGGCGATCGTTATCGCATCTTCGATCCCATTCCGAGGGCGACCGTGTTCGCCCAGGCGGCGGCGTCGGGCGTGATTCCTCTCGCCGCCGTCAAGAACATCCCCGGCCGCGCCGTCTTCGAGGAAATCGCCGCCGCCGCCCGCGCCGCCGCCAAGGAGATGAAGGCCCATGTCGCGTAAGCTCGCCCGCCGCACCGACCTGACCGCATCGGCCGAGGTGACAGGACCGGCGCCGAAGGCGTTCGACCTCTCCGACGACTTCCCCTCGGTGCTCGAACTGGACATCGACCGCATCGACCGCCACACGCACCAGCCGCGCGCCGTGCAGGATGATGCCTCCCTCACCGAACTGCGGCGGTCCATCCTGCGGCATGGCCTGATGTATCCGATCCTGGTGACCCCCGGAGGCGGAGGCGGCTACGCCCTGGTCGGCGGCGGACGGCGCCTGCGGGTTTTCGAGTTGCTGGGCCGAACCACGATCTTCGCGCGGGTGCTCTCGGGAGACCCCGACGAGCTGGCGCTGGTCGACAATCTGCAGCGCAAATCACTGAACGCGGTCGAGACGGCACGCTCGCTCGACGGCCTTCGCAACAAGCACGGCTACACCCAGGAAAAGCTGGCCGAAGTGATCGGCAAGACTCCCGCGGCGATCTCGCGGGCGCTCGGCATCCTCACTCTGCCGCAGGACGTCCTCGACGAGTACATGACCCTCGCCGACCGCGTCCCGCAAACCACGCTGGAGGAGGTCGCCGCCGCGCCCAGCGAAGACGGGCAGCGTAAGCTGTGGAGGCTCGCCAGAAGGGGAGCGACGGCGAAGGCGATCACCGAGCAGCGTCAGGAGATGAAGCGCAAGGAGCCGGATGGCCTTTTGCTCAAGAGACGCGCGGCCGGCGCCGCGGTCCGGGGGCTCGTCCAGATGGTTGCCAAGCTCGAGGAGAACCGTGAGGGCATCGGCGCCGCCGAACGGTCCGCACTCGAAGCGATTCAGAAGAAGCTGGCGGCGCTCCTCGCCGATTGAACGGCTCGCCGCACCACCCGGCTTGCTTCATCGGGCGGGCAGGGGAGGGCGGGGGCTGTTCACATTTGCCCCCTTGCCTGCGCTTACTTGACGATGTCCAGCAGAGGCATCTGCCCGTCGCCACCCTTCGGCAGCGCCGCGCGACGGCGACGGCGGCTTTGGTTGGCCACCTCGGGAGTGACCGGAACGAAACGCTTGGGGCGGCCGCTCTCGTCGAGATCGTCGTTGTTGACGACCAAGGTGAGCTCGCGTTCGTTGACGGCCCGCTCCGCCACCGCACGGCGGATCTGGTCGAGGAAGGACTGGGAGGGATAAAGGTTGTACTCGACGTCGACGTACTTCCGCCCCTCCTTGATCTCCTCGATCTCAATACGGTCGAGCGCCCCGATCTGCGTGTCGGCGAGCGCTTTGACGACGTCGTGAATCCGCAGCCGCATGTCGCGGAACCGCGACCACTCCGACATTCCGGAATCGCGGATGATGTCGCGGGCGGTGATGCTGACGACCGACTGCGAGGGATCCTGCCTCAGCGTCTCCGCGATGCGCTTGAACAGCCAGCGCGAAAACGGGTTGCGGATCTTCATCAGAGCTTCGTAGGAGATTGAGTGCCAGTCGACCCGGCGGATCGCCTCGCGGAGCATCATGTTGAACTGGACGAAGGTCTCCGCGTCGCTGCTCTCATCATCGAGGATCGAGGAATCATCGGTGTCGTCCGTCTCGCTGGGACGCTGCCGCAACCCGAGGCCGGCGAAAATGCCGGAATCCATCATGACCTTGCGGCGGCCGCGGCGTTCGATCTGGACCGTGCAGCGCCGCATGATCATCAGCGCTTCCTTGATCTCCGGAATGCTGAGAGTGTGCCGGACCGAGCGAAGCTCCTGCCAGACCTCGTAGAGCGAGAAGCGCAGGATCGCCTCGCCATTGTCCACCGACAGGCGCGCCGGGTCAGAGGCCAGCTTGCGGATCACGTCCTCGATGATCTGTTCGCGCTCACCCGGATAGGCGTCGATCTCCTCCACCACCTGAGCCCCGCTGGCATCGCGGACGAAACGGCCGTCCTTGCCCTTCACCCGGCGCTGGATGCGCGCCGGAACGACCGTGAGGTGGTAGATCTGATCGGCGAAGGAAAACTGACGGTGGATCATCGGCAGGCGGTCGTCCTGAGCCGCCGGGTCACGGGGCTCCAGGCTGTGCGCCGCCTGCCCGTTGGCCTTCGATTCAGGGCTGTCGAAAATATACTTGGGAGCCAGATCGTACAGAGAAACCATGTTGACGCTGTGGCGTCGGCCCGTGGTGGCGTCGATGTGTTCGAACAGCGTGCCTTGGACGGTCTGCCCCTGCGTCTCCATACGGCGCTGCTTGACGACGATCTGCCCCGACATCTGGTGCCTCTCCGAAATCCTGAACACCAAGCCTATGTCTCTTCCACCGTCCAACGCAACGACGTCGCGCGTGGAACCATAGGTGACAGGCGCGCTTGCAGTAGGTGACAGGCGCGCTTCCGATAGGCAACGGGCGCACAGGCAGTAGGTTGCAGGCGCGTTTGCCGAACGGCTCCCCGGTACGGGACCGAATCGGACAGTCGTTTCCTCGACACGGGGATGGCGTCGCGCCGCACTTCGCCATTGCGCGGGCCCCAAAGACCAGCCCCGGCGCAGGAGCGCCCCGGCAGGGCTTTTCCAAAGGCTCCGCAGGCTGGAGATTCAACACCGCGGCGAAGCGCGCCTGTCACCTACCGAACGGTCCGGCCGGTGAACGCGCCTGTCACCTAGAGAATCCAACGAGTCGAAGCGCGCCTGTGACCTATTCCAAGCCTCCCGAAACGCGCCTGCCTCCTATAGATTGGGGCAACTCCGGAGTCTCTTCGACACACCGATAGGTCTCAGGCGCGTTTCGCCGCGTCCCGAGTCGCGGTGGTTACCGCGCCTGACACCTCCATATGCGCGTCTGCCGCCTGCCGATGCCGCGCCTGCAACCTTCGCAGTTGCGCCTGGCACCTACCACGAGCGCGCCCGTCACCTGTCGATAGGAGACGGGCGCGCTTTGCTGACTCCGAAGCATCCGGGGAATCCTGCCTGCAAGAACGCCGGCCGACGCCGGTTCCACGATCTCGCGGGAGCGCCGCATGACCACCACGACCGAGAGCAACAGCCGCTGGGGCAAGATCCCCGCTTGGTGGCTCGACCATCCTGACCTCGAGGCGGATGGATTCGCCGTGCTTGCGGCGCTTGCCACTTTCGCCAACGAGAACGGCGTCTGCTGGCCGTCGCAGTCGACGCTGGCAGCGAAACTGAAACGTTCACGCCCGACCATCAACCGCATCCTGCAGCGCCTTCACGACATGGGTCTGGTCACCATCGAGCATCGTCGCGGCCGCGACGGCTCACGGCTGTCCTGCCTGTACCGGCTGCGCGTCGCCCAGTGCGAGGAGACCTTCCCTCAAGCCGCTGGCGACCAAGCACCGTTGCGCCCTGTTCCGACCAGCGACAGGGATGACTCGCTGACGAACGTCCCCTGTCCAGCACCGAGTCACGAACACCATCATCCTGAACAGAATCCGGACTCGCTCGCTTCGGGCGGGCGCGGACCGGTGTGTGAGGTGCCCGCGGATTGGATGCCCAACGCCGACGACCTCGCCTGGGCCGGGAGCCGTTTCGGCACGGTCGATCTCAGACGGCATGTCGAAGGATTCGTCCTGCGCTGCCAAGCCCATGGCTACCGGTACCGCGACATCTCCGCCGCCTGGCGGGCGTGGCTTGCCCAGGACGTGGCGGCCGGCAAAGCGCCGACGGTGAAATCCGCCCCGTCCGGCGGGACGGCCGTCATGAACACCAGCCATGCCCGCCAAAGCGTCGCCGAACAGCGGGTCGATGCCTGGATGACCGTTGCCGCGAGGCTCAAGGGCGTGCAGCCCGCTCCCCGTTCCCGTTTCTGAGGAGATCGTCGATGTCCGTCGCCATGATGCCGCTACCGGAACGGTCCCCGCTGCCCTTCGACCCGGCGATGGCTCCGGCCGAACGTTGCCGGCTTCTCGTCGCCGCTTTTCCGGGAGCGGTGCGCGAGATTCTGGCCGCCGGTACCCTGGAACACCGTCCGCGCTTCGGCGATAACGGGTTCGAGGGGCTTCAGGAAAACTGGTTACCGCCGGTGGCCCTTTCCGCCCGGCAAGTCGCCATGGCGCAGCGGGTGCTGGCAGATCTGCAGGATTCCATCCTTGCGCCGGCCGAGCCCGACCATCTTCTTGGCCGTGTGCTGGCCTTGCTGTCCCATTTCCCAGCCAAGGGACTGCCCCCCGACGTCGAGCGGCTGGTCGCCATGGACTGGGTCGAGGACCTGGGCGAGTTTCCGGCCTGGGCCATCGACGACGCGGCGCGCGCGTGGCGCCGGACGAGGAAGTGGAGGCCGAGCATCGCCGAGATGCGCGCGCTGTGCGAGGAGGCCTGCGCGAAGGAGCGCGTCGTGGCGCAACGGCTCCGGCAAATCGTTCAGGCGTTTCAGGCTTCCGATGCCGGAAACGGGCTGGCGGAGATCCGCCGGTTTCCATGAGCCGGTGCCAGAATCTCCGAATGCGGGATCCTCAGAAGGATGATCCGATCGAATACAGGTTGGCACCGCCGCCCCCAACGGAGCGGCGATGCCGGGACGCGCTGAATGGACTGTGGCGTGTATGGTCACCACTTGAGCGCGGCGTGCACCAGGAAGGAACGGCCGGCTTCCAGATAGCGGCGGCGGTCAGGCGAGGTCTCGCTGACGCCGACGACGTTGACGTAGTTGTAATAGCCCTGATTGAACAGGTTGTAGACCGAGGTGCCGAGGCTGATGTTCTCCGTCGGGTTGACGTAGGCCGCCAGATCCACCGTGGTGTAGGGCGGAGCCTTGAGATAGGTCGGGTTGCTCACGTCATCGGCCTTCTTCGCCATCACATGGGTGGCGGCGACCTGCGCGCCCCAGAAATCATCCGGCGCGGTGTAGGACAGGCCGGCGTTGACGGTGAAGGGCGCCACCTCGTCGATGGCGGTGCCGGCGTCGATGTCGAAGCCGCGGGCGAAGGCCGCCGCGCCGAACAGCGCCCAGCCCGGCCGGAACCGCCACTCGCCCTTGCCCTCGGCGCCGAAGATCTCGACCTTCGAGACGTTCTGCGCCTGATAGCGCAGGATGCCTCCGGCGCCGGTGCCGACCGCCCTCTGCAGGATGAAATCGCTGTAGCGGTTGTAGAAGCTGGACACCTGGAAGCTCGACCCGTCGCCGAACTTGCCGCGCAGGCCGGCCTCGACGCCGTCGCTGCTCTCCGGCTTGAGGTCGGCGTTGGGCAGCACCTCGTAGCCGTAGGTCGGGTTGGAGAAGCCGAGGTTGGCGTCGTCGTAGGGCGGCGCGCGGAAGCCGTGCGCGTACTGTCCGAACAGGGCGTACTGCTTGGTCAGGTCGTAGGTGGCGCCGAACTTCGGCGACAGGGCCAACTTGTCCAGCTTCTCCGGCTGGGTGGAGGGCCGGGCGGCGAAGTAGGCGGCGTCCTTGTCCGGGTCCATCCGGTAATAGTCGAGCCGCAGAGCCGGCACCAGCCGCAGCCGGTCGATGGTGATCTCGTCCTGCACATAGGCCGAGGCCATGAGCGTGTCGGTGTTGGGGAAGGTGCGGCTGGGGTAGGTGTCGCCGTTGTAGCTCTTCGCGGTGGCCCCGGTCGCGAGGTTGGTCAGCGTCACGTCGCGCATCCGCTCGGTGCGGATGGAATCGACGCCGATGCCATAGGAGATGCTGTTGCGCAGCCCGAACAGCTGGGTATCGGAGCGCAGGTTGACGGCGCCGCCGATGATCGTCTGCTTGGATTCGTTGCTGGTGGATTCCCGCAGGCCGGTGCCAGCGGCGAACAGCGGGCTGGTGGACGTGACGACGCGGGCGTTGCGGGTGCGCTTCTCCTCGCGGTCGAACTGGGTGCCGTAGAGGCGCCAGTCGATGTGGTCGATGAAGCCGATGGGCGCGTCGTGCGCGTGCTCCAGGCTGACGCGCCAGCGGGTCGCCGTGTCGTCGGCGGTGGAGCCGGTGAAGGCGCCGCGCGTCATCCGCATCGGCACCATGGAGAAGATGTAGCTGGCGCTGCCGCCGACGTCGTTGCGCAGCGTGGTGTCGGTGCTGCGGTGGAAATACTCGCCGGTCAGGGTCACCTTGTCCGGCCCGCGGTCCCAGACCAGCTTGGCGAGGCCGTTGTTGCCCTCATAATCCTGCGGGTTGCGGTAAGCCTTGTCCTTGGACTTGTACTCCTCCCCGTCGCGGCGCGTGTAGATGCCGAGCAGGGAGAAATCGCCGGAGCGCAGCACCCCCGTGCCGGTCTCCGACAGGCTGGAATCGACGCTGTCGTAGGTCGTCTTCAGCGACACGAAGCTGTCGCGGCCGGGCCGCAGGTAATCGGCCGGGTCCTTGGTCACATAGGTCACCACGCCGCCCAGCGCGTCCGATCCGTAGAGCGCCGAGGCCGGGCCGCGCACGATCTCCACCTGCTTGACCGAGTCCAGATCGACCACGTCGCGGTTGTAGCCGGCGGACGGGGCGGCGGAGGCCGGCGATTCCGGCAGGCGCGTGCCGTCGACCTGCATCAGGATGCGGTTGTTGCTGATGCCGCGGATGGTGAAACCGCCGGCCCCCGCGCGGGACGGGGAGTTGCTGACCGTCACGCCGGGTTCGTAGCGCGGTAGGTCCTGGAGGCGGTGGACGCCGCGCTTCTCAAGCTCGTAATCGGGGATGACCGACACCGTGCCCGTGTTCTCGCCTACGCTGCGCAGGCCGCGCTCGCCATAGACCGTCACCGCGTCGAGGATGGTCGGGGGCGGTGAGGTGGTCGCCTGCTGAGTCTGCTGCTGCGCCTGGGCGGCGGGGGCCAGCAGCGTCAGGGCGGAGGCCGACAGCCACAGCGCCGCGCGCAGGCGGGAGCGGGACGGTGGGAGGGAGGGCGGTGGGACACGGGTGGCACGATCATCTCTGTCTCTCTGCACGAGGTTTTTCTGGCGTGTTGTTATTGTAGAAATGCGATTGCGTCTTATTCGCAATTGACGGGCTGAAGCTGCCCCGGCGCCGGCGCTGACTCAGGCGGTCTGGCCCGGCGCCCCGCACAGGCGGGCCTTCAGCGCTTTGAACCGCTCCACCTGATCGGGCAGAAGCTGGCGGGCGTCGTCGCGGCCGACGAAGACCTTGAACATCGCTTCCCCGTCGCCGTTGAAGAAAACGACGGAGGCGCTGTCGGCGCTGCCCATGAAGGGCCGGCGGACGAATCCGACGGTGCGGCAGCGGTCCAGCCGGATGTGGCCGCCGATCGGGCTGCCGCCGGCGAGGTTGTAGAAGCCGCGCCCGAACTGCCCGCGCGGCAGCGGCCCCTTGCACTCCAGAACAAGGTCGGCGCTGTGCACCAGCACGGTGACCGTGCCCCACTCCGCCATGTCCAGCATCGCCGCCTCGGCCGTTCCCCCCGGCGCGAAGGCGCGCAAGCCGTCCGGCAGGCATTCGGTGACGGCGAGCAGGCTGACGCCCGTCTCGGCCGCGACCGCCTCCAGCACGCCGTTCGGCGCGGCGGCGAGGCGTTCGCGCAGGGCGGCGAGCGTGTCGGGGGGCGGGGCGGTGGGGGTGCTGTGCGGCATGGAAGCGGTCCGAAGCGTCGGTTGTGAACTAATTTGAGAATAGTTCTCATTCGCAAATTGGCTCAACGGCGCTTCGCTTAATTTCGCTTAATGGAGAATGCCGGTGATGGCGCCGGGAACGGCGGAAGCCGGGGAGGGGACCGGACGTCCGCGGCGTTCCAGCCGGACCACCGCGCGCAGGCCCGGCCCGTTGTCCTCCAGCCGCAGGGCACCGCCGTGCAGCCGGGCGATGGCGTCCACGATGGCGAGGCCGAGCCCATGGCCGGGCACCCGGTCCGACGGGTCGAGCCGGCAAAAGCGCTGCACCGCGAGCGCACGCTGGCCGGGCGCCAAGCCCCGACCGCGGTCGGCGACGGTGATCTCGTTCCAGCCGTCGCGCCGCCCGGCCGACAGGTGCAGCGCTCGGCCCGGCGCGTATTTCAGGGCGTTGTCCACCAGATTGGCGACGGTCTGGAACAGCAGCGTGCGGTCGCCGCGCAGATCGAGGTCGCGCTCCACGGCGACGGTGATGACCGTGCCGGTGCCCTCGGCCAGCGGCAGGTAGGATTCGGCCACTTCGTCGAGCAGTGCCTTCGCGTCGAGCGGCTCCACCGCCAGGGTGCAGCGCCCGGTCTCGATCTCGCCCAGCCGCATGATGGCGCGGAACAGGTGCTGGATGCGCCGCGTCTCCTCGATCCCTTCCTCCAGTTCGCGGCGCAGGGCGTCGTCGGGGCAGTTCTCGGCGATGGTGACCAGCCGGTTGTGCAGGTGGGTCAGCGGCGTGCGCATCTCGTGCGCGATGCTGCTCGACACGCTGGACACCTCCTCGACCAGCCGGGTCACGCGGTCGAGCGTGCGGTTGACCTCGCAGCCGAGGCGGGCGAACTCGTCGTCCGGCCCGGCGATGGCGACGCGGCGGTCGCGGTCGCCCGTCGCGTAGGCGGTCAGCGCCATGGTGATGGCCGACACCCGGCGCAGCGTGCCCGCGCTGAAGCGGATGCCGAAGGCGACGCTGGTCAGCAGGAACACCAGCACGCCGCAGCCCGCCGCCAGAGGCACGGCGCGGAGCTGGTCGAGCATGGGTTGGAGGTCGTAGGCGTTGATGTAGCGCCCGCCGTCGCCCAGCCGCACCACCATCCCGCGGACCTTCCAACCGTCGCCGCGCTGGTCGATGCGGCCGGTCTCGCAAGGGGCCGGGCCACCGCAGGCGATGACGGCGAGCAGCCGCCGGGCCATCGCCTCGTCGCCGTAGAGCACATGCCCGTCGCGGTCGATCACCATGCGCCGCCGCGCGCCTTCCGGCGCGAAGCGCTCGCGGCGGCGCAGTTCGGCAACCAGAGCGGCGGCGTCACCGAAGCCGCCGTGCAGGCGTTGCGTTTCCTGGTCGCGCTCCAGCAGGTCGCCGACATGCTCGTTGACCAGCTCCACCAGCAGATCGCGGCTCCACAGCACGGCGGCGCCGGCCACCACGAGGAAGACCGCGCCGATGGCCATGGCCTGGCGGAAGCTGCGCGTGTCGAGATGGCGGCGGAACCTCCGGACCCAGGATGGGCCAACGTCGCGCGGCCTAGCCCAGGACATAGCCGATGGCCCGCACGGTCTTCAGAAGCGGCGGGTCGAAATCCTTGTCGATCTTCGCCCGCAGCTTGAAGACATGGACCTCCACCAGGTTGGTCGGCGGGTTGAAGCCATAGCCCCAGGCCTTCTCCAGCAGCATGCTGCGGGTCACGGTGCGGCCGGGGTTGCTCATCAGGATGTGCAGGAGCTTGAACTCCTTGTCGGTCAGCTCGATGGGCACGCCGCGCCGGGTCACCTGCCGGCGGGTGACGTCCATCACCAAATCGGCGACCTCCAGAACGTCGCCGGCCCCGGCCAGGGCGGCGCGGCGGGTCGCCAGATGCTCCAGCCGGACCAGCAGCTCGGCGAAGTCGAAGGGCTTGCCCAGATAGTCGTCGGCCCCGGCGCGCAGCCCGGCCACCCGTTCCGTCGTCTCGTCCAGGGCGGACAGCACCAGGACCGGCGGGTGGCGGGTGCCCTGCAGGCGTTTCAGCACCTCCATGCCGTCCAGCTTGGGCAGCATGCGGTCCAGCACCACCACGTCGAACGCCTCCTCGCGCAGCAGGCGCAGCGCGTCCTCGCCGTCGCCGGCGAAGCGGCAGGAATGGCCGGAGCCGCCGAGCTTCGCCCCGATCCAGTAGCTGACCGCCGCGTCGTCCTCAACGATCAGAACACGCACCGTCCCCTCCCTCCGACGCCTCTTTCGGGCGCCCCGTCTCGTCCTCGGTTTGCTATTAATAATCATTCGCAATTGACTTTTCCAGACGCCGCGGCGCGTCCGGTGGCGGCATAGACCACGCCCTCCTCCTCCGGCAGGTCGAGCCGGACGAAGGCCGTGCCGAAGACGCGCTCCAGCACCGGCACCGGCAGGTCGGCCATGGCGCCGGCCCAGGCGACGCGCCCGCCGGCCAGCAACAGCCCGTCGTCGGCGTAGCGCGCGGCCAGCGTCAGGTCGTGCAGGATCACCGCGCAGCCGCCGCCGGTCCGCTCCACCCAGTCGCGCGCCGCCCGCAGCAGATGGTGCTGGTGGGCGGGGTCGAGGCTGGCCGTCGGCTCGTCCAGCAGCAGGTAGGACGGCTCCGCCACGTCGCGCCCGTGCCGCCCCGCGGCCAGTTGGGCGAGCGCGCGGGCGAAGGCGACGCGCTGGCGCTCGCCGCCGGAGAGCTGGGGCATCAGCCGGCCGGCCAGCCCGCCGGCCCCGGCCCGGATCAGGCAGTCGGCGATCAGGGCGCGCCGGTCGCCGGGGCGGATCAGCCAGGGCTCGGTCGCCAGTTCCATCACCTCCTCCACCGAGAAGGCGAAGGCGACCTGTTGGTGCTGCGCCACCAGGGCGCGGCGGACGGCCAGCCGCGGCGCCGGGATGGCCGCCATTTCCACCCCGTCGAGCAGGGCGCGGCCGGCGGTCGGCCGCCGCTCCCCGGAGAGGAGGGAAAGCAACGTGGATTTGCCGGCCCCGTTGGGACCCAGGATGGCCAGCACCCGGCCGGGCCGCACCGCGGCGGTGACGCCGTCGAGCAGGCGGGCGCGGCCGATGGTCAGGCCGACGTCGATCGCTTCCAGCATGGCTCAGGTTCCTCCCAGCGCGCCGACGCGGCGGCGCAGAAGCCACAGGAAGAAGGGACCGCCGACGGCGCCCAGCAGCAGGCCGGCCGGCACGTCGGCCGGCGCGGCGATGGTGCGGGCCACCGTGTCGGCCAGGACCAGCAGGACCGCCGCGGCCAGCGCCGTCGCCGGCATCAGCCGGCGGTGCACCGGTCCCAGCAGAATCCGCATGACGTGCGGCACGATCAGCCCGACGAAGCCGATCAGGCCGGACACCGCCACCGCCGCCCCGACGCCCAGCGCCACCAGAAGCACCGTGCGCACGGCGAAGCGGTGCGGGTCGAGGCCCTGGAGGAAGGCCTCCCGCTCGCCCATGGCGAACAGGTCGAGCCGCCGCGCCCCGGCCAGCAGACCGGCGGTCGCCAGTCCCATCAGGAGCATCGCCGGCCCGATCTGCGCCCAGCTCGACCCGCCGAAGCCGCCCATCATCCAGAAGGTCATCTGGCGCAGCGCGAGGTCGTCGCCGAGGTAGCTGAACAGCCCGATGCCGGCCCCGCCCATGGCGTTCACCGCGATGCCGGCCAGCAGCATGGTGGCGGGAGAATTGCGCCCGTCGCGGCGGGAGATCGCCAGGATCAGCACGGTCGCGGCCAGCGCGCCGAGGAAGGCGGCCAGCGGCAGCACGGTGGCGAGCGACAGGCCGCTGCGCGCCAGCCCCAGCCCCGACACCCCCAGCACCATGGCAGCGGAGCCGGCCAGCGCCGCGCCGCTCGACATGCCGACCAGCCCGGGATCGGCCAGCGGGTTGCGGAAGACGGCCTGGAGCGCCACCCCCGCCACGCCCAGCGTCACCCCGACCGCGGCGGCCAGGACGATGCGCGGCAGGCGCAGCATGGTCAGCACCATCCAGTCGCGTTCGGACAGCGGCGTTCCGGACAGGCCGAGCAGGGCGGCGAGGTGGGACAGGCTGCGGTCGAGCGGGACGGACACGCCTCCCGTCGCGACGGCAATCAGCACGGCCAGCGCCAGCGCCACGGCCAGCGCCACCAGCACCGGGACGAGGGGCGGACGCCGGAAAGACGGCGCCGCCCGGTCCCCTTTCCGGGAGGACGGCATGGACAAGGTCAGGCTCATGGTTGCTCTTGAGGAGAGGTGCTCTGGACGCGGGTGAGTTCGGCGACCGCCTCGGCCGTACGGGGGCCGAGCCCCATCAGCAGCGCGCCGTCCACCACCGCCACCCGCCGGGCCTTGGCCGCCGGGGTCAGGGCGAGCTGCGGCGTCGCCAGGA
Source organism: Azospirillum brasilense (assembly GCF_022023855.1). Taxonomy (NCBI): domain Bacteria; kingdom Pseudomonadati; phylum Pseudomonadota; class Alphaproteobacteria; order Rhodospirillales; family Azospirillaceae; genus Azospirillum; species Azospirillum brasilense. The sequence goes on from NZ_CP059451.1 coordinate 658,080, forward strand.
ACGGGTCGAGCCCGCCCGAGCGGTCGACCAGCGACCGGCTGACCAGCAGGATGTCGGGCGCGGCGGCCAGGACCGACTCCGACGACATCGGCACATAGTCGCGCTCCACTTCCAGGGCGTTGCGTGCGCCGGCCATGGCGATCAGCGCCGCGGGGACGGAGCGGCTGCCCGCCGCCATCAGACCGCCGGGCCCGCCGCCGACCACGCCGAGGATGACCGGCGCGCCGTCCTTCGTTCCGGCTTGGGCGGCGACGGCGGCCAGCGCGGCGAGGTCGCGATGCAGCGAGTCCGCCAGGCGCCGCCCCTCCGCCTCCCGGCCAAGCAGGCGGGCGACCCGCTCAACCTTGTCGAGCAGACCGGCCAGCGTCGGCGTTTCCGGCACGACCTCCACCGTGACGCCGAGCGCCCGCAACTGGTCGAGCGTCGTCTCCGGGCCGGCGCCCTGGATCGCCAGGACGTGCGTCGGGGCCAGCGACATCACGCCCTCCGCCGAGAGGGCGCGCATGTAGCCGACGTCGGGCAGGCCGTTCACCGGCTGCGGATAATGGCTGCTGGTGTCGCGCCCGACGACGGAGCCGCCATCGCCGAGCGCGTAGACCAGCTCGGTCACCGGCGGGCCGACGGTGACGATCCGCCGCTCCGCCGCCCCGGCCAGGGTGGCGGCGGTGAGCGCGAGGGCGGCGGCGATCGCCGCGGGGAGAAAGCGCAGGCGCCTCATCGGCCGGTCCCCGCCCGTCACAGGGACGCGGCGAGCGCGCGCCACTCCGCCCGTTCCGGCTTGTCCTCGTCGCGCTGGCCGCACAGGATGGCCGCGTTGTCGCCCCGGTCGTCGTACAGCTCGACGGTGGTGATGCCGCCCTTGTCCGTCGGCTTGTGGACGACCCAGGCGCTGGACAGCCGCGCCTGGATGGCGCGCAGGGTGAAGCCGGGGTCGTCGATGCGCAGCAGCCCGTCGGCCGTCGTCGGGTGGTCCACCGTGCCGGTGTGGATCTGGATGCAGCCGGCGTTGCCGACGAAGATCATGATGTCGAGGCGGCGGTCGCGCGCCGCCTCCAGCAACGGCAGGAGGGTGGCGGCAGGCAGCTCCCGCGCGAAGCCCGGCCCGGCGAGGCGCAGCGCCTGCCGGCGCCCGACCCCGAAGGTCCTCAACATGCCGAAGAACTCGTGCACGTCGGTCATCTCGCTCCAGGCGGCGCGCAGCCCATCCACGTCGATCTCGGCGTCGGGCCGCTCGGGGGCGGGGGCGGGCAGCGGCTCCAGAGCTGGCGCGTCCTGGTCGGCGGCGCGGTGCAGGATCAGGAAGGCGTCCCAGGCGGCCGCGTTGGTCTCGGCGGTGCGGTGGACGGCGTGAACGGCGCGGCCGTGCCGGTCGAAGACGCGGATGGCCTCGGCCTCGCCCTCCGTCTCCGGCGTGTGGACGGTGATGGCCCAGTGGCGCGGGAAGACGCGCAGGTCGACCTCGCGGTTCAGCACGATCAGGGCCGGGCCGTTGCCGTCAACGTTGCCGAAGCGTCCGGTCTTCTCGTGGGTGATGCTGCGGTTGCCGGTGACGACGCGGACCGTCCCCAGGACGTCCAGTTTCCTCAGGGCGTCGGTCCAGTCCACCTCAAGCCGCGTCGGGCGGGCGGTGGCGCCGTTCTCCCAGCCGGGGAGAGTGGACTGGATCGGATCGACGGTCGGAAGGACAGTCGGCAGGCGGGTGTCGGGCATTGGGGGCTTCCCTTGACAAGATGCGGTGTGGTCGGCCCGTCCGGACAGGGCCAAATCTCTTCCGCAAATGATCATGAGAAGCATTATCAGTTACAAGGCGCCGATCATTAACCGGCATTAATCGCCCGTCGGGCCAGGGCAATCGCATTTGACCTTCATAACCCTCTCCCCAGAGGGGAGAGGGAATTTTAAAGGCGATTACCGTGCCCGTCAGGCCGCTTCTTCGACCTTCTCGTTGCGCTCCGGAAGGGCGGCCTCGCGCACCGTGGCGACCGGCGCGCGCGGGGTCTCGTCAACGCGCATGCTGAACAGGTCCGGCCGCGCGTAATGGCCCACCGGATCGAAGTCGAGTTTGGCGCCGACCAGATCCTCGACGTCCACCTCGGCGGTCAGGATGCCCTCCGCGTCGACCAGCGGACCGGCCAGGATCTCGCCGAGCGGCCCGACGATGACCGAGCGGCCGTGCATCATCCACTCGTCCGGCCCGGCGTCGATGCGGCTGGCGTAGTCCTCCGGGAAGTCTGAACGGCGCATCACCTGGCAGGCGCCGATCACGAAGCAGCGCCCCTCCATGGCGACGTGGCGCATGGTGGCGATCCAGCTTTCGCGGTCGTCCGCCGTCGGGGCCGCCCAGAGCTGGACGCCCTTGGCGTAGTAGGCCGCGCGCATCAGCGGCATGTAATGCTCCCAGCAGATGGCGCCGCCGACACGGCCGAACGGCGTGTCCATGACGGTGAGGGTCGAGCCGTCGCCGAACCCCCAGACCAGCCGCTCCGACCCGGTCGGCATCACCTTGCGGTGCTTGCCCATCCGGCCGTCCGGCGACAGGTAGAGCACCGTGCAGTAGAGCGTTCCGCCGTCGCGCTCGATGACGCCGACGACCGCGTGGATTCCGTGCCGCGCGCAGGCCGCCGACAGCGTCTCGGTCTCCGGTCCCGGCACGGTGATCGCGCCGCGGACGTAGCGGGCGAAGTCGGCGCGGCCCTCCGGCGTGCGCCGGCCGATCGAGCAGCCGAAATCGAGCCCCTTCGGGTAGCCGCCGATGAAGGCTTCCGGGAAGACGGCGAGCGATGCGCCGGTGGAGGCGGCCTCGGCGATCAGGTCGACCGTGCGGGCGGTCGCCGCGGCGGCGTCGAACGGCACCGTCGCCGCCTGCACCGCGGCCACTTTAACCTTGGTCATGCTTGTCGTTCCTTGCAGTGTGTTTCGGTGGATTGGGGCGCGGTGTCGGCCCAGACCGGCCTCACCAGATCGAAGACGTCGCGGGTGCGCAGATAGGCCGAGGGGCCGTGCATGCGGGCGACGAGGTCGAGCGCCTCATGGTCGATGCGGGGGCGTTCAGGATTGCCGGTCAGAACGCGCGTCGCGACATGGGCGTGCAGCACCTCGCCCACGAACAGCCATTGTCCGGGACCGCTTTCGAACTCGTGGATCAGCCGGCATTCGAAGGCGACCGGCGATGCGGCGATGCGCGGCGGCCGGATCTCGACGCTCGGCAGGGTGGCGAGCCCGGCGAGCCGGGTTTCGTCCACCTCGGGCGGCGCCTCGACGCAGGTGAGGTTCATCGCCTCTGCGAGGTCGAAGGGGACGAGGTTGATCACGAACTCGCGCGTCGCCCGGATGTTGACCGCCGTGTCCTTCGGCCGGTCCGGGCGTGCCAGCACGCCGAGACAGACCACCGGCCGGTCAGAGCCGAAGACGTTGAAGAAGGAGTAGGGAGCCGCGTTCACCCGGCCCTCGGCCGAGCGGGTGATCGCCCAGGCGATCGGCCGCGGCAGAACCGCGGCGGTCAGAAGGCGGTAGCGGTCGGGCGCCGGCAGCGTGGCGAAGTCGAAATGGCGCGTTGGAGGGGCGGGGGCGTCGTCAAGTCGTAAGGTCATGAAGTCTCCTTCGGCGCGGCCCGGCACGGCCGCCGCCCCGTCCTGCGCGCTGCGTCGGGATCGCCGGCCGATCAGCCGACGATCTTGACCGTCTTCGGATCGAAGTTTTGGGCGGCGAAGGCGGCGTCGACCTTGCCGGCGATGGTCGTGTCGACGAACTTCGAGACGTCGGGCAGGCGCGGCAGCAGCTTCGCCTCCACGCCCCATTCGGCGAGCTGGTTCAACTTATTGACCTGCTCGTCGGAGAGCGCCGCCTTGATGTCGGTGGGCGCCTTGGCGTTCCAGGCGGGGTCGTAGCCCGACGCCTTTTCGAGCACGGCTTCCGGGATGTTCTTCGCCGGCTCCAGCGACCGGAACCAGCCGTTGACGAGGTCGTGGTTCTGGCTTGCGAAATACAGCGCCTGGGAGTTGGCGAGCAGGAAGCGCTCCGCCACCTCGGGCCGGTCCTTGAAGAAGCGGTTGTTCGCGGTCAGCACGATGACCGGGGTCAGGTTCTCCGAAATGACCTGGGCGAAGCCCGCGTTCTCGAAGAAGCTCACGAACGGGTCGTAGGTGAAGAAGGCGTCGATCCGCTGCGCGCCCACCGCGTCGGCCAGCTCCGCCGGCCCGACATTGACGAAGGTCATGTCGCGGCCGGGGGTGAGGCCGGCCTTGATCATCGCCTCCTGGGCGTTCTGGAAGGCGGTGATGCCGAAGGTGCCGTAGACCTGCTTGCCCTTCAGCCCGGCGACGTCGGTGATCCCCGACTTCTTGGTCACCAGCACCGCCGAGCGGAAGCGCGCCTGCGAGGCGATGGTGGTGACCGGCGCCCCGACGGCCATGGTGGTGACGGCGGCGAAGTCGGACAGCGTGCCGACATCGGCCGCGTTCGACACGATCGCCTCGTTCACCGCCGGCGAGGCGTTGAGCTGGATCATGTTCATCCGCAGGCCGTTGCGGGCCGCGATGTCCGTGCGCATCAGCACATGGGCGATCTGGGCCGACACGGTGGTGGTGTTGAACCAGCCCATCTTGACGACGTCCGCGCCCTGCGCGCGGAGGATCGCCGGCTTGGCGAGGGTTGCGGCGGCGGCGATGCCGGCGGCGAGCTGGCCGAAACGACGGCGCGAGAGTGTCGAGGTCACGTTCATTCCCCTTTTTGCCATTCGGGTTTCAGGGTCTCCCACAGGTCGTTGACCGTGGAGACGAACCAGGGATCGGAGCGCATCTCGGCCGTGCGGGGCCGCGGCAGCGGCACGGCGACCTCCTCGCGCACCCGGCCGGGCCGCGGGCTCATCACCACCACGCGGTCGGCCAGGAACACCGCCTCATCGATGCCGTGGGTGACGAAGATCACCGTCTTGCCGGCCTCGGACGATATGCGGGCGATCTCCTCCTGCAGCAGCACGCGGGTCTGCGCGTCCAGCGCGCCGAACGGCTCGTCCATCAGCAGGATGTCGGGGTCCGGGGCGAGCGCGCGGGCGATGGCCGCCCGCTGCTTCATGCCGCCGGAGATCTGGTGCGGGTACTTCTCCTCGAAGCCGGTCAGCCGGACCATGTCGATCAGCGAGCGGGCGATCTCCGCGCGCTCCTTCTTCGCCATGCCCTTGGCCTTCAGGCCGAACTCGACGTTCTGCTGCACGGTCATCCAGCCGAACAGCGCGTAGTCCTGGAAGACGACCGTGCGGGACGGGTCCGGCCTGACGATGGGGCGGCCGTTCTGCAGGAGCGTCCCGCTCGACGCCGACTGGAAACCGGCGACGATGCCGAGCAGGGTCGACTTGCCGCAGCCCGAGGGGCCGAGCAGTGAGATGAACTCGCCGCGGCGGATGCGCAGATCGACCCCGTCGAGGGCGACCACCATGTTGTCGGACGAGGTCCCGCCATAGACCTTGCCCAGATTCCGGATGTCGATCTGGATGTCGGCCGGCTGGGCCTGCGGCGCGCCGGGGGGCGGGGCGGGGGTCTTGCGTGCGGTGTTGGCGGCCATGATTCTTCGCCTCCTGCTCAATTGCGCTCTGAAGGTGCCCAGGCGTTCACCCGACGCTCGATCCGCTCGAGGACGGCGGACATGGCGAAGCCGACAAGACCAATGGCCACCATGCCCGCAACGACGTTGTTGATCTGGAAAAGCATGCGCGACTGCTGGATCAGGTAGCCGAGGCCGGTCTGCGCCGCGATCAGCTCGGCGGTCACCACGCACATCCAGCCCACGCCCAGCGCGATCCGCAGCCCCGGCAGGATGATCGGCAGGGAGGCGGGGATCAGCACGTCGGTGAAGAGCTGCCAGGGCGTCGCGCCGAGGCAGAGCGCCGCGTTCATCTGGTTCCGGTCGAGGCCGCGCACCGCCGTGTAGGTGGCGACGAAGGCCGGGAAGACGGCGCCGAGGAAGACCAGGAAGTAGGACGCGGCGTCACCGAGCCCGAACCACAAGATGGTGATCGGGATCCAGGCGAGCGGCGGGATGGGGCGCAGCGCCTCGACCACCGGCCGCACGAAGTCCGCGACGCTGCGCCACCAGCCGCACATCAGCCCGAGCGCCATGCCGACGACGCAGGCGAGCGCGAAGCCGACGGCCACCCGCTGCAGGCTGGCGCCGAGATGAACCCACAGCGAGCCGTCGAGCGCCATGTCCCAGAGCGCCCCCGCCACCGCGACCGGCGACGGCAGCAGGAAGGCGTCGATGATGCCGAGCGAGGTCAGCGCCTGCCAGACGGCGAAGAAGGCGGTGAGGCCCATCGCCGCGCGGAAGGACCGGTCCGTCAGAATGCGGGGAGTCACGGCGCGGCGCGGCGCTCTCTGCATGAAGGGCGGCGCAGCCGCATGCGCTTTCGTGTTCGCTTCCATCACCTTCCCTCGTTCCACCGTTCGGTGCCGCCTCGCGGGACGTCAGCGTCCTTGGACGACGACAAAACGATGACAGTGTCGGAAAAATCCGTCAATTCGAAAAATACAAATGAATGGCGCCTTAAAGGCATAAACTTGCCGTTTTAACGGGCATTTGGCGGGAGAAAAGCCCATTTTATCGTCTTCTCTTCAAAGCAGTGACGCAAAGAGACGGGATTTTATCGGCAAAAACCGACGATGGACGGGTGGCGCGGAATCGGGCATGTTGCGACGCGATTCAAAAGGGAGCACGTGGGTGAATCTTGAGGAGAAGCTGTCCCGGATCGGCATATCGGGGACGCTCTACAAGCTCTATCTGACGACGATCCGCCTTGGCGGCGGCTCCGTGACGGAGGTGGCCGCGGGCGCCGGCATGGCCCGCACCACGGCGCACGACGCTCTCGCCAAGCTGGAGGCGGAGGGGCTCGTCCGCTTCGTCGATCACGGCAAGCGCCGCTTCGTGGTCGCCCAGGACCCGGGGATCCTGCTGGAGCGCAGCGAGGCCCGGCGGCAGATGCTCGAAGACGTGATGCCGGTCCTGCGGTCGATGTACCATCACGAGAACGGCCAGCCGAACGTCCGCTTCCACCCGGGCCCCGAAGGCATCCGCACCGTCCTGTGGGAGACGCTGAGCGGCGAGGAGAAAGAACTGCGCGCCACCCTGTCGATGCGGGAGCTGATGGTCGAGCCGGGGCTGGAGGAGATGGAGCGCTATTTGAAGGAGCGGGCGCGGCGCGGCATCTGGCTGCGGGTGATCCGCTCGGAGGAGCGCGACATCGCCCCGATCTGGCCGTCGAGCCAGGAGGAGCGGCGCGAACTGCGCTACGCGCCCGCCACCTACAACCTGGCGATGACCTGCTTCATCCACGGCACCAAGGTTTCGGTCATCTCGTCCGCCCGCGAGAGCTACGGCCTGATCCTCGACAGCGCCGATTTCGCGGCCTTCCAGGCGTCCATGTTCGACGCCATGTGGAGCCTGAGCACCCCGGCGCCGACCATTCCCTGAGCGCGCCGGCCGCGGGAAGCGCCGGGTTGGCCCGGCGCCCGCTTTTTCACACAGCCCTCAAATCCGGTCCGCGGCCGTCCACTTGACCGCCGTCAAGGATAGTCGCACCAAATCGGTCAACTTTCTCCGTCATGGCGCACGGCCAACGCTGCTCAAGGCCCCTCCGTTCCACGAAGGTCTGCCTCGGGGGCCTGACCCAGGAGAAACGAACGCATGACGGAACGCTTCACCAAAGCGGCCGCCCGAAACATTTTTTACGGCGGATCGCTCTTCTTCTTCGCCGCCTTCGTCTCGCTGACGGCGGCAAGCCACATCTACGTCGTCAACACCGGCACCGACAGCAAGGGGCTGACCGACAGCGTCGCCCGCGGCAAGCATGTGTGGGAGAAGAACTCCTGCATCAACTGCCACACGCTGCTGGGCGAGGGTGCCTATTTCGCGCCGGAGCTGGGCAATGTCTGGATCCGCTACGGCGGCGACAAGGACCCGGAGGGCGCGCGCGCCGCGTTGGCCGGCTGGATGGCCGCCCAGCCCAGCGGCATCGAGGGCCGCCGCCAGATGCCGCAGTTCAACCTGACGGAGCAGGAGGTCAACGACCTCGCCGCCTTCCTGGAATGGACCAGCCGCATCAACACCCAGAACTGGCCGCCCAAGGTTTCCGGCTGACGAAGGACGAAAGGCCATGAAATACGAATCCCAAAAGGTCGCGCTGCCCTATTTCTACGGCGCGCTGGCCCTGTTCGGCGTTCAGCTCCTGGTCGGCCTGCTGGCCGGCACGGTCTATGTGCTGCCCAACGTCCTGTCGGAACTGCTTCCCTTCAACATCCTGCGGATGATCCACACGAACGCGCTGATCGTCTGGCTGCTGATGGGCTTCTTCGGCGCCGCCTACTACCTGATTCCGGAAGAGGCGGAGCGCGAGCTGCACAGCCCGAAGCTGGCCTACATCCAGTTCGGCCTGTTCATGTTCGGCGCGCTGGCCGCCGTCGTCGGCTACGTCTTCCGCATCCACGAGGGACGCGAGTTCCTGGAACAGCCGACGTGGATCAAGGTCGCCATCGTCGTCGTCGCGCTGATGTTCCTCTACAACATCTCCATGACGGTGCTGAAGGGCCGGCGCACGGTCATCACCAACATCCTGGTGATGGGGCTGTGGGGCATCGCGATCTTCTTCCTGTTCTCCTTCTACAACCCGACCAACCTCGCGCTGGACAAGATGTACTGGTGGTACGTCGTCCATCTCTGGGTCGAGGGCGTGTGGGAGCTGGTCATGGCCTCGATCCTCGCCTTCCTGATGATCAAGATGACCGGCGTCGACCGCGAGATCGTCGAGAAGTGGCTCTACGCCATCGTCGGGCTGGCCCTGTTCTCCGGCCTGCTGGGCACCGGGCACCATTACTACTGGATCGGCACGCCGGGCTACTGGCAGTGGATCGGCTCGCTGTTCTCGACGCTTGAGGTCGCCCCCTTCTTCTTCATGGTCGTCTTCGCCGTGAAGATGGTGCTGAAGGGCGGGCGCGATCACCCGAACAAGGCCGCCCTGCTGTGGTCGGTCGGCTGCGCGGTGACGGCCTTCTTCGGGGCTGGCGTCTGGGGCTTCCTGCACACGCTGTCCTGGGTCAACTATTACACCCACGGCACGCAGGTGACGGCGGCGCACGGGCATCTGGCCTTCTTCGGCGCCTATGTGATGATCAACCTCGCCATCTTCAGCTACGCCATGCCGCATCTGCGCGGCGTCGCGCCCTACCACCAGACCCTCAACAAAGCCAGCTTCTGGCTGATGACTGGCGGCATGACGGTGATGACCTTCGCCCTGACCTTCGCCGGGGTCGTGCAGGTCCACCTGCAGCGCGTGATGGGCATGGACTATATGACCGTCCAGGCGGAGATCGCTCCCTTCTACTGGGTGCGTCTGGCCGCCGGTGCCGCGGTGTTCATCGGCGCCGTCCTCTATCTCTACGCTCTGCTCGGGCCGGTGCCCGCGGGCCGCAAGAGCACCGGAATCGGTGCCGCCGTGCAGCCCGCCGAGTGACCAGGGCCTTCCCCTCCTCCGCACGCCGGGGGAGGGGACCCTTCTTTTCCGACCTCCGTTTTGGCCTTCCGTTTTCGAGGAGACACCCATGACCCGCAGCGCCCTGAAGGCCGTCGCGGACGACCTCGACATCCCCTACTACAAGGCCGTCGGCGACGAGTGCGAGCTGTTCGAGCACGCCTTCCGCCACCGCCTGCCGCTGCTGCTGAAGGGGCCGACGGGCTGCGGCAAGACGCGCTTCGTCTCGCACATGGCAGCACGTCTGGGGCGTCCCCTCTACACCGTGTCCTGCCACGACGACCTGACCGCCGCCGACCTGACCGGGCGTTACCTGCTGAAGGGTGGCGACACGGTGTGGGCGGACGGCCCGCTGACCCACGCCGTGCGCGAGGGGGCCGTCTGCTACCTCGACGAGGTGGTGGAGGCGCGCAAGGACGTGACCGTCGTGCTCCACCCGCTGACCGACGACCGCCGTCTGCTGCCGCTCGACCGCACGGGCGAACTGCTGGAGGCACCGGACGACTTCATGCTGGTGGTCTCCTACAATCCCGGTTACCAGAACGTCCTGAAGACCCTGAAGCCCAGCACGCGTCAGCGCTTCCTCGCCATCGAATTCGACTTTCCGGCGCCGGAGGACGAGGCCGCCATCGTCGCCCGCGAGAGCGGCCTGCCGGAGGCGCGCGTCGCCCCGCTGGTCCGTCTGGCCGGCGCGCTGCGCGCCCTCAAGGGCCAGGATCTTGAGGAGGGTGTATCCACCCGCCTGCTCGTCTATTGCGCGACGCTGATCCGTTCCGGTGTCAAGCCCGAACGGGCCATCCGCACCGCGCTGATCGAACCGCTGACCGATGACGCCGACGTGCGGCAGGCGCTGCTGCGCGTCGCCGACATCGCCCTGGGCTAAGGGAAATTCGGGTAAGGGAAACGGACATGCTGTCGCTGCTTGAGCCCGAGGAGTTCATCGGCCGCCACTGGCACCGCCTGGTCGGCGGCCGGTCGAGCCTGCCGCACCATCCCGATGCCGCGGTGACGCTGGAGGCGATCCGGCCCCGGCTGGCGGTGTTCTTCCGCGGGCTGGGTGGCGACCGGGGCGTGCGGCTGGCCGCCTCGGCGCGGGCGTCCTCCGGCCACCGGCTGTCGGTGCTGGAGCGCATCGGCCTCGGCACCGAACGGCTGGAGCGGCCGGCGCTGGACGGCGATGTGTTGCAGTTGCCCGCCCTGCTCGACGTGTTCCCCGACGCGGCGCTGAACGAGCGGCTCTACGAATGGCTCGCCGCTTATTTCGCGCACGCCGAGGCCGATGGCGAGGCTGCCGCCGGTCCGCTGCGGGCCGACCCGCTGCGGGCCGATCTGCGGGCGCTGCGGCAGGCCCACGCGACCACCGCGCGGGTTCTTGCGCGCTGGCCGGGTTTGACCCGCCTGCATGGCGAGCTGTGCGCGGAGCTGGTCGCCGTCCGGCCCAAGCGCTCCCTGCCGAAGGACGAGGCGATGGTGGAGGCGGCGGTGCTGGCTCTGCTGGGCGCCGGTGACGGCGGCGCGGCGCTGGACGGGACGATTCCCCTGGACCGCTTCACCGCTTCCGCCGGCTACAAGCCTTTCCTGCCGGTGCCGCTGTGGGGTGAGGTGTCGGGTCCTGTGCCGTCCGGTGCCTCGGCTGCGTCCGATGCGGCGGAGGACGAAGCCGCAACCCCTTCCGCCGAAAGCGACGGCCAGCGCCGGAAGGCAACGCGGCGCGACAGCGATCAGGTGCAGCGCGAGGACCCGCTGATCCTGAACCGTTTCGAGAAGATCTTCGGTTTGGCGGAGATGCTGAACATCCCCCGCCCGGTCGATGACGACGACGAGGACGCCGCCCGCCAGGCCGCCGACGACATGGAGGAGATCGCGCTCGCCCAGCATCAGCGCAAGCCCTCGACCCGGCTGAAGCTCGATCTCGATCTGGCGCCGGCCGCCGTGGACGCGGCGCCCCTGACGGCGGTGCTGACCTACCCGGAATGGGACCATCGCCGCCGCGCCTACCACCCCGCCCATTGCCGCGTCGTCGCCGAACCGGCGCCGGAGGACGGCGAGGACTGGGCGCCCGACGAGGCCGCGCTGCGCCGCATCCGGCAGGTGCGCCGCCAGTTCGAGGCCCTGCGCCCCAAGCGCATGATCTTCACCGGCCAGCCGGATGGCGACGACCTCGACCTCACCGCCCTGGTGCGCCGCTGCGCCGACCAGCGCGCGGGCGGGGCGGGCAGCGACCGCGTCTATCAGGCGGCGCGCAACGCGGCGCGCGATCTGGCGGTGGCGGTGCTGGTCGACACCTCGCTGTCCACCGACGGCTGGGTGGACGGGCACCGCGTGCTGGATGTCGAGAAGGAAGCCCTGCTGGCGCTGTCCAACGGACTGAACGCCTGCGGCGACCCGCACGCCATCTTCGCCTTCACCTCGAAGAAGCGCGACTGGGTGCGGGTGCAGACCGTCAAGGAGTTCGACGAGCCCCTGAACGCCCGTGTGCAGCGTCGTGTGCAGGCGTTGAAGCCGGGCCATTACACCCGCATGGGGGCGGCGCTGCGCCACGCCGCCGCACGTCTGGCGGAGCGGCCCAACCGGCACCGCCTGCTGATCCTGCTGTCGGACGGCAAGCCCAACGACGTGGACCATTACGAGGGGCGCTACGGCATCGAAGACACCCGCGTGGCGATCCAGGAGGCCCGCCGCCAGGGCATCGCCCTGTTCGGCATCACCGTGGATGCCGAGGCGCGCGACTATTTCCCTTATCTGTTCGGCCGGGGCGGCTACGCGATCTTCCCGCAGGTCACGCACCTGACCAAGGCCCTGCCGGCGTTGTACCGGCAGGTGGTGGGGTAGTTTCTTACCCCCTCGCCTCGATCCGCTCCGCCAGCAGCGCGAGGTGGCCCACCACGGCCTCCTGAAGGCGCAGGGATTCGGTCAGGACCAGCTCGTCGGACGCCTGGGCCGCCACGTCGCCGAAGGCTTCGGCGAGCCGTTCGGAGGCGGCGACCGCCGCGCGCAGGCAGGCGGGCGTGGTGTCGGGAACGGCGGCCTGCGACGCCGCCGCGTCGGAGCCGGCCGGAATCAACGCCCGTTCCTCTTCGGCAATTTGGCTCAGCAGCGCGGCGCCGTCACCGTTGCCCAGGGCGAGCAGGCGCACCGCCAGCGCGCTGTGCTCCGCGGCAGTGGCGGACAGCAGGGCGACGGCCAGCCGTTCCAGTTCCGCCGGTGTGTCCGCGCGGGTCGGCTTGTGCTCCTCCCGGCCCCGTTCGCGGCGGAAGGCCTTGCGGCGCTCGCGGCGGAGCAGGGCGGCGTGGCGGAGTTCCTCGCGGGCCAGCGCCTCGGCGTGGGTGCGGATCGGCTCGTCCGGGGCGCTGGCGGCGATGTAGCTGTAGAAGGCGAAGGCGCGCTGCTCGTTGACCACCGCCAGCGACAGCGCCTGATAGGGCGTCAGCCGCGTGCGCTCGGTCAGCTCCTCCCAGGAGGCGGCAAGCTCCGGCGGCAGGCGCCAGAGGAAGGCCGGAGCGTTGGGGGTGGGGCGGCCGAGGCGGTGCGCCCAGCTGTCCACCGCCTGCACATGGTCCTGCTCCTCCGCGATCAGGGCGCGGAAGGTGGTGGCGGTGTCGGTCTCGCCGCGGCGGTCCATCAGGGCCGCCAACTGGGTGTAGCGGCGCACCGCCTCCTGTTCCAGCGCCAGGGCGATGCCCAGAAGATCGTCCAGCGAGCGGACCCCACCCTGTGGTTCGTGGCGCAGCAACGGCATGGAAACCCCCGGTCGCGAGTGAATTTCGCCTAAAATGCAATCGATATTCCCGCCCGATCAGCAATCGTACGGACCCTGGGGAGGAGGATAACCCGGCTTCATTTTTCCGCGACTTGACGATGGTCAAGAACAGCGGCCCGAACCTGCGGTCTCATGGGCGCGTCAACGGGGCATGCGGCCTCTTGATCAAGATCAAGACTTCAAGGCAAGGGCGATGGTTGCGGACTTCTTGCGGGGAACACGCGCGTTGGTGGTGGGGCTGCTGATCCTGCTGGCCGGGTTCGGCACGGCGGACGCCGCCGAGGCGCTGCTGGCGCGGTATCTCGGCATGGTGCAGCCGGGCGATGTCGCCGCCGGGGCGGACCGCTTCGGCGCTCCCTTGCCGAACGCGCCGATGGTTCCCGTCTACAAGGGCGACGCGCTGGTCGGCCACGCCTTCCTGACCTCCGACTTCGTGAACACGACCGGCTATTCGGGCCGTCCGATCCATGTGATGGTCGGGCTGGCGCCGGACGGCACGGTGACCGGGGCGAAGCTGGTCGACCATCACGAGCCCATCGTCCTGATCGGCATCCCGCCGGCCAAGGTCAACGCCTTCATTGACGGCTATGTCGGCAAGAACGTGCTGACCCTGGCCTCGCAGAGCGCGTCCAGCCCGCCGGTGGACATCGTGTCCGGCGCCACCGTGACGGTGATGGTGATCGGCGATTCGATCATCCGTTCCGGCAAGAAGGTATTGCAGGCGCTGGGCGCGCCGGGAGCAGCGGAGGCCGCGCCGACCGTGACCCGCAGCCTCGACCTGTCCAAGACCGGAGTCGAGGACTGGGCCACGCTGGTCGGCGACGGTTCCGTGCGCCGCCTGACGCTGACGGTGGGCGAGGTCAACGCCGCCTTCGAGCGCACCGGCAAGGCCGAGGCCGCCGCCCGTCCCGAGGCCGGCGATCCGAACGACAGCTTCATCGACCTCTACGCCGCGCTCGCCACCATTCCCGCCGTCGGCCGCTCCCTGCTGGGCGACGCGGAGTACGAGGCGCTGGTGCAGCGGCTGAAGCCGGGCCAGCACGCCATCGTCGTGGCGGGGCAGGGGCGCTATTCCTTCAAGGGCTCGGGCTATGTGCGCGGCGGCATCTTCGACCGTTTCGAGCTGGTTCAGCACGAGGGCGCCATCCGCTTCCGCGACCGCCTGCACAAGCGCCTGGGCTCCCTGGCTGCGGCGGGCGCGCCGAATTTCCCCGAGATCGGCCTGTTCGTCATCCCCGAAGAGGTCGGCTTCAACCCCGCCGATCCGTGGCGCCTGCAGCTGCTGGTCCAGCGCGCGACCGCGGCGCTCGACAAGGCCTTCGTCACCTTCGACCTCGGCTATCAGCCGCCGGAGAAGTTCCTGAAGGTCAAGCCGGTGGCCGCTCCTGCCGCTGCCGCGGCACCGGCCTCCGTGATGCCGGCCGCCGTGGCTCCGATGGCCGCCGCCTTGGCGGAACAGGACGCGGCCGACGAGATCCCGCTGTGGCAGCGCATCTGGGAGAACCGCCTGTTCGACGTCGCCGTGCTGGCGAGCGCGATCCTGCTGCTGACCGGAATCTTCTTCTTCCAGGACCAGCTTGTGAAGCGCCCGGCCCTCTACGAGCGGGTGCGCACCGGGTTCCTCGTCTTCACGCTGGTCTGGCTCGGCTGGTACGCAACGGCGCAGCTGTCGGTGGTCAACGTGCTGACCTTCGCCAACGCGCTGCGCACCGACTTCCGCTGGGACTATTTCCTGATGGACCCGCTGGTGTTCATCCTGTGGTTCTCGGTCGCCGCGTCGCTGCTGTTCTGGGGCCGGGGCGCCTTCTGCGGCTGGCTGTGCCCGTTCGGCGCGCTGCAGGAACTGGCCTCCAAGGCCGCCAAGAAGCTGGGTGTCCGTCAGATCACCGTTCCCTTCGGGCTGCACCAGCGGCTGTGGCCGATCAAGTACATGATCTTCCTGCTGCTGTTCGGCCTGTCGCTGACCTCGCTGGCGACGGCGGAGAAGGCGGCGGAGGTTGAGCCCTTCAAGACCGCGATCATCCTGCATTTCGTCCGCGACTGGTGGTTCGTCCTGTTCGCCGTGGCCCTGATCGCCGCCGGCTTGTTCATCGAGCGCTTCTTCTGCCGCTACCTGTGCCCGCTGGGCGCGGCGCTCGCCATTCCCGGATGCGGATGTTCGACTGGCTGCGCCGCTACAAGGAATGCGGCAACCCGTGCCGGCGCTGCGCCAACGAATGCCCGGTCCAGGCGATCCACCCCGACGGCTCGATCAACCCCAACGAATGCATCCAGTGCCTCCACTGCCAGGTGCTCTACCACCACGACCGCAAATGCCCGGTCATGATCCAGAAGCGCCTGAAGCGGGAGCGCCGCGACGCCACCCAATCCACCAGCACCGCTGCGGAAGCCAAACCCCGCGCCGCCGTGCTGACCACCGATCCCGCCACCGGGCACCTGTCCGCCCGGCCGGAAGGACTTTGACCCACCAGGTCGAAACAAGAGCCCCGTAAGGGGACATCGAAGGAGTTCACCCATGTCGGAAAATAAGGCGTCGAACATCAAGGTTGAGCGGACGGGCGTGAACCGCCGCGATCTTCTCGGGGGCACCGCCAAGGCGGCGGCGCTGGCCGGAATCGCCGGCGCTGTGGCCGGCGGCACGGCGGGCGGCGCGCTGTTCGGCGCCGGGCCGGCCGCGGCCGCCGGGGCGGGCAACCAGAAGTACGAGGTCAAGCCGGGCGATCTCGACGAGTACTACGTCTTCCATTCCGGCGGCCAGTCGGGCGAGCTGCGCATCCTCGGCCTGCCCAGCATGCGCGAGCTGCACCGCATCCCGGTGTTCAACCGTTGCAGCGCCTCGGGCTGGGGCCTGACCAACGAGAGCCGGAAGATCCTGACCGAGGGTCTGACCGAGGAGAACCGGAAGTATCTGGCCAACCACGGCGGTACCTGGCTGAACGGCGACCTGCACCACCCGCACATGTCCTTCACCGATGGCACCTACGACGGGCGCTACATCTTTGTGAACGACAAGGCGAACACCCGCGTCGCCCGCATCCGCTGCGACATCATGAAGGTCGACAAGATCATCGACATTCCGAACGTCTCGGCGATCCACGGCCTGCGTCTGCAGAAGTACCCGCGCACCGGCTACGTCTTCGCGAACGCCGAGCAACTCGTGCCGATGCCGAACGACGGCAAGAACGTCGATCCGAAGAACTACCGGACGCACTTCTCCGCCATCGACGGCGACAGCATGAAGGTGTCGTGGCAGGTCCGGGTGGACGGCAACCTCGACAACACCGAGGCGGACTACCAGGGCAAATACGCCTTCTCGACCTGCTACAACTCCGAAAGCGGCGTGACCACCGCAGAGATGACGGCGAACGAGCAGGACTGGATCGTCATCTTCAACATCAAGCGCATCGAAGAGGCGGTGAAGGCCGGCAAGGTCGAGGTGATGCACGGCGTCCCGGTCGTGGACGGCCGCCACGGTTCGCCCTTCACCCGCTACGTGCCGATCCCCAACAGCCCGCACGGCATCAACGCGGCGCCGGACGGCATCCACGTCACCATCAACGGCAAGCTGTCGCCGACGGTGTCGGTGATGGACGTCCGCCTGCTCGACGACCTGTTCGAGGACAAGATCAAGCCGCGGGACGTCATCGTGGCAGAGCCGCAGCTGGGCCTCGGGCCTCTGCACACCGCCTATGACGGGCGCGGCAACGGCTACACCACGCTGTTCCTCGACAGCCAGATCGTGAAGTGGAACATCGACAAGGCCAAGCGCGCCTACAAGGGCGAGAAGGTCGATCCGATCATCCAGAAGCTGGACGTGCACTACCAGCCGGGTCACACCCATTCCTCGATGGGCCAGACCAAGGACGCCGACGGCAAGTGGCTGATGGTGCTGAACAAGTTTTCCAAGGACCGCTTCCTCAACGTCGGTCCGAGCAAGCCGGAGAACGACCAGCTCATCGACATCTCGGGCGACGAGATGAAGCTGGTGCACGACGGCCCGACCTACGCCGAGCCGCACGACACGCTGATCGTCCACCGCTCCAAGCTGAACCCGAAGAGCGTTTTCACCCGCGACGACCCGATGTGGGAGGAGGCCCGCCAGCAGGCCAAGAAGGACGGCGTCAACCTGGACGACGACGCCAAGGTGATCCGCGAGGGCAACAAGGTCCGTGTCTACATGTGGCAGCGCGCTCCGGCCTATGGGCTTGAGGAGTTCACGGTCAAGCAGGGCGACGAGGTGACGCTCTACATCTCCAACATGGACGATGTGGACGATCTGACCCATGGCTTCACCCTGTCGAACCACGGCATCGCCATGGAGATCGGGCCGCAGCAGACCAGCTCGGTCACCTTCATCGCCGAGCGTCCGGGCGTGCACTGGTACTATTGCCAGTGGTTCTGCCACGCCCTGCACATGGAGATGGGCGGCCGCATGATCGTCGAGCCGCGCGCGACCTGAGGCGCCGTTTGCCCCCACCCCAACCCCTCCCCCGCTTCGCAGGGGAGGGGACGAACTCCCTCCCCCGCCCAGCGGGGGAGGGCCGGGGTGGGGGCAATGGTCTTCGATTGCAGGATTTCGTAGATGCCCCACCACTCTCCACTCCCCCTCCTCGCCGTGGCGCTCGCCTTCGCCGCCGGGACAGCCTGCGCCGCCACGGTGACGGTGGCGCCGGGCGGGCTGGACGGTGCGCTCGCCGCGGCGGCGCCCGGCGACACGCTCGTCCTCGCCTCCGGCACGCACCCCGGCCCCGTCGTGGTCCGCAAGCCGGTCACGCTGCTCGGCGAGCCGGGCGCCGTCATCGACGGGGGAGGGGAGGGGAACGCCGTGACGGTCTTCGCCCCCGACGTGACCGTGCGGAATGTCGAGGTCCGCAATTCCGGCATCAGCCTGTCCGAGCAGAACACCGGAATCTTCCTGGGCAAGGAGGCGCACCGCGGCGTGATCGAGGGCAACCGGCTGCGCGACAACCTGATCGGCATCTATGTCTGGGGCGCCCACGATGTGATGGTCCAGCGCAACGACGTCATCGGTCGCACGGACCTGCGCCTGTCCGAACGCGGCAACGGCATCCAGCTGTGGAACGCGCCGGGCACGCAGGTGGTGGACAACCACGTCCAGGACGGGCGCGACGGCATCTTCACCACGACGTCGAAGAAGAACCTGTTCGCCCGCAACCGGTTCGAGCGGGTGCGCTTCGCCGTCCATTACATGTACACGAACGATTCCGAGGTGTCGGACAATGTCTCGGTCGGCAACCATGTCGGCTACGCGATCATGTATTCCAACAACCTCGTGATCCGGAACAACCGCTCGCAGGGCGACCGGGAGCATGGGCTGCTGCTGAACTACGCCAACAGCGCGCTCATTGAAGGCAACGTGATCGACGGTCCCCTGTCGCCCGAACAGGCGGCGCCGGTGGAGGTGGCCGCCGACAAGGACATGCCGGTGGCGACCGACGGCCCGGTGGAGGGCCAGCGCACCGGCACCTGGAAATGCGTCTTCATCTACAACGCCAACAAGAACCGCTTCACCGGCAACCGGTTCGAGGGCTGCGAGATCGGCGTGCACTTCACCGCGGGGTCAGAGCGCAACACCCTGACCGGCAACGCCTTCATCGGCAACCGCACCCAGGTCAAGTATGTCGGGACGCGCCACCTCGACTGGTCGGAGAAGGGACGCGGCAACTACTGGTCCGACAACGCCGCCTTCGACCTGAACGGCGACGGCGTCGCCGACGAGGCTTACCGCCCCAACGACGTCGTGGACCGTGTGATGTGGGCCTATCCGGCGGCGAAGCTGCTGATGAACAGCCCCGGCGTGCAGGTGATCCGCTGGGCGCAGAAGCAGTTCCCGGCGCTGCACCCCGGCGGCGTGATCGACAGCGCCCCTTTGATGAGCCCGCCGCCGTCTCCGGCGCTGCGCCAAACGGCGGAAAGGAACGCCCAATGACCGACACACCGACCATCCGTGTGGAGGGAGTCTCCAAGCGCTACGGCGACGCCTTCGCCGTGCGCGAGGTGGATCTGGACCTCGCCGCCGGAGAATGCGTGGCCATGGTCGGCCACAACGGCGCCGGCAAGAGCTCGCTGATCAAGCTGATGCTCGGGCTGACCACGCCGACCGCCGGCGGAATCCGCGTGCTGGGCGGCGACCCGGCGAGCGCCTCCGCCTCCCACATCCGCCGGCAGGTCGGCTTCCTGCCGGAAAGCGTCGCCTTCCACCCCAGCATGACCGGGCGCGAGACGCTGGACTTCTACGCCCGGCTGAAGCGGGTGCCGCGCGACGGCAACGACGCGCTGTTCGAGCGGGTGGGGCTGGAGCCCGCCGCGGTGAAGCGCCGCGTCGGCACCTATTCGAAGGGCATGCGGCAGCGGCTGGCGCTGGCCCAGGCGCTGCTCGGCGGGCCGAAGGTGCTGTTCCTCGACGAACCGACGACCGGCCTCGACCCGGCGCTGCGCCAGAGCTTCTACGAGATCGTGCGGGACCTGCGCGACGCCGGCACCACCGTCCTGCTGTGCAGCCACGCCCTGACCGAGCTGGAGGGACAGGCCGACCGCGTCGTGGTGATGAACCGCGGGCGCAAGGTCGCCGACGGCTCGCTCGCCACTTTGCGCGGGCTGGCCCAGCTGCCGGTGCGCATCCGCCTGACCCTGCCGTCCGGAGAGGTCGTGGAGACCGCCTGCGCCAACGACGACAAGGTGGCGACGCTCCGCCAGATCGCCTGCGAAGGACCGGAACTCGCCGACATCGAGGTCGTCCAGCCGAGCCTGGACGAGATGTACGCCCACTTCCTGCGCCGGGAGGCTGCGGAATGAACACGCTTCTGACGATCGCCGCCAAGGAGGTGCGCGACGGCCTGCGCAACCGCTGGGTCGTCGCCACCACGCTGTTGATGGCGGCGCTGGCGCTGACGCTGAGCTTCCTGGGGGCCGCCCCGACCGGCACGGTCGGCGTCGGCCGGGTGGAGGTGACCATCGTCAGCCTGTCCAGCCTGACCATCTTCCTGCTGCCGCTGATCGCGCTGCTGCTGTCCTTCGACGCGGTGGTGGGCGAGATCGACCGCGGCACCATGACCCTGCTGCTGTCCTACCCGGTGGCGCGCTGGCAGGTGCTGATCGGCAAGTTCCTCGGCCACGCCGCGATCATCGCCTTCGCAACCGTGCTGGGCTATGGCGCCGCCGGGGTGGCGCTGGCGATGAGCGGGACCGAGATCGGGCCGGAGAGCTGGCGCGCCTTCGCCGCCATGATCGGGTCGAGCGTCCTGCTGGGTGCGGCCTTCACGGCCATGGGCTATCTCGCCTCCACGCTGGTCCGCGATCGCGGCACGGCGGCGGGCATCGCCGTGGCGATCTGGCTGGTTCTGGTCCTGCTCTACGACATGGCGCTGCTGGGGCTGCTGGTGGCCGACGGCGGCAAGACGGTGAACGCCGGCCTGCTGAACGGGCTGCTGCTCGCCAACCCGGCGGACGCCTTCCGCCTCTTCAACCTGACCGGTTTCAAGAGCGTCAGCCAGTTCGCCGGCACCGCCGGGCTGGCCGCGCAGGTGCAGGTGTCGGCCTCCGTCCTGCTGGCCGTGCTGGCCGGCTGGGTCGCCGCACCGCTGGCGCTGGCCGCCGTCCTCTTTTCCAGAAGGCAGATCTGATGAACATCTCCCTGAGAGCCACGCTGCTGGCCGCCTGCCTGCTGCTGCCGCTGTCCGCCTGCCAGCAGCAGAAGGCGGAGACCGCCCCACCACCACCCGTCGCCATCACCGCCGACGCGATCGGCCATTACTGCGGCATGAACCTCGCCGACCATCCCGGCCCGAAGGGGCAGATCCTGGTCGGTGGGCGCGACCGTCCGATCTGGCTGTCCTCCGTCCGCGACACCTTCGCCTTCACCATGCTGCCGGAGGAGGCGAAGGACGTCCGCGCCATCTACGTCACCGACGTCGGCCAGGCCGCCGACCCGCGCAAGCCCGACCTGACCGTCTGGATCGAGGCGCGCAAGGCCTGGTACGTGGTGGGCAGCCGCGAGCGCGGCGGCATGGGCGAGGCCGAGCCTTTCCCCTTCGGCGACGAGGCCGCCGCCCGCCGCTTCGCCGCCGACAACGGCGGCACGATCAAGCGCTTCGCCGAGGTGACCGAGGACGAGATCCTCCACCCCACGCTTCCCTCCGAACAGACCGCCGCCGACGAGCCTGCGGAGCAGGGCGGCAATCATGGCGGCGGTCACGGCGCCGGGCATGGAGGCACGCCATGACCACCCGCCGCCGCTTTCTCGGCATCGCCGCGGTGGCCGCCGGGCTGGCGCTGCTGCCGGGCGGCCTCCGGGCGGCGGGCGTGCCGGTGCGGACGTGGCGCGGCGTCGCTCTGGGGGCGGATTCCGTCCTCCAGCTGGCGCACCCGGACCCCGCCGAGGCCGATCGCCTGATCGCCCTGTGCCTGGAGGAGGTCGCGCGGCTGGAGCGGGTCTTCAGCCTCTACCGGGCGGATTCGGCGCTGGCCCGCCTGAACCGCGACGGTGTGCTGGACGCACCCCCCGCCGATCTCGTCCGGCTGCTGTCCGAAGCCGCGGCCTTCAGCCGCCGCACCGATGGTGCCTTCGACCCGACCGTGCAGCCGCTGTGGCAGCTCTACGCCGGCCATTTCGCCCGCCCCGGCGCCGATCCCGCCGGCCCGCCGGAGGCCGTCCTTCGCGCGGCCAGGAACTTGGTCGATCACCGCAAGCTCCGCGTCGAACCGGGCCGCGTCGCCTTTGCCGCGCGCGGCATGGCGGTGACGCTGAACGGCATCGCCCAGGGCTACGTCACCGACCGCGTGTCCGAGCGCCTGCGGGCGGAGGGCATGACCGACGTGCTGGTCGATCTGGGGGAGATCCGCGCGCTCGGCCATCACCCCTCGGGCCGTCCCTGGTCGGTCGGCCTCGCCGATCCGCTCGCGGAAGGCCGCAACGCCGACACGCTGGAGATCGCGGACCGGGCGGTGGCGACGTCGGGCGGCTACGGCACGCCTTTCGATCCCGCCGGGCGCTTCACCCACCTGTTCGACCCGGCGACGGGCGGCTGCGCGCGGGAGTGGCTGGCGGTCACAGTGCTCGCCCCTGACGCCACCACCGCCGACGCCCTGTCCACCGCCCTGTCGGTCGCACCGGAAGCGCGGGCCGCCGTCCTCCTCGACCGTTTTCCGGGCACCGCCGCCCGCCTCACCCGCCGCGACGGCAGCGTCCTCGCGCTGCGCGCCTGACCGTCCTTCACCCAGGAGACCATCGTCATGGGAAGTTTCAGCCTGATGCACTGGGCCATCGTCCTGCTGCTCGTCCTGCTGCTGTTCGGGGCGGGCAAGCTGCCCAAGGTCATGGGCGACCTCGCCAAGGGCGTGAAGTCTTTCAAGGCCGGCCTGAAGGACGACGAGTCCGACGCTGCCCCGGTTCTGGTCACCCCGGTTCACGTTGGGGCGTCGCGCAAGCCCGCCTCCGAAGCCTGACCATGACACCAGAGCCGGGACGATGAAACAGGGCGCCCTGACGCTGATGCGCGACCTCCCGCTGTTCGAGGGGGTCGCCAACGAGACCTTGGAGGCGTTGACCTACGGGGCGCTTCTCCAGTGGTTCCCCCGCGAGACACGGCTGTTCGCGGAGGGCGAGATTCCCGACTTCCTGCACATCCTCGTGGAGGGCACGGCGATGCTGGCCGGCTGCGACGAGGCAGGGCAGGAGACGGTGATCGACATCGTGCGCCCCGGCGATTGCTTCGTGCCGGCGGCGGTGCTGGCCGACGCGCCATACCTGATGTCGGCGCGGACGCTGGAATCGTCGCGGATTCTCATGCTGGCCGCTCCCGTCCTGCGCGTGCAGGTCGCCCGCGACCACGCGCTGGCTCTGCGGGTGATGAGCACGCTGGTCGGGCAGTGCCGCGGGCTGGTGCGCGAGGTCAAGAATCTGAAGCTGCGCACGACGACCCAGCGGCTCGCCGCCTTCATCCTGTCGCAGGTCGATCCGTCGCCTCAGGACGAGGCGGAGGATGGCGCGACGTTCGAACTGCCGGTCAGCAAGCGTGTGCTGGCCAGCCGCCTCGGCATGACGCCGGAACAGCTGTCCCGCACCTTCACCAAGCTCTCCCCACACCAGCTCCACGTCACCGGCAACACCGTCCGGGTGCGGTCGGTCGAGCAACTGCGACGGCATTGCAACGTCGGCCATCCCAACGGTCATCACACCTCATGATTCAGCCAAGGCGGAGCGGGGCCTGACGGTGCCGTTCCGTCCCTTTTTTCTGCTGACCGCCCTGGACGCGCAGCTCGCGGTGGGGCTGTGGGTGCCGGTCCTGCTGGGGTGGGACGTGTCCGGCGTGATCGCCGACCCGACGGGGTGGCACGGGCGGGCGCTGCTGTTCGGCACATTGCCGGCGATGATGGCGGGATTCCTGCGCACCGCCCTGCCGCGCTGGACCGGGCGGCCGCTGGTCGGCGTGCGCCTCTGGCCGCTTTTGGTGCCTCTCTGGCTGGCGGGACGGGCGCTGTCGCCCTGGGTGGCCAGCGCGCACGCGCCGTTCCTTGCCGCGCTGGCCCTTCTCGTGACCCTGCAGGTCGCCGCCGCGCGGGACGGGCGCAACGCCGTTGTCGCGGCCCTGGCCGGAGCGCTGGCCGGGGCCGCGCTGTGCGACGCCGTCCCGTCCGCCTTGGCGCTGTCGCTCGGGCTGGTCATGGTGCTGGGCGGCCGCATCGCGCCGAGCCTGACCGCCACCCATCTGGGCCTGCCCAGCAAGGCGGCGCTGTTCACCGAGCGCCCTTGGTTTGAGCGTGCCGCCGCCTTGTCCGCGGCCTGCGCGCTGGCCGTCTGGCTGGCCGAACCAAGTTCTGGAACGACGGCCGCTGCAAGCCTTCTCGCCGCGCTGACGCAGACGGCCCGGATGGTCCAATGGCGGGGCTGGCGGACGCTCGACCGGCCATCGGTCCTCGCCGTGCACGCGGCTTATGCCTGTATCCCACTCGGCTTCGCCTCCGTGGCGGCGTCGCCCGGCATGACGATTCATCTCTGGACGGTCGGGGCGCTCGGGCTGATGGGCTTCGCGGTGATGTCGAGCATGATCCGCAAGCACGCCGGCAACGCCTTCGGGCGGTCGGTGGTGGTGACGGGCTGCTACGTGCTCACCGCGCTCGCCGTTGCCTTGCGCGCGGTTGCCGCGGTGGCGGGAGAGGATGGCCCACTGTGGCTGCTGGCCGCGGCCGGCGCCTGGAGCGCGGCGGCGATCCTGTTCCTGGCCGCCTTCGGCCGCCTTCTCGTCCGCGGCCGCCCTTGAGCGGAAAAAAGCCCACCGGCGGAGAGCCGATGGGCTTGAAAGGGGCAGAAAAACGGGAAGGTACTCGTCCAGCGGGGACGCAATCGATCAACGATTGTGCGGTTATCCTAGCGGCTGTTTGTCCTCCCATCCTTGACGGCGGTCAAGCCGGCAAGAAAACGCGACGATTTCGTCAGCTGTTCTTTTTCAGGAAGGCGATCAAGTCCTTGCGGGCCTGTTCGTTCTTCACGCCGGCGAAGGCCATCTTGTTGCCGGGGACGGCGCCCTTGGGGTCCGCCAGATAGGCGTCGAGCGTCGCCTCGTCCCAGGCCCCGGCGTTCTTCATGGCATCGGAATACTTGTAGGCCTCGACGGCACCGGCCTTGCGGCCGACGACGCCGTGCAGGTTGGGGCCGACGCGGTTCGGGCCGCCGGGCCTCGATGGTGTGGCAGGCCTTGCACTGGTTGAACACCTTCTCGCCGGCGGCGGCGTCCTGCGCGGCGGCAAGGCCGGGGGACGACGCGACCAGCCCGAAGGCGAGCAGGGCAAACATGCGCTTCATAGGGGTTTCCTCGTTCAACGGACTCAAAAGTCAGCCGGGCCGCGCGGGAAGCGACGGTCCGACGGACATCGGATGGCGGATGCGTCAGGCGGCCGGCGCCGCAGCGTCGGCGTAGGCCGCACCCGCCATGTTGTGGAAGAAGCCGTTTTCCAGCGGGACGGCGGTCATGGCGCGCAGCTCCGCCATCACGTCCTGTCCGCTGCGCGCGCCGTCCAGGATGGCGCGGAAGGCCTTGGCGACGGCAACCATGTCGAGGTCCTGCGGCGACAGGCGGAAGCGCTGGATGCCCATCGCCCGCAGCCGGTCGATCTCCGCCGCCAGCGCCAGATAGCCGTGCGACAGCGTCTGCGTGCCATTGACCGACAGGAAGGGCTGGCCGTCGACGGTGCTCACCGGCATGCCGTCCGGGTCGTTGGTGCAGACGAACTGGCAGCCGTCCTTGTGCAGCGCGTGCGCCCGCGCGTGGTAGCAGCGGGCGGAGATGGCGAGCGGCGCGCGCCCGAACACCTGCACCTCCATGGACAGGCCGAGCGCCGCCCCCGTCTTCGCCATCATGGCGACGGAGGCGGCGGGAAGCTCCGCCGGCAGCGACACGGCGACGGCGCCGCGCCCGGCCAGCCAGGCCAGGGTCGCCTCGTTGTAGCTGTTGATGAAGGGGCCGACGGCGTGGCGGCGTCCCTCCAGCAGGGCCAGCGCGCCCATGTCGTTGGCCTCCACCGGCAGGAGGTCGCTCTCCACGAGGTCGCGCATCGCCGCGCGCTCGCGGTCGCTGCCCGCCAGGATCGGGCTGGCGAGCCAGACCTCCTTCCCGGCGGCGGCCAGACGGGCGATCACCTCGTCCATGACCGGGGCGAGGAAGGGTGCGCGCTTGGAACAGACGATCTCGCCGACGACGACGGCGTCGACCGGCGCCTCGTCGGCGATGCGGGCGTAGAAATCACGCCAGCGCTCCGCCGGCCAGTTGAACAGGACGGGGCCAAGGGTCAGGGTGGGTTTCATGAACGCAACTCCTCAGCGCCACGCGCGGGTGTAGGCGCCGGTGGTCTGGGCCCCGCCCTCGACCATGGCCTCCAGGTCGAGCGCCGGCACGGGCAGCCCGCGTTCGAACGCGTCCAACGCCCGGCGGTAGGCGCCGACCACGGCGGCAATGTAGGCCTTGCCGCGCTGGCGGCCTTCGATCTTCAGGGCGCAGACCTTGGCGGCCTTCAGTTCCGGCAGCAGGGCCAGCGCGTTGAGGCTGGTCGGCTCCTCGAACAGGTAGGCCGGATCGCTGGAGGTGCCGCCGCCGGGCACGAAGCGGCCCTTGCACAGCGTCGGGTAGCCCGCCGGCTCCCCGGCGCCGAAGACGTTGATGGTGAAGCCGCCGAGGCGGGAGGCCAGCGCCTCGCCGCGCGGCTCGTAACGGACATGACTGGCGGGGGAGCAGACGCCCTGCTTGTTGGGCGATAGCCCGGTCGCGTAGGAGGACAGCGAGCAGCGCCCCTCCGCCATCGGGCAGAGGCCGCCGAAGACGAAGACCTCCGTCTCCACATCGACCTCGGCGTTCAGCCGGGCGATCTCCGGCACCGTCAGCACGCGGGGCAGCACGACCCGCCGCACGCCGAAGGCCTCGCGGTAGAGCCGGATCGCCTCGGCGTTTGCGGCGGAGGCCTGAACGGACAGGTGAAGCCGCAGGTCGGGATGGCGCTTTGCCGCGTAGTCGAGCAAACCGAGGTCGGCGAGGATCACCGCATCCGCCTTCAGCCGTGCGGCATCGTCCACCGCGCGCTGCCAGGGGGCGAGGTTGCCGGCCTGAGGGTAGGTGTTGATGGCAACGAAGACCTGGACGGACCGCGCGTGGGCGTAGGCGATGGCCTCGGCCAGCTCCGGCCGCGAGAAGTTCAGGCCGGGGAAGTTGCGCGCGTTGGTCTCGTCGCGGAAGCCCAGATAGACGGCGTCGGCGCCCGCGTCCACGGCGGCGCGCAGCGCGGCGGGATTGCCCGCCGGGCAGATCAGTTCGAAGGAACCCATGTCGTCACGCTCCCTGCCGCGGGCCGGTGAGCCTCCGCTCCAGAACGGCCATGCCCCAGCGCACCGGCGGCGGGGCGAAGCGGCGGGCCGTGGCGAGCAGGTCGAGCGCCCGCCCCGCGTTGCGCCGCGCCACGGGCAGGGCGTGCCGCAGCGGACCGGCCGCGGCGGCGACGTCGCCGAACAGGTCCATCTCCTCGCCGTCCAGCGTGTTGCGGAGCGCCAGGATCAGGGCAGTGTCTCCCTCGATGGAGAGTTCGCGGCGGAAGAACAGCGCGTCGCCGTCGATGCGCCCTTCCAGCAGGTCGAGAAGCCGCGCGCAGGGGCCGCGCACCGTGGCCTCCGCCTCGGCGGTCCGGTCGCAGACCCGCAGGGCGAGGCCGGGGCCGACGCGGAGCAGCAGGGCGGCGGGCGCGTCCACGGGATCGATGAGCAGGTGGGCGTCGGGCAGCTCGCCGAGGGCGGTGAAGGCGCGCGGGTGGCGCGCCTCCAGAATCCGCAGCAGCCGATCGAACAGCAGGCCGCCGGCCCTGTCGCCGAGCCGCCGCGCGACCCCCAGCCCGGCCCGCGTCAGTTGGACTTCGACGTCGCGGGCACGGGTGTCCGGGGCCATCTCCTGGGCCTTATCCTGAGCCATAAAGCCGGGATCGCGCATACGCCTGTCTCCTTCCCTTCGGAATGGTCGTGTGGCGGGCGGAGCCCGCCGGGCTTCGGCAATACAGCCCGGTGGTCATACCATCCTTGATGACGGTCAAGCCCAAGGTCCCGGAACGCCCCCTGGGGCGATCAGCCGCACATGCCCCCGCAGCAGGAGCCGGAGCGCCGGGCGACCAGACGCTCGTAGGACAGGTGCAGCTGCCCGGCCGGCGGGATGACCCCCTGCATCAGGTCGAGCACCTCCTCCGCGGTCGTGCCCGGCGGGCAGTCGGTGATCTCGCAGACCAGCCCGCCGTCCGCCACGCCGAGCGGCGTCTCGGCGGCGACTGCGCTCGCCTGCCCGCCGCGCCCGATGCGCACCCGCAGGGAGGTCGCCGGCGCGGTGCCGGACTCGGGCCGCCCGATGCGTACCCGCCAGCGCTCCGGCCCGCGCTCCAGATAGGTCCAGCTCACCGCATCGCCGAACAGCGCCTGGATCTGGAGAGAGAGCGGGCGCGGGTCATGGTCATTGACCAGCACGAAGCCGCGGCCCGGCGCCAGATCCTGCGTGGCCTGGAGGATCAGCGGGTGGCGCTGGTGGGGCGGAATGGACTGGACGTCGATGACCGGCTCGGCCGCGGTGGACTGTTCGGCGATCTGCATGGGGGAGGTCCGAAGGGTTGCGATGTGGCGACAAGTCTAAAGGACTGGTCCAATCGGCTCTTTGTTCTAGGACAAATTGATACCTTAGTCCCGGCTTTGAGTTTCAAGCAGAGCGCAGGCGGGTTGCGGCGCGGCGCGCGGACGGTCATGGTGTAAGGCAACTTTTCCGTGACGGCTTCCCGCAGGGGTGGTCGGGCATGGCCTTGCTTTGAGGATGGTCCGATGACGCCGCTTGCCCCCGATCCCGCCACTTTGCGTGGCCTGCGGCTGTTTTCCGGTCTGGACGCGGCGGCCCTGGCCGAGATCGTCCGGTCCGCCCACACCCGGCGGATCGAGAAGGGAACCACCATCTTTTCCCAGGGCGACCGGGCGGGCCTCTGCCACGCGCTGATCGACGGGCGGGTCAAGATCGTCCAGACCGGGGCCGACGGGCAGCAGCTGGTGGTCCGCTACATCGGCGCCGGGGAGATGTTCGGCACGGCGGCGGTCTTCTCCGGCGGCATCTACCCTGCCGACGCGCTCGCCATGGTCGATTGCGTCGGCGTCCACTGGACTGCCGCCACGATGGGCGAGCTGATGGAGCGCTACCCCCGCATCGCGCTGAACGCCCTGGACATCGTCGGCCGCCGCCTGCAGGAGGTGCAGACCCGCCTGCGCGAGCTGTCCACCGAGCGGGTCGAGCGTCGCGTCGCCCACGCGCTCCTGCGGCTGGCCCGTCAGGCGGGCCGCCGGGTCGGGAGCGGCATCGAGATCGACTTTCCGTTGTCGCGTCAGGACATCGCGGAAATGACCGGAACCACGCTGCACACGGTGAGCCGCATCCTCAGCGGTTGGGAGGGACAGGGGATCGTCGAGGGCGGGCGCCAGCAGGTGACGATCCGCCAGCCGCATGCCCTGGTTGTCATCGCCGAGGATCTGCCCAAGCCGGCGAAGCCGGAAGTGACCCCGAAACCGGAGAAGTAGGGGGGCCGAACCTCCGTTCCGTTTGCGCGGGCGCAAAGAAACGCGCGCGCCGGTGCGCTAGGTTGACGGGATGATCGCTCCGCCATCACCTTGCGCCACCGCGGCCTTGCCCTCGTCCTCCGACTTCGTCGAGGATGTGCTGGAGCGCTGGCCGTCGACCATTCCCGTGTTCCTCAAGCACAGGATGGCCTGTCCCGGCTGCCCCATGGCGCGTTTCCAGACCGTCGCCGAGGTGGCGGACGACTATGGCCTGGACACCGACGCTTTGCTGGACGAGTTCGCGCGGGCTATCGCGGCGGCCGGCTGACGCTCCTTACCGCCGGCCCTTCATCGCCGACGGGTCAGCAGCATCCGTCCGTAGACCATAGCGAACATCAGGAAGGCGGCAACCCACAGGACGCCCGCCAGCGGCAACAGCAGCATCGTGCGTTGCGGGTCGAGGGCGGCGGCGATCCGCGCGCACGCTGCCAGCGTCACGGCGACGTAAATCGCCACCGTCGCCCAGGAAGCGGTGAGCGCCCGCCCGGTGTGGCCCAGGGTAACGCGGGTCATCATCGCCAGCGTCATGCCGCCGACGGCGCCCACGGTCCAGGCGTGGAGCGCCGCGCTTCCATGAGCGGCACTGTTGTTCAGCGAGGCCCAGGCCGCCAACAGGAATCCGACCGGGATGAAGGCGTAGGCGACGTGTAGAACGAGCACGAGAAGCTCGGACAGCGTGCGCTGCGGTTGCCATCGCGCGAGCCGCACCGTCTGCGCCAAGCCGGCGATCAGCAGCAGGACGCCGGTCAGGCGTTCATCAAGGACACCGTCGTCCCGCAGGACCCAGGCCGTCAGAGCCAGCAGGCCGAGCCCCATCGCCACACCGTCGAAGCGGGAGAAGGGTGCCGGCAGTCGTGAGGCGCCGCGCGCCTTCAGCCAGTTTCCGGTGAAGCTGGGAATGATCCGCCCGCCGATCAGCATGATCAAGGTCAGGATCGCCGCCACCGCGAGGCGTGTGCCGTGGACGCTCTGCCCGAAGCGCCACAGCTCCCAATGGAACAGGCCCTGCGCGCCGATCAGAACGGCAAGGACGGCGACGACCTTCAGATTGCGCCAGTTCCTCGCCGCGGCGATCTCCCGCCCGGCCACGGCGGCGAGCGCCATCGGAAACAACAGCGTGAGCAACGCGACCGCCAGCGGTCCCAGAGCCGCCGATCCGGCCACGCCCAACCGTCCCACGATCCAGACGGCGAACAGAACCGCCAGCGGCCAGCCGGCCACGGGCGGACGCCCGGTCCAGTTCGGTATCGCCGTCAGCAGGAAGCCGGCAACGATGGCCGGGACGAAACCGAACAGCAGCTCGTGGGCGTGCCAGGATACGGGGGAAACATCCATCTCCGGGCTGACGAGGCCGAGGAACCATGGCACCCAGACGGCGATCAGTGCGGCGGCATAGAGCGCCCCGAACAGGAAGAAGGGACGGAAGCCGGCGCTGAAGAGGGTGATGGGCTTCATCGGGGGCCTTTTACGTTAAAGGGTCAACACACCGCGGCCTCGTCCACACGGGGCTTGGACAGGAACGGCCAGTAGACTTTCAGCCAGAGCAGGAAGGCCGCCGCCCAGAGCAGGGCCGCCAGCGCGTGAGGCGGTCCAGGTGGCACCGGCACAATGCCCAGTTCCGGCAGGACCCGCAGGGCCACCGCCCCCGCCAGCAGCGGAAACGCCAGCCGCGCCCTCGCCGGAAGGGGAAAGGTCCGGCCGGTGTGGAACAGCCCGGCGATGGCGAAGACCGCCAGCACGCCGAGGCCCAGTCCGCCCATCAGTGCCAGATGCAGCGCCGGGGTTTCGGCAAACCCCGCCCCCAATCGGGAGACGCCGATCAACAGCAGACCGGCGCCCGCCATCAGGCTCGACCCGGCCAGGGCCAGGATCTCCGTGCGGAAGACGGCGCGGCCGATGAAGGATTCGGCGACCCGGTCGAGAAAGGCGGCCCCCGCGGCGATGAAGAGATAGGCGCTCACCGCGGGCGACAGCCCGGCGATCTCCCCGGCCAGGGCGATGGCGACCAGACCGGGCGCCAGATTGAGGCGTCCCGGATGGGGCCGGTAGGGCGAACTGCTCTGGGTGGGATCGAGGACGAGATTCGTGACGGGCACCGAAATGCGCGCCAGAACGAGCCCGAGCAGCCCGAGCAGCACCAGCCCGGCGGCGTGCAGCCCGGCCTGCGCCCACTCCACGTCACCGATGACGAACGCGGCGTGGACCACGGCACCCGACACCGCAAGCGCGCTCAGCCAGAGGAGAACGCCGAGCAGCCGGCTTGTGCGCTTGCGCCAGGACACCGCCGCGACGTAAACGGGCAGGGCGGCGAGCCACGCCGTGTCGGCCACCGCGGCGACGGCGGCCGCCCCGTCGGTGCCGACCAGCCCGGAGACCCGCCCGATTCCCCACAGCGTCGCCAGCGCGAAGAGGGCACGCCCCTGAAGCCGCCGGCTGTCGGTCCATTCCGGGATGGCCGTGGTGATGAAGCCGAGCACCGCCGCGCCGAAGGAGCCGAACAGCATCTCGTGCGCGTGCCACAGCCCTGGCGGGATCGCGCCGTCGAAGGGCAGGGCGAAGCCGTTGACCACCGCCCACAGCAGTGGCCACAGAGCGGCGTGCAGGGCCGACAGCGGGAAGAACAGCCGCAGCCCCTCGTCGCCGAGGATGCCGGCGAGGGTCGGCGCGCGGGCGGTTCGGATCGCGTCCGTCACGGGGTCCGCCTTTCGTCGATGTCGTGGATGTGGCGGAACAGCGGGTCGTCGCTCAGGAAACCGGCGACCAGCCGGTAGACGGCGCCGTCGTCGCGCCCGCCCGGTTCGCCGGGAACGGTGCGCGTCCCGGCGATCCCGCGCCCCTGGGCGTCCATGACCACGACGCGGTGGGCGATGCGCACCGCCTCCATCAAGTCGTGGGTGATGAACAGGGCGCCGAACCGCGCCCCGCGCGCCGCCTCGATCACCAGATCCTGCATGCGGCGCTTCAGGGCGACGTCGAGCGCGGTGAAGGGCTCGTCGAAATAGACGAAGTCGGGGTCGATCGCCAGCGCCCGCGCGATGGCGGCGCGTTGGCGCATGCCGCCCGACAGCTCGACGGGGAACTTGTCGAGGTCGGCGCGGTCGAGCGCCACGCGACGCGCCGCCTCCTCCGCCCGCTCCCGCCGTTCGCGGCGGGGCAGGCCGAGCAGGCGCAGCGGGTAGGCGATGTTGGCCCGCGCCGTCGCCCAGGGCAGCAGGCGCGGGTCCTGAAACACCATGCCGTGGCGGCGGTAGCGCCGCGCGACGCGGCCTCGCGACGGCTCCACCACCCCGGCGGCGATGTGCGCCAGCGTGCTCTTGCCGCAGCCCGAAGGGCCGACGAGCGCCGCCACCTCGCCCGCCGCCAGCGACAGGTCCACGGCGTCGAGCACCGTGCGACCGAGATAGGCGTGGCCGATGCCGGTCAGCATCAGGGAGGGGGTGGCGTCCGTCGATTCCCGCGTCATGGCTAAGTGCCTTTCAATGATCGGATGTCAGAAGCTGACCTTCAGGCCGGCGTAGAAGGCCCGTCCGTCGCCCGGTAGGTAGACCGCCTGGGTGGGCGACGCCTGATCGACGATCAGGGTCGAGGAGGCGTAGGTCGCGTCGAAGATGTTGCGCGCCTCGCCATAGACGCTGACATGCTCGTTGATGGCGTAGGTGCTGCGCAGATCGACCGTGGCGTAGCCGTCCGTGTAGACGCTGTTCATGTTGTCCACGGGGGTCCTGCCGGGATACCAGTCCACCTCCGCCCCCACCGACCACGCGCCGGTGATGTCGTAGCGCGCCGAGGCGTTGATGACGTGGCGCGGCGCGCCGGCCAGCCGGTTGTCACCGCGCACCGGATCGTCCTGGAACCGGAAATCCTGGAAGGTGTAGGCGATCCGTCCGCTCAGCCGCTCGGTGAGGAAGGCCGACAGCCCGAGATCGACGCCGAAATGCCGCGTCCGGTCGGCGTTCACCGCGCCGAGCGAGGCCCCGGTGGCGTCGCGCAGGCTCAGCAGCTCGTTCTTGACCCAGGAGTAATA
This sequence comes from Azospirillum brasilense, assembly GCF_022023855.1. Lineage (NCBI taxonomy): Bacteria > Pseudomonadati > Pseudomonadota > Alphaproteobacteria > Rhodospirillales > Azospirillaceae > Azospirillum > Azospirillum brasilense. Next base: position 691,507 of record NZ_CP059451.1, read on the forward strand.
GGTCCCGGCATCGACCGCGACGACCCCGAAACGGCCGCGCCAGCCCGCCTCGACGGTGGTCGCCGTCTGCGCCCTGAGGTCCGGCGTGCGGTAGGCGGTCGAGGCGAGGCCGGGCTGGGCCGGGTTCGGGCGCCCCGCGCTGCTGTTCGGCGTGCCGTTGACGGTGGCAATCAGGTCGTCGTGGGTCGGAGGCTCGAAGCTGCGGCTGACCGCGGCGTAGAGGGTGTGGTCCTCCAGCGGCTTCCAGGTCAGGCCGAGGCTGGGGCTGAACCCGGTGTAGCTGCGGTCGTAGCTGGTGTCGCCCGCGGGGATCGAGCCGGCCGGCAGCGCCACGCGCGGGTTGGCCGGGTTGAAGGCGATGGTCGGCCGCCGCGCCGCGCCGAAGGTGTCGTCGTTCTCGCGCGTGGCGTGGGTGACGGTGAGCGCCGGGGACAGGGTAACGGCGTTGCCCAGCGGCAGGTTCAGGCCGCCGTGCAGCGCCAGGGTGGAGGCGTCCATTGTGCTGCGTCCGAACAGGGCGCCCTGGCTGCCGGCGTTGTTCAGGTGGTCCTCGCGGTCCGCCGAGCCGACGACGTAGCGCAGGGTCGTCTCGAACAGCGGCAGGGGCTGGCTCGCGTCGGGGCGGTAGGCGTAGCGCGCGACGGCGGTGACGTCGCCGCCCTCGGTCTTGCGGATGCCCGAGGAGATCGGGAAGCGGAAGGTGTCGTCCGTGTGGGTGTAGCCCAGCGCCACGTCCAGCAGGTGCGCCCCGAAGGTCGCCGTCGTCCGGTTGCCGGCGCGGAACTGCCTGGCCTCGCGCTCGGGCCGGTCGCGGACGACGTTCGGTCCCGGATTGGTGGCGACACCGTTGACCACGCGGGGGCCGGTGTAGACCGCCTTGGGATTCGATTCCAGAAGCTGGCGGGTCAGCGGGCCGGCCACGTCGAAGGACAGGTCGGTGTAGCCGGCGAAGAAGCGGGTGGTGACGATATCGGACAGCACGGCGCCCACATTGGCGTCGAAGCCGGTGCGCTCGGAGCTGTTGTAGTCGCGATAGCCGTCGCGCTGGCTGCGCTGGACCTGGATCAGCCCGTCCAGTTTCCCGGCGCTGCCGCCGGCCTGGAGGCTCGTGTTGAACTGGCCGAAGCTGCCGCCCTCGACGCCAAGCCGGTAGCCCGGCGCGGAGGAACCGGTGGGAGAGATGACATTGATCGCTCCGCCCAGCATGCTGGCGCCCAGCCGGTTCGCGGTGTAGCCGCGGTAGATCTCGGTGAATTCCGCCTGGCGCGGGTTGGCCAGACCGACGATGTAGGAGCCGTCGGCCCGGTTCAGCGGCAGGCCGTTCTGCAGGGCCAGGATGCCGCGCTCCACCGGATTCTGCTGAAGCCCGGAGCCGCGGATCTGGATGCGCGGCTGGTCGTTGCCGCCGAAGAAGTTCTGCACCACCACGCCGGGCACCCCGGACAGCGCGTCGGACACCGTGACGTTCGCCTTGCCGGCCAGATCCTCCTCCGCCACCAGGGCGGTGCCCCCGGGGATCGCCTCCAGACGGCGGCGGGCGGTCGCCTCGGCGCTGTCGGCCTGTCCCTCGACCATGACGGGGGAGAGGACGACAGCGGCCCCCGGCGCCGCCGACTGCGCGCGGGCCGGCTGCGGTGTCGCGGCGGTCAGAGAGGCCATGGCCAGCCCCGCCAGAAGGATGGGCGCGCGGGTGGCGGTGTCCGCTCGCGCGGTTCGGAACGCCGCTTGTCCGGCCTGTCCCCGTGTCGTCATGGTTCTCGTTTCCCCAGAAAAGCCGATCTCTCGGATCAAAATGCGAATGATTGTTGTTCGCATTTTGTCGGCCTTTCCGGCGGACTGTTTGTCCGCGGTCAAGTTCGCGGCGGAAAAGCAGGGTGCACGATCGATTTTTCCATTGGCGCCTTCCCCGGCAATCAGCGTCCAGCGGTCAGCGCTTGACGCCCCAGGGGCGCGCGGCGTTGCGCCAGCGTTCGAACTCGGACCGGATGGGGTGGACCAGCGTGTATTCGACGAGGATCAGCCCGATCACCGCGATCAGCACCCAGGCCAGCGCCTCGGCCACGTCGAGGTTGGCGCGGGCGGCGGCCAGCGCGCCACCGATGCCGCCGGTGTTGGCGAGAAGCTCGGCCATCACCGCCACCTTGAAGGCCGAGCCGAGCGCCACGGTCAGCGCCGGGAACAGGAAGGCGGCGACGTGGCGCAGCCCGAGCGTGGTCAGCCGGGCGAACGGGCCGGCGCCGAAGGCACGGGCCATGTCGTCCAGCCCGCGGTCGCGGGTGACGGCGCCCTCGGCCACGCCGACGAAGACCACCGGTGTGGCGGCGACCAGCACCGTCGTGATGATCGTTCCGTCGGTGGAGCCGAACCAGATCATCGCCAGCACGATCCAGGCGATGGGCGGGACCCCCAGCAGGACGGTCAGGATGGGGCGGGCCAGCCGCATCGTCGCCGGCGAATAGCCAGCGGCCAGCCCGCCCGCGGCGCCGGCAAGGGCGGCGAGCGCGAAGCCCTCGACCGCGCGCAGCGTGGTCTGCCCGGCCAGTTCCCAGGCGGCGGGATCGGCGGCGATGGTCAGTCCGGCGGCCAGCGTCGCCAGGGGGGCCGGCAGGATGAAGTCGCCGTAGCGTTCATGCCCCGCCTGCCAGAGGGCGGCGAACAGGGCCAGCCCGGCCAGCCCGGCCCAGCCCGACCACAGAAACTGCCCGACGCGGCCCAGCCGGTCGAGAACCGCGTCGGCGCGCGCCGTCGTCATGCCGCACCTCACAGATAAAAGTCCGTCGCCGGCAGCGCGCCGCCGATGATCTTGGGGTCGAACTCCGCCAGGGCGCGGAAGACGGCTTCCATCGGTTCGCGGACGGCGCTGGCCCGTTGAGCGACCAGATTGGAATGGGGGATTGCCTGCTCGATGACCGGCCAGGGCAGGCCGAGCGGCGCCGCAGCGTCGTTGGCGGCCCGCGCCGGGTCGGCGTTGACCGAGACGGTCGCCTTGGCCAGGGCGTCGTGCAGAGCCTCGACGCTGGCGGGATGCTCCGCCAGGAAGGCGGCGGAGACGCCGAGCCCGGCCTGCGGCAGCACGGTCGCCAACCCGGTGGCGGCGCCCCAGGACTGCTGGATGTCGAGGACCCGAGTCACCGTCTTGCCGGCCATCCCGGCGCGCAGGATGGCGGCTGAGGCCGCCGGCTCAGGCAGCAGGGCGGTGTCGGCCCGTCCGGTGGCGAGAAGCTGGATCGCCTCCATCGGCGTGCCGGTGAACTGAAGGGCGACATCGCCATCGGCCATCAGCCGCTCCGCCGCCAGGAGGCGCCGGAACACATATTCCGGCGTGTCGTTGCGGAAGGGGATCGCGACGCTCCGGCCCTTCAGCGCGGCCACCGAGGTCAGCGACGGATCGGCGGACAACAGGTACAGCAGCCCGTTGGTCATCACGTTGACCAGCCGGACGCCGAGCCCCTTGTTGAAAAGGTTGGCGGCGGACTGGGTCGGCAGCACGAAGGTCTGCATGGTGCCGGAGGTCAGCCCGGCGCGCAGCTCGTCGGGGGTGCGCCACGCCTTGAACACCACCTTGTCGGCGACCGGGCGGAGCAGCCCGGAGGCGATGGCGTGAACCAGCGTGATCGACGGACCCGCCGGCGGCCCCCACAGGGTCAACTGCGGCAAGGGGGCCGCGGTCGCCGCCGCCGCGGGGCGGCGGAGGGCGGGAGCGGCCAGCAGGGCGGCGAGCCCCGCCAGCGCGGCGCGGCGGTTCGGACGGATCATCGGATTCGCCCTCAGCGGTTTGCCGTCTTGTCGGCGAGGCCGGCGCGGTCGATGACGTCGTACAGCTCCAGATCCTCGCGGGCGATGCGATGCTTCAGGGCGGTCACGACCTCCCGCGTCTCGCGGACGAAGGTCTCCGGGTCCTTGGACACTGCCAGCGGGCCGGGCCAGCTCGCCCGATAGCGGTCGAAGCGTGCGCGCAGGCTGCCCATTTCGGCCTGGAAGCGCGCCGCCGTGGCGCGCAGCGCCGGGGTCGGGTGGGCCAGCAGGCGCGGGTAGAGCGCGCTGTCCTCCACCGACAGGTGGACGGTGAACACGCCGAACAGATCGCGGACCGCCGCGGCGAGAGCGGCGGCGTTCGCCACCGGGGACGGCGCCGCCAGCAGGGAGTCGATCCGGTCGACGAGCTGCCCGACGGTGGCGTGGTGATGGCGGTACAGTGTGGTGCTGATGGCTGCACTGGACATGATGAGGTCTCCAACCGGGGCCGCCAGCGGATGGGCGGTGCGTGACGGTGAGAGTGCCGGCTGGAGCGTTGCCGATCGTTGTGCCAGAGCAAGCAGGGGGAAAGGTCAGGGAAGAAACGGCGTGGCGGGGAGCGGGCGTTCGGCCCCGGCTCCCCGCCACGGTTAAGGCGACGGTTCCCTCAGGGACGCTCAGTCGTCCCCATGCCCGTGGGCGAGCGCCGGACCGGTCGGCGCCGCGGCCGGCTTGCCGGCCCCGACCAGCGTGCGCAGCAGGACGTAGAAGACCGGGGTCAGCATCAGGCCGAACAGGGTGACGCCGATCATCCCCGCGAACACCGCGACACCCATCGCGTGGCGCATCTCGGCGCCGGCGCCGGTGGAGGTGACCAGCGGCACCACGCCCATGATGAAGGCGATGGAGGTCATCAGGATGGGCCGCAGCCGCAGCCGGCTGGCCTCGATGGCGGCCTGCACCACGCTGCGCCCCTGATGCTCCAGCTCGCGGGCGAACTCGACGATCAGGATGGCGTTCTTCGCCGACAGGCCGACCAGCACCATGAAGCCGATCTGGGTGAAGACGTTGTTGTCGCCTCCCGTCAGCCACACCCCGGCCAGCGCCGACATCAGGCTCATCGGCACGATCAGCAGGATGGCCAGCGGCAGGGTCAGGCTCTCGTACTGGGCGGCCAGCACCAGGAAGACGAGCAGGATGCTGATGGGGAAGATCCACAGCGCCGCGTTGCCGGCCAGGATCTCCTGATAGGTCAGGTCGGTCCATTCGAACCGCACGCCGCGCGGCAGGGTCTCCTGGGCGATGCGCTCCGCCGCCGCCTGGGCTTGGCCCGACGAATAGCCGGGGGCCGGCCCGCCGTTGATGTCGGCGGCGGTGTAGCCGTTGTAGCGCACGACCATCTCCGGCCCGTAGCTCTGCTTGACGGTGACCAGCGAGGAGAGCGGCACCATGTCGCCCTGGGCGTTGCGCGTCTTCAGCAGGCCGATGTCGGCGGATTCGGCGCGGAAGGGCGCGTCGGCCTGGACGCGGACTTGGTAGACGCGGCCGAAGCTGTTGAAGTCGTTCACATAGAGCGAGCCGAGATAGATCTGCATGGTGTCGAACACCTCGCCGATGGGCACGCCCTGCTGCTTGGCCTTCACGCGGTCGAGATCGACGTCGAGCTGCGGCACGTTGATCTGGTAGCTGGAGAAGGCCGGTCCCAGCTCGGGCGTTTCCATGGCCTTCTTCAGGAAGGAGCCGACCGCCGCGTTCAGCGCCTCGTAGCCCAGCGCGCCGCGGTCCTCGATCTGCATCTTGAAGCCGCCCAGCGTGCCGAGGCCCATCACCGGGGGCGGCGGGAAGATGGCGACGAAAGCCTCCTTCAGGCCGGCGTAGCGCTTCTGCAGATCACCGGCGATGGCGGCGGCGGAGAGCGACGGGTCCTTGCGCTCGGCGAAGGGTTTCAGCGTGACGAAGACGATGCCGGCGCTGGAGCTGTTGGTGAAGCCGTTGACCGACAGGCCGGGGAAGGCGACGGCGCTCTGCACGCCGGGACGGGCGAGCGCGATGTCGGTCATCTCGCGGATCACCGCCTCCGTGCGGTCGAGCGAGGCGCCGTTGGGAAGCTGGGCGAAGCTGATGAGGTATTCCTTGTCCTGCGCCGGGACGAAGCCCATCGGCACGGTGCGGCCGAGCAGCACGGTGACGCCGAGCAGCCCGACATAGACCAGCATCATCAGCCCCTTGTGCCGCACCACCCCGCCGACGCCGCGGCCGTAGCCGGTCGAGGCGCGGTGGAAGACGCGGTTGAACAGCCGGAAGAAGCCGCCGAAGACCCGGTTCATGGCGCGGGTCAGCCAGTCCTGCGGCTGGTCGTGGCCGCGCAGCAGGACTGCCGCCAGGGCCGGCGAGAGGGTCAGCGAGTTGAAGGCGGAGATGACGGTGGAGATCGCGATGGTCATCGCGAACTGCTTGTAGAACTCGCCGGTCAGGCCGCTCATCGCCGCCAGCGGGACGAAGACGGCGACCAGCGTCAGCGCGATGGCGATGATCGGGCCGCTGACCTCCTGCATGGCGCGGTAGGTGGCTTCCTTGGCCGACAGGCCGTTCTCGATGTTGCGTTCGACGTTCTCCACCACGACGATGGCGTCGTCCACGACGATGCCGATGGCCAGCACCATGCCGAACAGCGACAGCGCGTTGATCGAATAGCCCAGCCCCAGCATCAGCGAGAAGGTGCCGACGATGGACACCGGAACCGCCAGCAACGGGATGATCGAGGCGCGCCAGGTCTGAAGGAAGACGATGACCACCAGCACGACCAGGGCGACGGCCTCCAGCAGCGTGTGGATCACCGCGTCGATGCTGGAGCGGACGAACTGCGTCGGGTCGTAGACGATGCTGTAATCGACGCCGTCCGGCATGTCGGCCTTGAGATCGGCCATGGTCGCCCGGATGGCGTCGGAGATGGCCAGCGCGTTGGCTCCCGGCGACTGGTTGATGCCCAGCGCCACCGCCGGCTTGTTGTCGAGCAGCGAGCGCAGGCCGTACTGCGCCGCCGCCATCTCGACGCGGGCGACGTCGCGCAGCAGGGTGACGCCGCCCTGCTCGCCGGTCTTCAGGATGATCGCGCCGAACTCCTCCGGCGTCGTCAGGCGGCCTTGCGCGTTGATCGAGAGCTGCAACGGCGTGTCGGGCAGGGACGGCGAGGCGCCGATGACGCCCGCCGCGACCTGGACGTTCTGCTCGCGGATCGCCGCCACCACGTCGGACGCCGTCAGGCCGCGCTGGGCGACCTTGTTGGGGTCGAGCCAGACGCGCATGGAATAGTCGCCGGCGCCCCACACCTGCACCTCACCGACGCCGGAGATCCGGCTCAGCCGGTCCTTGACGTTCAGGATGGCGTAGTTGCGCAGGTAGGTCATGTCGTAGCGGTCGTTGGGCGACAGCAGATGCACGACCATGGTCAGGGTGGGCGAGCTTTTGACCGTCGTCACGCCCAGCCGCTGCACGTCGGACGGCAGACGCGGCAACGCCTGCGCCACGCGGTTCTGCACGAGCTGCTGCGCCTTGTCGGGGTCGGTGCCCAGCCGGAAGGTCACGGTCAGCGCCATGTTGCCGTCGCTGTTGGCCTGCGACTGCATGTACAGCATGTTCTCGACGCCGTTGATCTGCTCCTCCAATGGGGAGGCGACCGTTTCGGCGATGACCTTGGGGTTGGCGCCCGGGAACTGGGCGCGCACGACGACCGACGGCGGGACGACCTCCGGATATTCGGAGATGGGCAACTGGAACAGCGAGATCGCTCCCGCCAGGAACAGCGCCACCGACAGCACGCCCGCGAAGATCGGGCGGTCGATGAAGAATTTCGAGATGTTCATGATGGCTTTCCCAGCGGGGTCCGGCTCATGAGGGCGGGATCACGGGTTGTTGGACGCGGTTTCGATGGTGTCGGCCGGCTTGCCCATCGCCACGGTCTTCGGGCTGATGCGGACACCGGGGCGGGCGTGCTGGACGCCGTTGACGACGATGCGCTCCCCGGCGGCGAGGCCGCTCTTGACCACCCGCAAGCCGTTCTGCGCGGCGCCAGGGATGATCTCGCGGTACTGCACGGTGTCGTCGACGCCGACCACCAGGACGAATTTCTTGTCCTGGTCGGTGTTGATGGCGCGGTCCTCGACCATCAGCGCGTCGTGCGGGGTGCTGCCGCCGACCTTGACGCGGGCGTAGAGGCCGGGGACCAGCATCCCGTCCGGATTGTCGAACTTGGCGCGCACGCGGATGGTACCCGACACGGAATCGAGCCGGTTGTCCACATGCTCCACCGTGCCGCCGCGCGAATAGCCGCTCTCGTTGGCGAGGCCGAGCTGGACCGGCACGTCGGCGGCGTCCTTCACGCTGGCGATGTGGCGCAGGTAGGTCTGCTCGTCGACGTCGAAGGAGGCGTAGATCGGCGAGACCGAGACCAGGGTCGTCAGCGGGGCGGCGGAGGCGCCGGACGCCACGACGTTGCCCACCGTCACCTCGGCGCGCGAGACGCGGCCGGAAATGGGTGCGGTGACCTGGGTGTGTTCCAGGTCGATGCGGGCGAGGTCGAGGGCCGCCTGCGCCGCCTTCAGGTTGGCGCCGGCCTCGCGGGCGGCGTTCTCCTTCTCGTCGAGCGTCTGGCGCGAGACGGTGTTGTTCTGGACCAGCCGCTGGGCGCGGTCGAGGTCGGCGGTGGTGAAGCGCACCGCGGCCTGCGCAGCGGCGACCTGGGCCTCGGCCCGGGCGACCTCGGCGACGTGGGGGCGCGGGTCGATGGTGAAGAGGGGATCGCCCTTCTTCACCAGGGCGCCGTTGCGGAAATGCACGGCGGTGATGGCGCCGGACACCTGCGGGCGCACCTCCACCCGGTCGACCGCCTCCAGGCGGCCCGAGTAGGACTGCCAGTCGGTGATCTTGCGGGCGACGACCGGCGCCACGTCCACCTCGGGCGGCGGCGGGGCGGCGGTCGCCGCGGCGGGGGCGTCGGCGTGGCCCTGGGTGGCGACGACACCGGCGACACCGGCGGTCGCGGCGCCGACGGCGAGAAGGAGGGCAAGCTTTGAAGGAGACAACGACATGGGACCACTCTCCTGGGGAGTCAAACGAAGGCGCCGCGGCCGTCCGCGGGGGACAGGCGGCGGCGGAAGAAGTCGGCGACAGCCAGCAGCGCCGGGCGGTGGCCCGGCAGCGCGGCGTGCGATATGGCGGGGAAGCGGGTGACCTCGGTGGGCACGCCGGCACCGATCAGGTTGGCGGCGTACTGCTCCGCCTCGATGCGCAGGACGTCCTTCTGCGCGGTGACGATCAGCGTCGGCGGCAACCCGGCCAGCCGGCGGGAATCGAGTGGGGCGGCGTAGGGGTGCAGGCGCTGCGCCGCGTCGGGCAGATAGGCGCGGTAGCAGCGGGCGTAGGCGGTTGCCGGAACGTCGCACTGCATCGCCTGGGCGTCGCCGGCGCGGGTCAGGCTGGGGTCCAGCATGGGGCCGAGCAGGGCCTGCGCGCGGATGTCCACCTCGCCCTGGTCGCGGGCGAGGAAGGTCAGCGAGGCGGCGACATGGCCGCCGGCGTCGTGCCCGGCGACACCCAGCCCGCCCTTGGCGATGTTCAGGTCGCGGGCTTCGGCCAGGGTCCACAGCGCCGCTTGGTGGGCGTCGTGGGCGGCGGTGGGGAAGCAGTGGGCCGGGGCCAGCGAATAGCCGACCGAGACGACCAGTGCCGGCACGCTCTCGGCGATAGCGGCGGCGGCGGTCTCCGCCTCCTCCAGCGAACCGGAGGTGAAGCCGCCGCCGTGCAGGTACAGCAGGGCCGGAACGGTCAGCCCGATCAACGGCCGGTAGAGGCGCAGCCGGATGTCCTGGGCGTGGCCGGCGATGGTCCGGTCATCGACCGAGAGCCGGCATGGCTCTGTCCCGGCATTGCGTGTGTTCGACTGATCCGACGAGCGGCCCATGATCCGACGGTGCCCTGGCACCCCTCCCGCATTGCAACAGGAGGGAGTGTGGACGTCAGGCCGTTCGGAATAAATACGCGGTCAACGGCAACACAATTCGGATCGGATGAACAATCGACGACGGTAGGAGTGCCAGCACCTTAAACCCTCTCCCCAGGAGGGAGAGGGCTTGATAGGGGGTCACACCACACAGAGACGGGCGCCCTCCGGTTCCGTGGTGGCGGGAGCCGGCTTTGGCTTCTCCCGGTCCGGACACTCGTAACCGTCGATCTCCTCGCCCTGCATCAGCGGGCAGCCCTCGAACAGTTCGGCGACCCAGTCGACGAAGGCGCGGACCTTGGGCGACAGGTGGCGGTTGTGCGGGTAGAGCGCGGAGATTGGCATCAACGCCGGGCGCCACTCCTTGAGGATCTCCACCAGGGCGCCGCTGCGCAGGTGGGGCAGCGCCATGAAGCGGGCGGTCTGCCCGATGCCCAGCCCCTCCAGCGCGCAGGTGACGTAGGCGTCGGCGTCGTTGACCGAGACGGGGCCGTTCAGCTTCACCTCGTGGATGACGCCGTCGCGCTCGAAGCTCATCTCGTGCATCTTGCCGGTGCGCGTGAAGTAGTTGACGGCGCTGTGGCCCTCCAACTCCTCGATGGTCCGGGGCGTGCCGTGGCGGGCGAGATAGGCCGGGCTGGCGACGGTCACCGGGCGGAAGGCGCCGACCCGGCGGGCGATCAGGCTGGAATCCACCAGATCGCCGACGCGCAGCACGCAATCCACCCCTTCCTGAATCAGGTCGATGGGGCGGTCGCTCATCCCGATCATGATCTCGATGTCGGGGTAGCGGGCGTGGAACTCGTGGATGGTCGGGATGATGATGAGCCGCCCGACCGAGCCCGGCATGTCCACCCGCAGCCGTCCGCGCGGCGTCTTGCGGGCGCTGGTGAAGGAGGTCTCTATCTCCTCCAGGTCGGAGAGGATGCGGGTGGCGCCCTCCAGATAGGCGGCGCCGTCGAGCGTCAGGCTCAGCTTGCGGGTCGTCCGCTGGAGCAGGCGCACGCCGAGCGCCGCCTCCAGATTCTGTATGGTCGTCGTCACCGAGGCGCGCGGCAGGCCCAGCGTGTCGGCGGCCTTGGTGAAGCTGTTGACCTCGACGACGCGGACGAAGACGCGCATCGCGTGCAGTTTGTCCATGGTCGGTCCATCGACGCAGTGGGGACGGCCCGCACAAGGAGCAGGCCGGGTTGTGCCTATCTAAGCACAGCTCGGCGCGAAGTCGATGGGGCTTTGGTTGTCCCCTCTCCCCAGAGGGGAGAGGGCTAAAACAGTCGATGGGCTCGCTGCGGGCATGCGCCCTCAGGTGGCCGGCGCCGGCTTGGCGGCCGGGGCGCGGCCCAGCGTCGGGACCAGCAGCGCGGCCCCCAGGCAGAGCAGCCCGGCGATGAAGAAGGCCGGCAGGTAGCTGTCCAGCGTGCTGCGGGCGTAGCCGGCCCCGAAGGCGGCGCAGGCTGCACCGATCTGGTGCCCGGCGAAGACCCAGCCGAAGACGAGGTTGGCGCGCTCCCGCCCGAACCGCTCGGCGGTCAGTCGGACGGTCGGCGGCACGGTGGCGATCCAGTCCAGCCCGTAGAACACCGCGAACAGCGACAGGCCGTAGAGCGTGAAGTCGGAATAGGGCAGGAACAGCAGCGACAGCCCGCGCAGGCCGTAATACCAGAACAGGAGCCAGCGGTTGTCGTAGCGGTCGGACAGCCAGCCCGAGGCGACCGTGCCGACGAAATCGAAGATTCCCATCAGCGCCAACAGGCTGGCAGCCCGCACCTCCGGCACGCCGAAATCGACGCAGAGCGGGATCAGATGGGTCTGGATCAGCCCGTTGGTGCTCGCCCCGCAGATGAAGAAGGTGGCGAACAGCACCCAGAAGACCCGTGTCCTCGACGCATCGCGCAGGGCGCCCAGCGCGGCGGCCACCACCGATCCGGCGGGCGGCGGGGCGGCGGCCCCTCCCTCCTCGCCATAAGCGGCCAGCCCGAGGTCGGACGGACGGTCGCGCATCAGGGCGAGCACGGCCAGCGCCGCCACCCACAGCAGCCCGCACAGCAGCGCCAGCGCCACGCGCCAGCCCATCTGCTCGGTCAGCATCGACAGCAGCGGCATGAAGACGAGTTGCCCGGTGGCCGAACTGGCGGTCAGCAGCCCGACAACCAGCCCGCGCCGTCGGCTGAACCAGCGCGTCGCCACGGTGGCGCCTAGAACCATGGCGGTCAGGCCGGTGCCGAAGCCGACGACGAAGCCCCACAGCAGGATCAGCTGCCAGACCTCGCGCATGGCGAGCGACAGCAGCAACCCGCCGCTGACCAGCGTCAAGGAGGACAGCACCATCCGCTTGACGCCGTAACGGTTGATGAGCGCGGCGGCGAACGGCCCCATCAGGCCAAACAGCAGCAGGCGGATGGCCAGCGCCACCGAGATGTCGGCGGTGGACCAGCCGAACTCACGCTGCAGGGGCAGCAGCAGGACGCCGGGGGCGCCGACCGCACCGGCGGACACCAGCATGGTCAGGAAGGTGACGCCGACGACGGCCCAGCCGTAATGGACGTTGCGCCGCGCCAGCGCGGCGGCGACGGGAGAGGAGAGCATGGATGCGCTTCCGGTGTGGCGGAAAGGGTCAGGCGGGCCGTTCGACCGCGATGGCCGTGGCCTCGCCGCCGCCGATGCAAAGGGAGGCGACACCGCGGCGCAGCCCCCGCGCGGCCAGCGCGTGCAGCAGAGTCACGATCAGCCGCGCGCCGGTGGCGCCGATGGGATGGCCGAGCGCGCAGGCCCCGCCGTTGACGTTCAGCGCGTCGCGGGGAATGCCCAGATCGCGCCGCGCCGCCATGGCGACGACGGCGAAGGCCTCGTTGATCTCGAACAGGTCGACGTCGCCCACCCCCCAACCGACGCGGTCGAGCAGCTTGTGGATCGCCGGGATTGGCGCCGTGGTGAACCAGGCCGGGTCCTGGCTGTGGGTGGCGTGGCCGAGGATGGTCGCCAGCACAGGCAGCCCCTCGCGCTCGGCCAGCGAGCGGCGGGTGAGCAGCAGCGCCGCCGCCCCGTCGGCGTTGGCCGAGGAGCTGGCCGCGGTGATCGTGCCGTCGCGGCGGAAGGCCGGCTTCAGGCCGGAGATTTTCTCCGGCGCGACCTTCAGCGGGTTTTCGTCGTCGGCAACGGTGCGCTCTCCGCCTTTCACCGCCAGGGTGACGGGCGCGATCTCGGCCGCGAAGGCGCCGCTCGCGATGGCGGCGCGGGCGCGGGTCAGCGTCTCGACGGCGTAGGCGTCCTGCTCGGCGCGGGTGAAACCGTAGAGGTCGGCGGTCGCCTCGCCGAAATCGCCCATCGGGCGCCCGCCCTCATAGGCGTCCTCCAGCCCGTCGAGCATCAGGTGGTCGAGGATGCGGTCGTGCCCGATGCGGTAGCCGCCGCGCGCCTTGGCCAGCAGATAGGGCGCGTTGGACATCGACTCCATGCCGCCGGCCACCACGAAATCGGCGGAGCCGGCGCGGATCAGGTCGTGGGCGAGCATCGTCGCCTTCATGCCGGAGCCGCAGACCTTGTTGACGGTGGTGGCGCCGGTGGCGTCGGGCAGACCGGCGCCGCGCGCCGCCTGCCGGGCCGGTGCCTGCCCCTGGCCGGCGGGCAGCACGCAGCCGAGCAGGACCTCGTCCACGCGCTCCGGCGCCAGCCCGGCGCGGCTTAGGGCGGCGCGGACGGCATGGGCGCCCAGCGCGTGGGCGGGCAGAGCCGACAGCTCCCCCTGGAAACGGCCGAGCGGCGTGCGCGCGGCCGACACGATGACGACGGGGTCGACGGCGGGATTGGTGGCGTCCATGATCGCGAACTCCTGGATGGGGTGGGGATCACTGCACCGTCAGCCCGCCGTCGACGTTGATCGACTGGCCGGTGATGAAGGACGCGGCGTCGGAGCACAGCCAGACCACGGTGTCGGCGACCTCGCGCGGCTGGCCGACGCGCCCGACCGGGTGCAGCGGGCCGAGCGCCGCGTTGACCGCCTCTTCCCCGCCGAAGGACCCGGCGCTCATCGGCGTCTGGATGATCGCCGGGCAGACGGCGTTGACGCGCACGCCGGACTTGGCGACCTCGATGGCGACGCTGCGGGTCATGCCCTCGACCGCCGCCTTGCTCGCGGAATAGACGCTGTTGCCGGCCAGCCCGATCTGGCCCAGCACCGAGCCGGTGGACACGATGGCGCCCTTGCCCTGCCGCAGCATGATCGGCAGCTCGTGCTTCAGGCACAGCCAGACGCCCTTGATGTTGACGGCGACCATGCGGTCGAAGTCGGCCTCCGTCGTGTCGGCCACCGAGCGGCCGAAATGGATGCCGGCGTTGTTGAAGGCGTAGTCGAGCCGGCCGTGGTCCCGCTCGATCCGGGCGAACAGGGCGGCGACCTCCTCGGCGTCGGCGACGTCGGCCTGGACGAAGACGGCGCGCCCGCCGGCCTGCCGGACGAGGTCCACCGTCTCCAGCCCCTCCGCCTCGCGCCGTCCGGTGACGATGGCCGTGGCGCCCGCCTTGGCGAAGGCCAGCGCGGTCGCCCGCCCGATGCCCGAGGTGCCGCCGGTGACCAGGGCCACGCCGCCGCTCATATCCGTCATTGTCCTCTCCATGCTCGCTGGGTTATGATGATGATCATCATGAATGGACTTATTCATGACGTCCATCATGAATATTGCCGCGACCCCCTACGATGGTGGCGTGGCAGCCATGCACAGGGTGACGACGTGAAGGTTTCCAAGGAAAAGGCGGCGGAGAACCGGGCCGCCATCGTCAGGGCGGCGGGGCGCCTGTTCCGCGAGCGCGGATTCGACAAGGTCGGGGTGGCGGAGATCACCAAGGCCGCCGGGCTGACCCATGGCGGTTTCTACGGCCATTTCGCCTCGAAGGACGCGCTGGCCGCCGAGGCGTGCGAGGCCGCCTTCGCGGAGAGCCTCGACCGGCTGCCCGCCGACGAAGAGTCGCCGGAGGGCGCGCTCAACGCCTTCCTGACGCGCTATCTGAGCGAACGGCACCGCGACCGGCCGGACGCCGGCTGCCCGATGGCCGCCTTCGCCGGGGAGGTGGCGCGGCAGGACCCCGCTGTGCAGGAGCGCTTCGGGGCCGGAGTCGAGCGCTTCTTCGAGGCGGTGGAAGAGCGCTTGCCGGGGCGGGGCGGGGCGGGTGATGCCGGCCGCCGAGATCGCGCCATCGCCATCGTGTCGGCCCTGATCGGCGGCATGGCGCTGGCCCGCGCCACCGCGCAGGCCGATCCCGACCTGTCGGTGGAGATCCTGGCGGCGTTGCGCGGTCAGCTCGGGATCATGGGAGACGGCAGGGATTGAGCATTCTCCCGCGTGAAGGTCAGCCCGTAGGGCTCGGAGGCGCCGTGGTGATGACGCCGGTCGGCAACTCGCGGACGGTCACCGGGACCATCGGTCCCGCCAGGGCCGCCGGCTGAAACAGGTCGGCGCCTCGGCAAGATTGACCTCCGGCCTGGCGATGGCGTTACCTGTCCGGGATCAGCCTGGGCGAGGACCAGATCGGGGATGCCGCGCGCCGCTCCGCCCGGGTTGGCTTTGCGGCCCGAATGGACGGTTGCCGCTTTCCCGGAGACCGCCCGCCCGTGACTCACACCGATCCCTTCCGTCCGCCGACGGGCACCGAAACTCCGTTGGACCGCCAGTTGCGGCTCTGGCAGGGCCACCGCCGCCTGGTTCCGCCCGACGAGGGGATGCGCGCCCTGACGGAGCGGTGGCTCGGCCCTCACCTTGCCGCTCTGGAAGCGCTGATGCTGGACCTGCGTCATGGCGTCGATCGGGATCGGGACGAGGGCCGGCTGACCTTCCCGAAGCGCCGCTACGCTTATCCGAAGGGTTTCTGCCGCGAAATCAGCGATGCCGTCTTCGAGCGGCTGCGACGGCGGATCGCCGCGCCGGACACGCCAATCACGCAGGCCCTTGCGGCCTTCGTCCGGGAGGGCGGTCGCCTGTCCCCGATCTGGGGGGCGCTGCGTGGCAGCTATTTCCAGAACGCCATGCAGGTCGGCGCCCTCTACGTCGACGTGGCCAACGACACCGTGACCGTCACCAAGCCCAAGGTCGAGATCCTGCCCCTGGAGGCGAGCGGGCTCGAACCGGTCGTCGAGGTGGCCCACTTCGCCCAGATCGCCCAGGTCTACTGGGGCGGGACCATCTGGGCGAACACCCTGTTCCCGCGGCTGGCTCCGGTCTTGCCCATCCTCTACATCGACCCGGATGGGCGCCCCCGCCTGCACCCGGACAGCCTCGGTGTCTTCGCCGAGAACATGGTCGGCGGCTGCCGGTCGGCCCTGGCCTTCCTGGAGCAGGAACGCGACGGCGGACGCGTCTTGCCGGCCGACGTCGCGGGGGCGCTCGCCCCGTGGCGGAAGCATGGCCCCTGGTTCGAGGAGATATGCCCGGCACCCGACTGGGACCGGCTTCGCGCATGCTTCGCCCAGGCGGCCGATCCGCAGGGGCCATACCGTTTGGCCCAGGGCTTTGTCGGCATGATGGAGGCGGTCAAGCGCGCGGCGGCGGTGTAACGCTCTCCACGGCCCGGCCCCTTTACCGGACGGCGTCCCGACGATAAGCTGGAGCCATTGAATTTTGCTATGGCTACTCCGGCAGCGATGCTGTGGAGCAGGAAAGTCCGAATGAACGGCATTCCCAACATCCGGCATTTGCGGGCCTTCCGCGAGGTGGCGCGGCGCGGCAGCATCAGTCAGGCGGCGGAGCATGTGCATCTGTCCCAGCCCGCCATCACCCAGGCCATCGCCAAGCTGGAGGAGGAGGTCGGCACCCCCCTGTTCGAGCGGCGGCCGGACGGCATGGCGGTGTCCGCCATGGGCGTGCTTTTCCTCGACCGCGTGGAGCGTGCCTTGGACCGCCTGCGCACCGGCACGCGCGAGGCCGTCCGCATCGGCGGGCGCAAGGGCGGCCTGCGCGGTGTGGCGGATTTCGACCAGCTTCTGACCGCGGCGCAGATCCGGGCGCTGGCCGCGGTCGCCGACGCCGGAAATTTCAGCCTCGCGGCACGCACCGTCGGCATCTCGCAACCCACCCTGCACCGCGCCGCCCGTGACCTGGAGCGGCTGGCCGGCATGCCGCTGTTCACGCGGACCGCCGCCGGCATCGCGTTGACCCCCGCCGCCAAGGCGCTGGTCCAGCATGTGAAACTGGCGATCACGGAGCTGGAGCAGGGCTTCGCGGAGGTCGGCGAAGGGCTGGGCGGCGACACCGCCCGCATCGTCGTCGGCAGCATGCCGTTGTCACGCCCCTTCATCCTGCCGACCGCCGTCAACGCGCTGGTGCGCGAGCGTCCGGACGTCCAGTTCGACGTTCTCGATGGCCCCTACGACGACTTGTTGCACGGGCTGCGCCACGGCGAGATCGATGTACTGATCGGCGCGCTGCGCGATCCGCTGCCCATCGACGACGTCGTGCAGGAACCCCTGTTCGAAGACCCGCTGGTCGTGGTCGCGCGCGCCTTCCACCCGCTGTCCCGCCGTCCGAAGCTGACGCTGGAGGAGCTGGCGGGGTGCCAATGGGTGGTCCCACGCCGCGGCACGCCGACGCGCGACCGGTTCGAGGCGCTGTTCGCCGACGGGCCGCCGCGCGGGCTGGTCGAGACCAGCTCGCAGATCCTGGTGCGCGGCCTTCTGCTGGGCAGCGACCGGCTGACGCTGATCTCGGCGCACCAGATCCGGCATGAGCATGAGCTGGGCCTGCTGGTCATCCTGCCGGTGGAGCTGGCCAACACCGAGCGCACCATCGGCCTCACCGTGCGCCGGGGATGGCGCCCGACCGCGACGCAGGCGCATTTCCTCGACCTGCTCCGCAAGGCCGGGAAGCAGGCCGTCTCGCCGGTCCCCCGCCCGTGAGCGGCCATTCAAAGCGCGCAGGAAGCGCTATTCAAAAATTGGATAGGATGATCCGTCATTGAATGACGCCGGCGGAGTGCCGGCGTGCTAGCCATGCCCGTTGGAAGGGAGATGGACTCCCAGCGTACGGACGGGCGGAGGCGGCGATGACGGTGCAGGATCGGCGGACGGACAAGGTGGCCTTCATCGGTTTCGGGGAGGCGGCGTCGGCCTTCCGGTCCGGCTGGCGGAGCGCCGGGCTGGCGGACACGGTCGCCGCCTTTGACGTCAAGACCGGGTCCGCCGACGGGGTGGTGCGCGCCCGCAAATGGGCCGACTACGTGACGGCCGGAGTGACCGGCGCCGAGCGGGTCGAGGATGCCCTGGCCGGGGCCGCGCTGGTTTTCTCGCTGGTCACTGCCGATCAGGCACAGGCCGCCGCCCGCAACGCCGCCACCCATCTCGCGCCCGGCGCCCTGTTCTTCGACGGCAATTCCTGCGCGCCCGGCACCAAGCGGGAATCGGCGCAGGCGGTCGAGGCTGCCGGCGGGCGCTACGTCGATCTGGCGGTGATGGCGCCGGTCCATCCGAAGCTTCATAAAACGCCGCTGCTGGTCGCCGGTCCGCACGCCGCCGAGGCTCTGGCCGCCCTGTCGGCCCTGGAGATGAGCGCCAGGGAGGCGGCGGGACCGGTCGGCACCGCCTCCTCCATCAAGATGATCCGCAGCGTCATGATGAAGGGGTTGGAGGCGCTGTTCCTCGAATGCGTGCTGGCCGGGCGCAAGGCCGGGGTGGACGAGATGGTGCTGGAGTCCCTGGACGTCACCTACCCCGGTTTCGGCTTCAAGGAGCGCGCCGCCTATATGCAGGAGCGCGTCATGACCCACGGCGTCCGCCGCGCCGCCGAGATGCGCGAGGTCGCGCGCACCGTCGATGAACTGGGTTTGGCCGGTGGCATGGCCCGCGCCGCCGTCGACTGGCAGCAGCGCGTCGGCGACCTCAAACTGGACGCCCACGCCATCGGCGAGAGCGATTACCGGGCGTTGGCCGACGCCATTCTGGCGCGGCTCGATCCGGTCGAGCGGTGACGAACGGTTCGCGTTATTCGGCCCGCGCCGCGCGCCGGAAGGCGGCCGGCGTCTTCCCGGTCAGCCTCTTGAAGACCCGGTTGAAGTAGCCGGGGTCCTGGAAGCCCAGCTCATAGGCGATCATCGCCACCGGTGCGGCGATGTAGACCAGACGGCGCTTCGCTTCGAGCAGCAGGCGGTCCTGCACCACCTCGAAGGCGGAGCGGCCGGCGAGATGCCGGCACAGGCGGTTCAGCCGCGATTCCGTGATCCCCAGCGCGTCCGCGTAGCGCGGGATCGTCCAATGTTCGGTGAAATGGTCCTCGACCAGCGCGCGGAAGCGGGCGAACAGCTCGGTGCGCACGCGCTCCGCCGGGTCGGCGCCGGCCGCCGCCGCTCGCTGGCGTTCCAGCAGCAGCAGGACGCCGCGCAGCAGCCACTCGCACATCGCCGACCGGCCGAGCTGCGGCCAGCGGAACTCCGTCATCAGTTGATTGAGCAGCGTGGAGACGCGCTCCGCCGCCGCCGGGGCGTCGGTGAAATCGATCAGGCACGGGCGCAGGAACAGCGCCTCGAACAGCGGCCGGCTCTGCGCGCTGGCCCCGTCGAACAGCATCACCTCGGCCACCGTCAGCACATAGCCGTGGCTGCCCGGCCGGAACTGGAAGGAATGCACCACCGCCGGGGGAACGACGATCACGCAGGGGGCTGCGACCTCCGCCATCCGGTCGTCGATCTGCACGCGCGCCCCGCCGTCGAGCACCGCCACCAGCTGGAACAGCCCGCGGTGGGTGTGGGAGCCGATGCCCCAGTCATAGAGGCGGCTGCGGCTTTCGATGTCCTCGATGTGGATGAATTCGGCGTCGGTGAGACGGGCCTCCTCGCCGTAGAGGGCGAACAGCGGCACCGCGCCGGACCGTGTCTGCGCCGTCCCCTTCGCTGCCTGCTCCATGCCGTTCTCCCCCGCGCCTTCGTTTGTCGAAAAAGTACAATTTTCCTTCCGCTTCGTCCATTCCGCCGCAAAGGCGAACCCGTCTAGGATGCAATTGTTCGCGACCTGAACGGTTCGCGTCGATCCAAACCAAAAACCGCCAATTGGCCGCCCGCCGCCGCGGGTGTCGGAGGACTGCGCCCGATGTTCCGTTTCGATCCTTACTCCCTGGCCGTCGATGCCGACCCGTTTCCTTTTTACAAGACCTTGCGCGACGAGCATCCCTGCTTCTGGAGCGAGGAAGCCAACATGTGGGTGCTGTCGCGTTACGACGACATCGTCACCGCGCTGAACGACTGGGAAACCTATTCTTCGGCCAAGGGCAACCTGATGGACGAGATGCCCAACCGCGCCGGCAACACGTTGGGCACCACCGATCCGCCCCGCCACGACCGCCTGCGCAGCATCGTCCAGTTCGCCTTCACCAAGAAGGCGGTGGAAGGGTTGACCGAGCCGGTGCGCGCCTCGGCCAACCGGGCGCTGGACGCCGTGCAGGGGGAGAAGACCTTCGACTTCGTCGGCGACGTTTCCAGCAAGGTCACGGTGGACGTGCTGTTCGGCCTGTTCAACCTGCCGCGCGAGAACGAGCGGATGGTGCGCGACAAGGCCGTGCTGATGGTGCAGTCCGATCCCCGCACCCGCCAGAAGGGGCCGGAGCATCTCGCCGCCTTCCAGTGGATGAGCGAATACGCCAAGGAGCTGGTGGAGCTGCGCAAGCGTGAGCCCGGCGATGACCTCATCACCGCCCTGATCCAGGCCGAGGTCGCCGGCGAGAAGCTGGCCGACCGCGAGGTGCAGATGACCATCACCACGCTGATCATGGCCGGCATCGAATCCCTGTCGGGCTTCCTCGCGATGTTCGCCCTGAACCTCGCCGACCACGCCGACGCGCGCCGCCGGCTCGCCGCCAACCCGGCGCTGATCCCCGACGCCATCGAGGAATCGCTGCGCTTCAACACCTCGGCCCAGCGCTTCCGCCGTTGCCTGCAGAAGGACGTCGCGCTGCACGGCCAGACGATGCACGCCGGTGATTTCGTCTGCCTCGCCTACGGATCGGGGAACCGCGACGAGCGGCGCTTCGTCAACGCGCATCTCTACGACATCGACCGCAAGCCGAAGGGGCATCTGGGATTCGGCGGCGGCGTCCACGCCTGCCTCGGCACCGCCTTCGCCCGTCTGGCCGCCCGCGTCGCCTGCGAGGAGTTCCTGAAGCGCGTGCCGGAGTTCGTCCGGGTGCAGGACCAGTTGCCCTGGATGCCCTCCACCACCTTCCGCAGCCCGACCCGCCTCGAACTGGCGGTCGGCTGATCGCGGGGACGATGGCGCGGCCGGGGGAAAGGCTCCGGCCGCGCCACGACGCTGAACACGGTTTTCCAAAGGAAGTTTCGGTCATGGCGAAGGTCACCTTCATCGAGCACGACGGCCTGGAGCAGGTCGTGGACATCCCGACGGGCTGGACCCTGATGCAGGGCGCGGTGCAAAGCGGCGTCGCCGGCATCGAGGGCGAGTGCGGCGGCTCCTGCGCTTGCGCGACCTGCCACTGCTACGTGGACGAGGCACTCGTCGACTTTCTTCCGCCGCCCAGCGAGACGGAGGAGGAGATGCTCGGCTGCACGGCGTCGGAGCGGCGGAGCAACAGCCGCCTGTCCTGCCAGGTCCGGGTGAGCGACGCGCTGGACGGCATCGTGGTGCGCCTGCCGGAGGCCCAGAGCTGATGGGCGGCCCGGCGCAAGCGGAAGTGGGAATGGTCATCGTCGGGGCGGGGCAGGGCGGCTTGCAGGTCGCCGAATCCCTGCGCGCCGAGGGCTATGACGGCCCGATCACGCTGATCGGCGAGGAGGCCGCGGCCCCCTATCACCGGCCGCCGCTGTCCAAGGCGATTCTCGCCGGCACGATGGAGGAGGCGCAACTCGCCATCCGCGGCGCCGAATTCTTCGAGCGGCAGCGCATCGCCCTACTCAGCGGGACGCGGGTCGCCGCCATCGACCGCTCCGCCCGCCAAGTCCGCCTGGAGGACGGGCGCCGCCTGGGCTATCGCGGGCTGGCGCTTGCCACCGGCGCACGGGTGCGCCGTCTGCCGATAAGCGGTGATGAGCTGGACGGCGTTCTGGGCCTGCGGTCGTTGGACGACGCCCGGCGGATTCGCGCGGCGCTCGAGCGGGCGGCGCGGGTGGTGGTGATCGGTGGCGGCTACATCGGGCTGGAGGTCGCGGCGGCGGCGCGCAAGCGTGGCCTGGAGGTGACCATCCTGGAGGCGGCGGACCGGCTGCTCGCCCGCTCGGCGACGCCGTTCCTGGCAGCCTTCTACGCCGACCTGCACCGCTCCCAGGGCGTGATGGTCGAGCTGGGGGCCAAGGTCGTCGGGCTGGATGGGCAGGGGGGCCGCGTGGCCGCCGTGCGCACCGCCGACGGACGCCCGCATCCGGCGGATCTGGTGGTGGTCGGCGTGGGGATCGTCCCTAACACGGCGCTGGCCGAAGGCTGCGGGCTGGCGTGCGACAGCGGCGTCCTGGTGGACGACTGCGCCCGCACCGGCGATCCGGCCATCGTCGCGGTCGGCGACTGCACGGCCCGTCGCACCACCACGGGGACCCTGCTGCGGCTGGAGTCCGTCCAGAACGCCGTCGAGCAGGGCAGGTCGGCCGCCGCCGCGCTGCTGGGGCGGGAGCGTCCCTTCACGGCGGCGCCCTGGTTCTGGTCCGATCAGTATGACGTGAAGCTGCAGATCGTCGGCCTGTCCGCCGATCATGATCGGATCGTGCTGCGCGGCTCGCCGCAGGACCGTCGCTTCTCCGCCTTCTATTTCCGCCGGGACGCGCTGGTGGCCATCGATTCCATCAACCGTCCGGCGGACCATATGGTCGGCCGCAAGCTGTTGGACCACAAGGCCGTCATCACGCCCGAACAGGCGGCCGACGAGAACCTTCCGCTGGCTTCCTTGACGAGACCAGGGCGCTGACGGACGCGGCGCTCAATCATAGGCGTCGTCGATGCTTCGCGGCATCGCTGAGTCCACGGGAGTCGTGGCGGTGAGCAATGGCGCGGTGTGCAGCCGGCCGGTGGGGATCATCCAGCGCCGATGCGAACGAACTTCGGCACCTGGACGCGCGGTTGCGACTTGCGTCGGGCTGCGGGCATCCCGAGAACAGCACCGGCGTGATCGGAGCGCCGGCACAATCGGAGAAGAAGCGCACCGTGGGCGCCCTGGATGCCGCCCACGGTGCCGTTCCGGAAGCGGAACAGCCGATCCGACGACCGGCGTTCAGTCTTCCCTGGCAAGTCTCAGCCGCGTACGGGCTTTTTGATACGGTCCAGAACACGATCGACCATCACCCCGGACTGGCCCAGGTAATTGGCCGGATCGCAGAGCTTGGCCAGTTCGGCGCGGCTGAGGCAGGCGCTGATCTCCGGTGTCTCGGCCAGGAGGTCGAGCAGCGGCCGGTTCTGGCGCACCGCCTCGCGGCAGAGGTCGTAGACGAGGTCATGGGCGTACTCGCGCCCGATGTGGCGGCCGAGCCCCATCATCACCGCCTCGGACGCCACCAGCCCGTTGGTCATCTCCAGGTTCGCGCGCATCCGTTCGGCATCGACCTCCAGCCCGCTCACCACGAACCGCGCCTGTTTCAGGGCGCCGGCCAGCAGGCAGAAGGCCTCCGGCAGGACGATCCACTCGATCTCCCACGGGCCGGTCGACCGCTCGTGGTCGGCCACCATGGCGTCGAGCAGGGCCGCCGTGTGCTGGCGCAGCACGGAGATCGACGCGTGGATGTAGCAACTGGAGATCGGGTTGCGCTTCTGCGGCATGGTGCTGCTCGACCCGCGGCCATGCGCGAAGGGCTCGTAAACCTCGCCGACCTCCGTCTGCATCATCAGCTTCACGTCCATCGACAGCTTGCCCAGCGTGCCGCCAACCAAGCCCAGGAAGCAGCCCACCTCGGCGATGGTGTCGCGGATGGTGTGCCAAGCGATCACCGGCTGGGCGAGGCCCAGCTCCTCCATCAGCCCGGCCTGGGTCTCCATGGCGCCGTGCTCCAGGGAGGCCAGCGTGCCGGACGCTCCGGCGAACTCGCCCATCAGCACGCGCGGGCGGAGCTGGGCCAGCCGCTCGCGATGGCGCTCCACCGCCGACAGCAGCCCGGCCATCTTGTAGCCGAAGGTCACCGGCACCGCCTGCTGCAGGTTGCTGCGGCCGATCATCGGCGTGTCCCGGTGGCGCTTGGCGAGAGTCGCCAGGGCCGCCGACAGGCCCGCCAGATCCTCGTCCACGAGGTCCAGCGCCTCGCGCATCTGCAGGACCGTGGCGGTGTCGGTGATGTCCTGCGTGGTGGCGCCCCAGTGGCAGTATTCGCCAAGCCGGTCGCGGCACAGCGCGTTGAGCTGCGAGACGACGCCCAGCACCGGATAGCCGATGCGCTCCGTCTGCGCCTTCAGCGTCGCCATGTCGATCTTGTCGAGCGAGCAGTTGGCGACGATCTCGTCGGCGGCCTCCTGCGGGATGATGCCCAGGCGGCCCTGGACGCGGGCGAGTGCGGCCTCGATGTCCAGGTATTTGCGCGTCCGGTTCTCGTCCGACCAGACCGCGCGCATGGCCGGGGTGCTGAAGATGTCGCCGAAGATGGCGGAGTCGATGATCGTGGACGGCATGGTTCGGGTCCTCTCTAAAATGGCTTTCCGTTCGGGCCGCGGCGCAGGATGTGGCTCAGATCGCCTTCGCGTCGCGCAGCCGGGCGATGTCGCCGGGGGCGTAGCCCAGCCCGGCAAGGATGGAATCGGTGTGCTGGCCGAGCGCTGGCACCGGATCCATGCGCGCGTTCCCGTTGCTCGCCATGCCCGGCGGCAGCAGGGCCGGCACCGGCCCGTTCTGGGTCTCCACCGTGCGCCAGCGGTCGCGGGCCGCCAGTTGCGGGTGGTTCCAGACGTCCTGCATGGCGTTGGCCTGGGCGTTGGCGATGGAGGCCCGCTCCAGCCGGGCGACCACCTCCTCGGCGGTCAGGCCGGCGAAGGCCGTCACGATGATCCCGCGCAACTCGTCGCGCGCCGCGTTGCGGCGGGAGTTGCTGGAGAAGCGCTCCTCCCGCGCCAGCTCGGGGCGTTGCAGCACCGTCTCGCAGAAGGCCACCCATTCGCGCTCGTTCTGCAGGCCGAGCAGCACCGTCTTGCCGTCGCCGGCCGGAAACGGGCCGTAGGGGTAGATGGTGGCGTGGCTGGCGCCGGTGCGGGCCGGCGGCGGCGCGCCATCGAAGGCGTAGTAGAGCGGGTAGCTCATCCACTCCACCAGCGACTCCAGCATGGAGACATCGATGCGGCAGCCGCGTCCCGTCTGCTAGCGCTGCAGAAGCGCCGCCAGGATGTTGCTGTAGGCGTACATCCCGGCGGAGATATCGGCGATGGACGGGCCGGCCTTGGCGGGCGTCTCCGGCGTGCCGGTCACCGACAGGAAGCCGGACTCGCCCTGGATCAGCAGGTCGTAGGCCTTCTTGTCCCGGTAGGGACCGTCGCCGCCGTAGCCAGAGATGTCGCAGACAATGATTTCCGGCTTCCCGGCGGACAGCGCCTCGTAGGACAGGCCGAGGCGGGCCGCTGCGCCGGGCGCGAGGTTCTGCACCACCACGTCGGCCTGCTCGCGGATCAGGCGCTTGAGGATCGCCTGCGCCTCCGGGTGCTTGACGTCGAGCGTCAGGCTTTCCTTCGAGCGGTTGGTCCACACGAAGTGCGAGGCGACGCCGCGCACCCGCTCGTCGTAGCCGCGGGCGAAGTCGCCGACGCCGGGACGCTCCACCTTGATGACGCGGGCGCCGAGGTCGGCGAGCTGCCGCGTCGCGAAGGGGGCGGCGATGGCGTGCTCCAGGGTGACGACGGTGATGCCGGACAACGGTTTCATAGGGGCCAGGGGTTTCATATTGCTCGTCCTCACGTCAGGACCGCGGTGGCGTCCATGGTCAGCCAGCCTTCGTGGTCCTTGGCCCACAGGTGGACCGTCTTGCCGTCGGCGAGCGGCGTGCCGCACACCGAGAAGGGGTTGATGTCGAAGGTCGGCCGCACCGCCTTGAAGCGGAAGGAGGCGACCTCGGCCTCCGGCAGCCGGTGGCGCAGCAGGTCGAGCAGCAGGGTGGCGATCAGCGGACCGTGCACGATCAGCCCGGGATAGCCCTCCACCTCCGTCACGTAGCGCCGGTCATAGTGGATGCGATGGCCGTTGAAGGTCAGCGCCGAGTAGCGGAACAGCAGCACGTCGTCGGGAACCCAGCGCGTCTCCCAGACCGCGTCCGCCGGCGCCGGCCGGGGCTCCGGCGGCGCATCCTGCGGCGTGGCCGCCTCGCGGTAGACGATGTCGTGGAACTCGGTCAGCGCGACCGCGGTTTCGCCGGCGCGGCGGATCTCGTGGCGGACCTTGACGAAGACCAGCGGGCCGGTACGCCCGGACTTCTCGGTCACGTCATGGATGGTCGATGTCCGGGTCAGGGCGTCGCCGACGCGCAGGGGGCTGTGGAACTCGAACTGGCTGCCGGCCCACATCCGGCGGGGCAGCGGCACCGGGGGCAGGAAGCCGCCGCGCTTGGCATGCCCGTCCGCCCCAATCTCCGACTGGCGGTGCAGCGGCAGGAAGTACAGCCAATGCCACAGCGGCGGGAGCGGGGTGCCGACCGGAGGGCGCTCGGCGGGCCGGTCCAGCGTAGCCGACAGCGCGGCGTAGGGGGTGGGGGTGACAGTGTCGGACACGGTCTCGGTCCGGCCGATCCAATCCCCGAAGTTGGCGGTGGAAGCGTTCATGGTGGCGTCCTCAATGCATGGGAGCGGCCTGTGCCAGATCAGTGCGACGGCTGGGCGGGGGTCCGGACGTTCAGCGGCAGGACGGTGACGTCGCCCTTCTCCTCCAGGCACCGCTCGGTGCTGGCGTAGCTCTGGTTCAGCTCCCGCTGCAGGACCTCGCGGTCGCAGGCGCTCTCCCAGATCGAGACGACGATGCTGGCGACGCAGTTGCTGATGATGCTGGTCAGGGCGCGGGCCTCGGACATGAAGCGGTCGATGCCGACGAGCAGAGCGACGCCCGCCACGGGAAGGTCCGGCATCACCGTCAGCGTGGCGACCAGGGCGACGAAGCCGCTGCCGGTGACGCCCGCAGCTCCCTTCGAGGTCAGCAGCATGACGCCGAGCATGGCGAAGATCTGGCCGGCCGACAGGTGGATGTCGCAGGCCTGGGCGATGAACAGGGAGGCCAGCGTCAGGTAGATCGCCGTGCCGTCCAGGTTGAAGGAATAGCCCATGGGCAGCACGAGGCCGGACACGCCCTTCTTGCAACCCAGCGCCTCCAGCTTCTGCAGCACGCGCGGCAGGACCGGCTCGGAGGACGAGGTGCCGAGGACGATCAGCAGTTCCTCGCGGAAGTAGCGCAGCACCTTCCACAGGCTGAAGCCGTGCAGCCGCGCCAGCGTGCCGATGACGACCACCAGGAAGAAGCCGCAGGCGACGTAGAAGGTGAGGATCAGCAGGCCGAGCGAACCGATGGAGTCGATCCCGTATTTGCCGACGGTGAAGGCCATCGCGCCGAAGGCACCGATCGGGGCCAGCTTCATGATGAAGCCGAAGGCGGCGAACAGCACATGGGAGAAGGATTCAATGCCCTGGACCACCGGCTCGCCGGCCTTGCCGACCCGCGTCAGCCCGAAGCCGACCAGGACGGAGATGAGCAGCACCGGCAGCACCTCGCCCTCGGCGAAGGCGCCGAAGAAGGAATGCGGGATGATGTGCAGCACGAAATCGGTGAAGCCGACCGGAGCCGCCTGCTTGGCGTAACGCGCCGCCACCGTGGGGTCGAGCGACGCCGCCGACACGTGCATGCCGACGCCGGGCTCGATGATCATGACTGCGGCCAGCCCGATGAGCAGCGCCGCCACCGTCAGCGCGTAGAACAGCGCCATCGACTTGACCAGCGTCTTGCCGATCTCGCGGGTGTCGTTGAGGCTGGTGATGCCGCTGACGATGGTGCAGAAGACGACGGGCGCGATCATCATCTTGACCAGCTTGACGAACCCGTCGCCGAGCGGCTTCAGCGAGGCGCCGAGGTCCGGCCAGAAGTGACCGGCCAGGATGCCAAGGGTCAGGCCGACGACGACCTGGAAGTAGAGGGCCTTGTAGATGGCTTTGGGGTGGACGGCTTTGGGCTCGGTCGGCGCCGGGTTTTGTTCTCCCGTTTGTAGGCGCATGGCGTTTCCTCCTCGGTGTGCTGTTGGGTCAGGCGGCCATGGCGGCCCGCGGCGGATCCGATGGCCGTGCGAACACGGTTCCCTCGAACAGGCGTCGTGACGTGCGCAGGATGCTGGCGGTGGGGGCGGATTGACCGGCGCCCGGATCGAGGCGGACGGTCAGCCGGCCGGCCGGATGCTCGAAGGTGACGTCGCCGGGCAGGGCCATCCGTCCAGCCAGCGCGGAGGCCACGGTTCCCGGGATGGTGCAGGCGGTCGCGGTGGCGACGGCCCCGGTGATGGCCATCGCCCGGTGGCAGTCGTGCGGCATGAAATAGCGGACGGCCAAGGTGCCGCCGCGCGTCGGCGGCGCCAGCAGGACGGGCTTGGGGATCACCATGCCGGCGGCGTTGGCGAAGCCCATGCGGCGGCCGGCCTCCACGCGCAGCGTCTCCAGCCGGGCCATGAAGCCGCGATCGAGCCGGTAGCTGTCCATCGGCTCGTGCCCCGTCTTGCCGAGGTCGGCGGCGCGAACCAGCATCACCGGGATGGCGGCGTCGATGCAGGAAACCTCGATCCCGCCGATTCCATCGATCCCGATGATCCGGTCGACCGGCGCCCCGGTGGGCAGCAGCCGGCCGGTGTTGGCGCCCGCCGCGTCAAGGAAGGCGAGATGGATGGGCGCCGCGGTGCCGGGCACGCCGTCGATGACAGCCTCACCCTCGTAGGTCACCCGGCCGTCCGGGGTCTGGACGCGCGCCTCGATCAGCTTGCCGGTGTTGACGTTGTGGATGCGCACCACCGTCACGCCGTCCGTCGCCGGGACCAGCCCGGCCTCGATGGCGAAGGGGGCGACCGCGGCGAGCATGTTGCCGCAGTTGGGCGAGGTGTCGACGATCCCTTCCTGCACCCGCACCTGGGCGAACAGATAGTCCACGTCCGCGCCGGCCAGGGTGGCGGGACCGACGATGGCGACCTTGCTGGTCAAGGGATTGCCGCCGCCGATTCCGTCGATCCCCAGGTCGTTCCCCGCCCCCATGACGGAGAGCAGAAGGGCGTCGCGCTCCGCCGGGGATGCTGGAAGGTCGGATGCCAGGAAGAAGGGCCCGCGGGAGGTCCCGCCGCGCATCATCACGCAGGGAATGCCGATCTGGCGGCTCGTCAGGTGGTTCATGGCGCTTGCTGTCTCTTGGTCTCGCCGTCGCGGCGAAGAAAGCCGATGGACCGATATTCAGCGCCGGAACCGTATTTGTTAAATGCAATGATTCGGGATATTATTGCGTTTCACGCATCAATAGGTGCCGCCGCGGGGAGCCGGGCATGAATTTCGAACTGGTCGATCTGAGAGCCTTCGTGGCGGTGGCCGAACTGGGCAGCTTCAACCGCGCCGCCGAGCTGCTGAACCTCTCGCAGCCGGCGCTCAGCCGCCGCATCCAGAAGCTGGAGGACACGCTGGGCGTCGCCCTGTTTGAGCGCTCGACCCGCCATGTCGCCCTGACCATGGTCGGACGCGACTTCATGCCCAAGGTCCGGCGCTTCCTGGACGAGTTCGAGTCATCGCTGTTGGGCATCAGCGACCTGGGGGCGCGGAGCGGCGGGCAGATCACCATCGCCTCCGTCCCGACGGCGGTGTTCTACTTCCTGCCGAACGCGATCAGCCGCTTCAGCGTCGCGTTCCCGCGGATCCGCATCCGCATCCTGGACCTCGGCGCCAACGAGGGGCTGGAGGCGGTGGCCCGCGGCGAGGCCGATTTCGGCATCAACTTCATCGGCACGTCACACCCGGACATCGAGTTCACACCGCTGGCCGAGGACCCGTTCGTCGTCGCCTGCCGGCACGATCATCCGCTGGCCTCCCAGCGGGAGGTCGGCTGGGACGAGTTGGCGGCGCATCGGGTCATCACCGTGGGGCGCACCAGCGGCAACCGGGCGCTGATCGACAACGCCCTGGCGCAGCACGGCCTGAAGCTCAACTGGTCCTACGAGATCACGCACCTCGCCAGTTCGCTCGGGCTGGTGGAGGCCGGGCTCGGTGTCGCGGTCCTGCCCAAGCTCGCCACCCCGGCCTCGGGCCATCCCATCATCCGGACCATCCCGCTGAGCCATCCGAAGATTTCCCGAACCATCGGTGTCGTTCGGCGTCATGGCGCCATTCTGTCGCCAATGGCGGCGCGCTTTCTGGAGGTGCTGCTCGGCTCCTGGAAGGCCTGATGCCTTCGGCTGCTGGACATCCGATGAAGGTTGCACCCGTCGAAGGTCATCGGAGGCGCCATGAGTCGGACGCCGATGTCCAAGCTTTCGTGAACATGGCCACGCCTGGAATCCGACGTCGCCGGTTTGATCGGGGCCGCATGCCCATCCCGCTTTCCGTCATGTCCCTCCGGCGTCTGTAATGCTCCCGGTATCAGTACAGTTCGGTGAAATTGTGTGGGACCGTCGCTGTCTCCGCCTGCCTCCGCCGGGCTAGGCTCGCGCCACAACGGGCACGGGATTGGAAAGGATGACGGGATGCGGTGGGTGACGGCAGGCTGGGGCAGCGGGTTGTTGGGCGTGCTCATCTTCAGCGGATCGCTGCCGGCGACGCGCGTCGCGGTGGGCAGCTTCACACCTCTGTTCCTGACCTCGGCACGGGCGCTGATCGCCGCCGTGCTGGCGGCCGTTCTGCTGGCCGTGCTGCGGCAGGCCCGCCCGCTGCGCCGCGACCTCGCGCCGCTCACGGTGGTGGCGCTCGGCGTGGTCGTCGGTTTTCCGCTGCTCACCGCGCTGGCGCTTCGGCACATCACCTCCGCGCACTCCATGGTCTTCATCGGTCTCTTGCCGCTGTCCACGGCGCTGTTCGGCGTTCTGCGCGGTCGGGAGCGGCCGAAGCCGGTCTTCTGGCTGTTCTCGGGTCTGGGCAGCCTCGCAGTCGTCGGCTTCGCCCTGGCGCAGGGCGGCGGCGCGTCGCTGACCGGGGCCGGCCTGATGGTGGCGGCCATCCTGCTCTGCGGGCTGGGCTACGCCGAGGGCGCGGTGCTGTCGCGCCGTCTCGGCGGCTGGCAGGTGATTTCCTGGGCGCTCGTACTGACGATGCCGGTGATGGGCGGGCTGGCGCTCGCGACCATGCCGGACGCCTGGACGGGCATCGAAACCCCGGCCTGGATCGGCCTCGCCTACGTTTCCGTCTTCAGCATGCTGATCGGCTTCGTCTTCTGGTACCGCGGGCTCGCGCTCGGCGGCATCGCCGGGGTCGGGCAGTTGCAGCTGCTTCAACCCTTCTTCGGGCTGTCGCTGGCGGGTCTTCTGCTGAACGAGCCGGTGGCCTGGAGCATGATCGCCGTGACCGGGCTGATTGTGCTGTGCGTCGCCGGAGCGAAGCGCTTCGCCTGAGCGGCGATCCCGCGGCCACTGCTTCCGGGTTTTAAGTCTCGGCCTATGGCTATTGGGCTAACAAATCGTTTCTCGCCGCCGCCCCATGGATCAGCTTAAAGTGGCGTCCCGCTGTGCGGCAATGGCCGCGCCCCTGTTGTAAGGGGGGTTTGGAATAAAGGACGGGACGCCTGCGCATGTCCAACGAGACCGACGTCTCCACCGCTCCCGATTTCCTCGCCAGCGGCGGCGAGATGGGCGCCCAGATGCGCGCGTTCGACTGGGCATCGACGGTGCTCGGTCCGCCCGAGGACTGGCCGCTCAGCCTGAAGACGGCGGTGCGGATCATGCTGACCTCCCGCCAGCCGATCTGGATCGGCTGGGGCCAGGACCTGATCTATCTCTACAACGATGCCTACAAATCAATCATCGGCGGCAAGCACCCCTGGGCGCTTGGGCGGCCAACCTCGGTCGTGTGGCGGGAGATCTGGGGCGACATCGGCCCGATGCTGGCAACCGCCATGACGGGCGACGAGGGGACCTACGTCGAGGGGCAGCTCCTTGTCATGGAGCGCAACGGCTATCCGGAGGAGACCTACTACACCTTCTCCTACAGCCCGGTTCCCGACGACGACGGCAGCCCCGGCGGCATCATCTGCGCCAACTCCGACGACACGCAACGGATCATCGGCGAACGGCAGCTCACCCTGCTGCGCGATCTGGCCGCCGGCACCGCCGACGCCCGGACCCTGCCTGAGGTGTGCGAGCGCAGCGCCCAGGCGCTCGCCACCAACCCGCGGGACATGCCCTTCGCGCTGCTCTATGTGGCCGAGCCCGATGGGGCCAGCGCCGCCCTCGCCGGGTCCTGCGGCATCGGGCGCGGCCATCCTGCGGCTCCGGAAACGCTGGCGGTGGACGGCACGTCGGTGTGGCCCTTCACCCCGACGCTCCATGACCCGGTGCTGGTCGGCGATCTGGCGGCGAAGTTCGGTGCCGACCTGCCGCCGGGCGTCTGGCGCCGCCCGCCGGCCCAGGCCGCGGCGATCCCGATCCCGGCCAGCGGCGAGGCGGGCCGGGCCGGCCTTCTCGTCGTCGGCCTGAATCCGTTCCGCCTGTTCGACGACGGTTACCGGCGCTTCCTGGGACTGGTGGCGGGGCAGATCGCCGCGGCCATCACCAACGTCCAGACCTACGAGGCCGAGCGGCGGCGGGCCGAGATGCTGGCCGAGATCGACCGCGCCAAGACGGTGTTCTTCTCGAACATCAGCCACGAGTTCCGCACGCCGCTGACCCTGATGCTGGGGCCGCTGGAGGAGGTGCTGCAGGCCGAGCCGGAGCGGATGCCGGACCATCGCGAGAACCTGAAGGTGGTCCATCGCAACGGGCAGCGCCTGCTCAAGCTCGTCAACGCGCTCCTGGACTTCTCACGCATCGAGGCCGGGCGGACCCAGGCGCGCTACGAGCCGACCGACCTCGCGTCCTACACGGCGGAACTGGCGAGCGGTTTCCGCTCGGCCTGCGAGCGGGCCGGGCTGAGCCTCGTCGTCGACTGCCCGCCGCTTCCCGGTCCGGTTCATGTCGACCGCGGCATGTGGGAGACGGTCGTCCTCAACCTGCTGTCGAACGCCTTCAAGTTCACCTTCCAGGGCGCGATCGCGGTGTCGCTGAGGCCGGTCGGCGAGGGCGCCGAGCTCCGGGTGAGCGATTCCGGTACGGGCATCCTCGATTCCGAACTGCCGCGCCTGTTCGAGCGCTTTCATCGGGTCGAGGGCGCGCGGGGGCGCAGCCACGAAGGCACCGGCATCGGCCTCGCCCTGGTCCAGGAACTCGTCAAACTGCATGGTGGCACGATCCGGGTCGAGAGCGAGATGGACCACGGTTCGGTCTTCATCATCACCGTGCCGTTCGGCACCGCCCATCTGCCGCAGGAGCGCGTCCTGTCGGAGCCGACCGGCGCCGCGGCCGGCCTGCGCACCCAGACCTACGTCGAGGAGGCGCTGCGTTGGCTGCCCGGCTCGGTCGCCGCCAGTGGCGGAGCGCCGGTCGCGTTGATCGGCGCCGCGGAGACGGTGATGGCGCTGGAGACGGGCGAGTGTCCACGCCTCCTGCTGGCCGACGACAACGCCGACATGCGCGACTATGTGAGCCGCCTTCTCCATGGCCGCTACGAGGTCGAGGCTGTGCCCGACGGTCAGGCGGCCCTGGTGGCGATCCGCGCGAACCGTCCGGACCTCGTTCTGACCGACATCATGATGCCCGTGCTGGACGGCTTCGGCCTGCTGTGCGCGATCCGCGAGGATGCCGACCTGCGCGACCTGCCGGTCATCCTGCTGTCGGCCCGCGCCGGCGAGGAGGCGAGCGTCGAGGGACTGTCGGCCGGCGCCGACGATTATCTGGTCAAGCCGTTCTCGGCGCGCGAGCTGATCGCCCGCGTCGACACCGCCCTGGCCATGGTGCGCCTGCGCCGCGAAGCGGACAACGCGCTGCGCGAGAGCGAGGCGCGCTTCCGCAATCTCGCCGACCACGCCCCGGTGATGGTCTGGGTCACCGAACTCGACGGCTCCTGCACCTATCTCAACAAGTCCTGGTACGAGTTCACCGGACAGACCCCCGAGACGGGGTTGGGCTACGGCTGGCTGGACGCCATCCATCCCGACGACCGGCAGGCGGCGGCGGACGTGTTTCTGGCGGCCAACGCGAAGCAGGAGGCGTTTCGGCTGGAATACCGGCTGCGGCGGACCGACGGGGTCTACCGTTGGGCGATCGACGCCGCCGCCCCGCGCTTCGGCGCGGAGGGTGGATTCCTCGGCTACATCGGTTCGGTGATCGATATTTCCGAGCGCAAGGAGATCGAGGACGCACAACGGCGGCTCAACGACCTGCTGGAGCAGCGCATCGCCTCGGCGATCGCCGAGCGGGAACGGGCTGAGGCGCAGCTTCGCCAAGCCCAGAAGATGGACGCGGTCGGCAAGCTGACCGGTGGGGTGGCGCACGACTTCAACAACCTTCTCCAAGTGATTTCCGGCAACCTCCAGCTTCTGACAAAGGACGTCGCGGGGAACGACCGGGCCGAACAGCGGCTGCAGAACGCGCTGAGCGGCGTTAGCCGGGGGTCGAAGCTGGTTTCCCAGCTCCTCGCCTTCGGCCGCCGCCAGCCCCTCGCCCCCCGCGTGGTCAATCTGGGCCGGCTCGTCCGCGGGCTCGACGAGATGCTGCGCCGCGTGCTCGGCGAGGGCGTTGAAATCGAGACCATGATCACGGGCGGGCTGTGGAACACCTTCGCCGACGAGAGCCAGGTCGAGAACGCGCTGCTCAATCTGGCGATCAACGCCCGCGATGCCATGAACGGGCACGGCCGGCTGACCATCGAGGCCGGCAACGCCTTCCTCGACGATCCCTACGCCGCCCGGCACGCCGAGGTGGAGCCGGGCCAATACGTCATGCTGGCGGTAACCGACACCGGCTGCGGCATTCCGCCGGACGTGCTGGATCACGTCTTCGAGCCGTTCTTCACGACCAAGCCGGAAGGGCAGGGCACCGGCCTCGGCCTGAGCATGGTCTACGGCTTCGTCAAGCAGTCGGGCGGGCACGTCAAGATCTACAGCGAACCCGGTCAGGGTACCACGGTCCGGGTGTATCTGCCGCGCGCGCATCAGGCGGAAGACGTCGTGACGGTGATCGACAACGGGCCGGAGGCGGGCGGGTCGGAAACCGTGCTGGTGGTCGAGGACGACGACGACGTGCGGGCGACCGTGGTCGAGATGATGGCCGATCTGGGCTATCGCGTGCTCAAGGCGCGGGATGCGCAGAGCGCGCTGGCCATCGTGGAAAGCGGCGTGCCGATCGATCTGCTGTTCACCGACGTCGTCATGCCGGGGCCGCTGCGCAGCCCGGACCTGGCACGCCGTGCGAAGGAGCGCCTGCCGGGGATCGCGGTCCTGTTCACCTCGGGCTACACCGAGAACGCGATCGTGCATGGCGGGCGGCTCGATCTCGGCGTCGAGCTGCTGAGCAAGCCCTACACCCGCGAGGCGCTGTCCCGTAAGGTCCGGCATGTCCTGCGCAACCAGCAGCAACGATCCATGGGGCAGGCCGGAAAAAGGGAAGCGACTGCGAAGCCGTTCGCCGAACCCGCGCCGGCGACGGCGGACGGCCGTCAGGGCCTGCGCGTGCTTGTGGTGGAGGACGATGCGCTGATCCGCCTCGTCACGGTGGAGATGCTGACCGGCCTCGGCCACTCGGTCGTCGAGGCGGGCAACGCCGAGGAAGCCTTGTCGATTGCCGAGACCCAGCCCGTCGATGCGCTGCTGACCGACATCAGCCTGCCGGGACAATCGGGAGAGCAGCTGGCCGCTGCGCTGCGCAAACGTCACCCGGCCCTGCCGGTCGTGTTCGCATCGGGGGCCGACCGGGCGCCCGCCGGCGGTGTCCACCTGCCGAAGCCCTACGACGACGCGGCCTTGGCCGAGGCGTTGGACAAGGCGGTGAAGCCGCCCCGCTGAGCGCCCAGTCCGTCGCCGGCGACTACAGCCGGGCCGAGCCCCGGCGCACCAGCCGGGGGCCGGGCGGTGCAGGACCGGCCCGGCCTCCGGCTCGGTGAGGCGGCGTTCCAGCATGCTGCGACACCCTGGCCAGCTTGGCCACCTCCACCGCCGTTGCCCGCCTGCGCTCCCTGGTCACCGGTCTTCCCCTGGCTTTGCGCCGCCGTCCGAGACGCGGCGGAGCGTCGTCAGGGCGAGCCTACACTCGGACGCCCTCCGTCCCGCCATTGCGGACTTGGCGGAGGGCTCGATGAAGGGGGCGGTGGCCTGCGCTCATGGTGTCAGGAACAGGGCCGAGGTCCAGATCCGCGACTGGTCGCGCTGGCGCGCGGTCAGGAACAGCGGGTGCTCGCGGCCCGGGGCGAGGGCGAGGTCGGCGAGCGGGATGCGCCCGGCGAGGTCGCGGGGCAGCTCCGCCTCGGTGACGCGCTCCACCGTCACCTCCAACTCGGTGCCGGGCAGCACGCGGGTGACCCGCCCGGCGTCCGCGTCGGCCAGCAGCGCGTCGCCGTCGATGTCCAGCACCGCTTCCGGGGCGTGCGGGTTGGGCGGCGGAGTCAGCGGGTTGCCGACCTTCACGTAGGTGCCGATGGCGAGCCGCACCTGGATGCGCGCGCCGGCCAGACGCGACAGCGCCAGTTCCACCCCGTCGCTGTCGCCGTGGGTGACGGTGCGGATGGCGACGGTGGTGGCGTCGCGGCGCCAGCAGCCCTGTTCCGGATGGTCGAAGCCGAAGGGCTCGACCCGCTGCACGGCGGCGCCGGTGACGGTGATCCCGCCATCCCAATAGGCGCCGCGGTAACGGTCCTTGATGCGGGCGCCGCCCAGCCGCAGGCGGATCTTCGTTTCCGACAGGCCCAGCTCGCGGTGCAGGTCGCGCTCCCAGACCAGCCGGTCGCCATCGAACAGGCGAAGATTCTCCCACCCGCGGTCACCGAGCAGACGGTAATCCAGCGCGTCGCCCGCGGCGGTCTGAACCACCTCGCCCATCCAGCGGTCGCCCAGCCGCAGGCAGGCGAAGCTGCGTTCCCCGGTCGTCGCGAAGGTCCGCCGCGCCCGCAGCGCCCGGCCCACCGACGCGCGGTCCAGCCGGTCGGCGAAGACGCCGGTCAGCCCGCCGCGTGCCCCGAACACCGCGGTCGCCGGCGCCCCGCCGCCGCAGCGCCCCTGATGCTCGTCGCTGCTCGCCGAGGCGCCGAGCCGGTAGCCGCGGGCCAGAGCCTCGGCGTAGACCCAGTGGAACTGGCCCCACGCGGACCCGATCTCGATCAGCCGCTCCAACTCCGGGTGGTGCCAATCGAGGTTGCAGCGCCGCCCGCCGACATGGGGGATCAGCAGATGGCCCTCCGGGTCGTCCTGATACGCGGCGTAGAGGTCGTCGAGCGGCCAGGCGCCGGGGCGCAGCGCGCCGCGGGTCGACTCGTTCCATTCGAAGGAGCGCACCGGCTGGCCCCGTCCGTCCGCCGGGAAGCGCGGCGGACCGTCGCGCAGGAAGATCACGTTGTGGTCGCCGCCCGCCGCGGAGTTGCCGCACCATTCCGTGCCGGGGTAGCAGACGAAGCGGTCCGGCTCGTTGTAGCGGTCGATCAGGCCGACCGCCTCGGTCCAAGCGCGTTCCGTCACATTGAAATCGTTGGCGGTGTAGCCCAGCACGTCCAGCCCGGCGACGTCGCGCCCGTAGGACAGGTTGTAGGCGGTGTCGTTGGTGCCCACCGTGTCGTTGGAATGGACGTGCAGGTCGGCGTAGACGGCGCGCGGCGCCCCGTCCTCGGCGGTGACGAAGGCTTCGGCGGGGGCGAGGCCCGGCGCCGTCGCGGCGATCCGCCATTCCCCGGCACCGAGGTCGAGCGCCTCGCGCCGGACCAGCCAGCCGTTCGCCTGGGGATCGGGGGCCAGCGCGACCGTCCGTGCGCTTTCGCCCTTCGGCCCGGTGACGGTCAAGGTAGCGTCCAGCGTGGTGTCGAGGCAGCAGTTGCCCCAGGCGTCGTCGGCGCGCAGCAGCAGCGACGCCGGACCGGGGGCGATCAGACGCGGCGCGACCAGCCGCAGGGCGGCGGGAACGCCCGGCACGATGTCGATCACGCAGTCGCCCGGCACCTCCGCGTATTTCTGGCTGCCCAGCGGGTCGATGAAGACGCGGAAGCGGAAACCCTGCTCAACGAAGGTCTGCACCCGCGTGCCCGGCCCGCCCTGGCGCCGGTCGCCCAGCCGGATCACGATGCGGTCGCCGGGGTTCAGGTAGCCGTCGATCACGTCGATGACGATGGCCTTCTGGTAGGGCCGCTCGTGCCCCTTCTGGTCGAAGCGCACCTTCAGCGCCTGCACGGTCGCCGGGCTCTGCCCCGGCACCAGCGGTCCCGCCTCATACTCGGC
Source organism: Azospirillum brasilense (assembly GCF_022023855.1). Classification (NCBI taxonomy): domain Bacteria; kingdom Pseudomonadati; phylum Pseudomonadota; class Alphaproteobacteria; order Rhodospirillales; family Azospirillaceae; genus Azospirillum; species Azospirillum brasilense. The sequence continues at coordinate 729,604 of NZ_CP059451.1, forward strand.
GGAGACGAAGTTGGCCGCCGTCGGGTCGCTGGTCTGGAACAGCGCCCAGTCCGAATAGAACTTCATCGCCAGCTTGATCCCGGCCCCGTCGGCGAGGCCCGACCCGCCGACCTCGTAGACCAGCGTCACCTCGGTCCACTCGCCGGCCACCAGCCGCCGGTGGGAGCAGGTCGTGGCGCCGAGGAAGGGACGGGCCTTGTTCCGCTCGTAAAGGCCGGCGGGGGCGATGTGGCCGGCGGGGACGGGATCGCTCATGGGACGGGACCTCGGGCAAGGGGGGCGGCGCGCCGCGACGGCTAATACATTGCATAACAAGTTTGATGATACAATATAAGACATGTGTGGTGCGCCACCGGATGACGACGTGCTTGGGGAGGATCGGCGCGCTTGAGCCGGCCGGACTCCGGTGGCATCAAGGCGCGGACACGATCACCACGGGCGGGGAGGGGACGGTGGCCCCGATGCGGGACAGTTTGGTGCGGGAGAACGCGACGGCCCTCTACCGGCAGATCGCCGACCGCCTGCGCGAGGAGATCGCCGCGGGCCGGTTCGAGCCGTCGGGGCGCCTGCCCAGCGAGAGCGAGATCGGCATCCGCTTCGCGGTCAGCCGGGTGACAGTCCGACTCGCGCTCGACCGGCTGGAGACGGAGGGGCTGATCGAGCGGCGGAAGGGCAAGGGCACCTTCACGGTGGGCAAGCGTGTCCGCCATCCGCTAGACCGGCTGCGCAGCTTCCATGAATCCCTGCGCCTCCAGGGGCTGAACGCCAGCATGCGCCACCTGTCGGCCGGGATGACCGCCACGCCGCCGGACCTGACGGGCCAGTTCGGCCCCAGTTGCCTGGAGGTGCGCCGCCTGCATCTGGTGGATGGGGAGCCGGTGGCGCTGGGGCGCAGCCTGCTGTCGGCGGAACTGGCCGGCGTCGATTGGGCGGCGGCGGGAGAGAAGCCGGTCTACGCCATCCTGAGGGAGGTCACCGGACAGCCGGTGGTCGGCGCCGATGTCGAGGTCAAGGCTGAGGCCGCGGGTGCGGCGGTCGCCGAACCGCTCGGCGGGGCGGCGGGGATGCCAGTGCTGGTGATGATCCGGCGATCCTTCTTCGCGGACGGCGCCTGCGCCGACCACGCCGTATTCCACGTCCGTCCGGAGCGCTACAGCTTCGTGCTGTCCCACCGCTGGGAAGGGTGAGGCGGCCGCTGCATCACCGGCCTGAAAACGATAATGAGAATTCTTCGCATTTGGGGGTGAGGCGGGAGGCGTGCCCGTTCGTCTGAGCAGAAGGACCGGTGGTTCCTTCGGAGAGGACGAGATGAGCGTTGGCAAGTCGCGCACGCGGCTGTGGTTCCTGTGGCACTCCTGGTTGGCGATGCCCCTCTGGGCATTCCTGTTCTTTGTCAGCCTGACCGGAACCATCGCCGTGGTCAGCACCGAGATCATGTGGCTGGTCAACCCGGCCATGCGGGCGTCGGGGGCCGGAGAGCCGCTGCCGGCCAGCGCGCTGATCGCCGCCGCCGAGGCTGCGGCGCCGGGCGGGCGGGTGAGTTCGCTGAGCTGGGGCGGCTCGCACATGGCGGTCAGCGCCCGCATGGCGATGCCCGACGGAACCTCCACCACCGCCTGGGTGAATCCGGTCAGCGGGGCGGTGCAGGGAGTGTCCACCGGCAACTCGTTCCAGAGCTTCTTCCGCGCGCTGCACGGCTGGCTCATGACCTTCCCCGTGGGCTGGTATCTCGTGACCTTGCTGGCCATTCCGCTCGTCGGGTCGCTGGTCACCGGGCTGGTGGTCTACAAGCGGTTCTGGAAGTCCTTCTACCAGCCGCGCATCCGCTGGCGGCAGACGCCGCGCGTGATGTGGGGCGACCTGCACCGCGTCGCCGGCACATGGTCGATCTGGTTCATCGCGGTCATCGCGGTCACCAGCCTGTGGTTCCTGATCTACATGATGCTGTTCCATCTCGGGATGGGGCTGGGCGGCGGTAAGGCGCCGGTGCTGCTGGCCCGCGACCAGATCCCGGTGACCGCGACCGCGCCGAGGCCGGACGTCGATGCCATCATGGCCAGCGCCAAGGCGGCCCTGCCGGACATGCGGCTGCGCTACCTGTGGCTGCCCGGCACCGCCTACGACCCGGCGACGGTGGCGGGGTCCAGCGGGCAGGTGCCGCTGCTGCCCGACTATGTCCGGGTGAATCCCTTCACCGCCGAGGTGATCATCATCGAGGGCGGGATGGAGGCGGCCTCCGGCATCGAGCTGACCCGCACCATCATGCGCGCCCTGCACACCGGCGATTTCGGCGGCCTTCCGGTCAAGCTGGTGTGGTTCGCCTTCGGCCTGCTGATGACCACGCTGGTCTTCAGCGGCATGCTGATCTGGATGAAGCGGACCGCCCGCGCCACGGTCGAGGCGGTGCGCGACGTCCGGCGCGGGTCCCGGTTGGCGGAGGGCTCGTCCAATGCGTAGTTATTGGCGGCGCGGCAAGTTCCATCTCAGCGCCCTGATGATGCTGGTGCCGCTGCCCTTCCTCCCCGACTATTTCAGCCCGAAACCGATCTTCGTGCCGCCCGAGATCCGCCGGGACATCGCCGTCGGCCCCTTTCCGGTCACGCTGGCGACCTACGACGAGGCGCCCGCCCGCATGCCGACGGGCGAGCGGATGAAGGAATACCGCATCCACATCCGTCCCGCCGACATCGACCATGTGCGCGGCGTCTTCCTGCGCGTCGGCAAGCCGCGCAGCCTGCGCACCGCGGGCGCGCTCGCCTTCGGCAACCCTTATGAGCGGGAGGCCGACGTGACCGTTCCGGACGAACTGGCCGGCACGGAGGAGCTGTGGGTGACCATGGAGGATTGGAGCGGCGGGGTGCATCAGGCATCCCTGCCGCTGGGCGAGATTTTCGGAGGAAAGCGATGAAAACCCACCGCCTGTTCGCCCTGGCGGGGCTGTTCGCCCTGTGTGCCGCCGGTGCGGCGGAGGCCCATTACCCGATCTGCGAATGCCGGATGGTGGAGGGTGAGACCGTGCAATGCACCGGCGGCTTCTCCGACGGGTCGAAGGCGCCCGGCGTGGTGCTGGACGTCATCGCCTACGACGAGCAGGTGCTGGTCAAGGGCAAGTTGGGGCCGGATTCCACGCTGTCCTTCCAGCGCCCCGCGCAGGACTTCTACGTCCTGTTCGACGCCGGGCCCGGCCACACGGTCGAGATCGAGCACACGGCGATCAAGTAGCGTCCTCAGCGAAGCCGGAACCATGCATCGTCAGATCGTCCGCCGCGCCGGGGCCGAGCGCGAGACCCTATGGGTCCTGCTGGCCGCCGGCGCCATTCTCGCGTCCGCCACCCTGGCGGTCGGGCTGCGCGCCGCTCCGGACGCGGAAGCCCCGCTGGCCGCCCACCTCATCGACTCCCGCACCGGCCTGACCGCGGCCGAGCAAGGCCTCTACGCCGACCTGAAGGCGGCGGGCGAGGAGATCGCCGCCTTGCGGGAGGCGCAGGGCCGGGCGCCGACGCCGGAGGAGTTGGCCGCCGAGGCCCTGCCGCCCTTCGCCGCCGACCCCAGCGCGGCGGCGCGCGGCGGGCACGCCTGGACTCTTGCCGGGACCGGCGACGAGACCGGCGATGGGATCGCCTATGCCGGCGTCTCCGCCGCGCCGGAGCTGGCCGGGTCCCTGGTACTGCGGCTGGACGGCCATGGCGCCGCCATCTGGCTGAAGCGCGCCGCCGAAGTCCCGCCCGCCCCGCCGGAGGACACGGCCCTGACCGCCGCCGGCTGGAAGCGGATCGTCTCCACCTTCACCGCCGGGGTGACCCGATGAGCCTCTTTTCCAACCGCCGGCCGAACCGCCGCTTGATCCTGGCCGGCGCCCTGGCCGCTGCGGCCATGCCCGTTTGCGCCGTCGCGGCTCCCGCCGGGCGTCGCCGCTTCGGCGTCACCCTGCACCCCTACTATTCCTACGTCGCCAACATCGTCGGCGATGCGGCCGAGGTGGTGCCGATCATCCCCGCCGGCTTCAACCCGCACGCCTACGAACCGCGCCCGGAGGACATCCAGCGCATCGGCGGGCTGGACGCCATCGTCCTGAACGGCATCGGTCACGACGATTTCGCCGGGCGGATGATCGCCGCTTCGGCGAAGCCGTCGCTGCCGGTGGTCGAATCCAACGCCGACGTGCCGCTTCTGCCCGCCGCGGGAATGGCGGCGCGGGCGGCGGGGAAGGTGGTCAACCCGCACAGCTTCCTGTCGATCACCAATTCGGTCCTCCAGGTCGCGACCATCGCGCGCGAGCTGGGGCGGCTCGACCCGGCCAACGCCGCCACCTACGCCGCCAACGCCCGCGCCTATTCCCGCCGCCTGCGCCAGTTGCGGGCCGACGCGCTGGCGAAGCTGGCGACGGCGGGCACCGCCAGCCTGCGCGTCGCCACCATCCACGGCGCGTACGACTATCTGCTGCGCGAGTTCGGGCTGGAGGTCTCCGCCGTCGTCGAGCCCGCCCACGGCATCGAGCCCAGCCCGGCCCAGCTCGCCGAGACCATCGCGACGATGCGCAAGCTCGACGTGCAGGTGATCTTCTCGGAGCTGAACTTCCCCAGCGCCTATGTCGAGACGATCCGGCGCGAGACCGGCATCCGGCTCTACGCCTTCTCGCACATCTCGCACGGAGATTACGCGGCGGACCTGTTCGAGCGTGAGATGGCCCGGAACCTCGACACGCTGGTGCTGGCGATGGCCGAGGCGGCGCCGTGACGGGTCCCGCCATCCTGTTCGACCGGGTGGACCTGACGCTGGGGCGCACAGTGATCCTGGACGGCGTGTCCCTGCGCGTCGCGGCGGGCACCGTTCACGCGGTGGTCGGCCCCAACGGCGGCGGCAAGTCGTCGCTGATCCGCGCCCTGCTCGGGCAGGCGCCGCACCGCGGGACCATCCGGCTGGACTGGCCGGGAGACGGGCCGGGCACGGTCGCCTACGTGCCGCAATCGGTCGAGTTCGACCGCGGCCTGCCGCTGACGGTGGAGGATTTCCTGGCCGTGCTGTGCCAGCGCCGCCCCGCCTTCCTCGGGCCGGACCGCCGCATCAATTACGGCGCGGCGCTGGAGCGCGTCGGCATGGCCGGCAAGGCCCGCCGCCGCTTCGGCGCCCTGTCGGGGGGCGAGCGGCAGCGCGTCCTGCTGGCCCAGGCGCTGATCCCGGCGCCGGACCTGATCGTGCTGGACGAGCCGATGACCGCACTCGACGAGGCCGGGATCGCCATCTTCGAAACGCTGCTGGCCGAGCTGTCCGCCGCCGGGACAACCATCCTGTGGGTCGAGCACGATCTGGCCCAGGTGCGCCGGCTGGCGACGCGGGTGACCGGCCTGAACCGGCGCGTGCTGTTCGACGGCGCCCCGCTGGAGATGCTGTCGCCGGAGCGGGTGTTCGACCTGTTCTCGGCCGTCCCGCGCGGCCACGCGGCCGAGAGGATCGCGTCATGAGCTTCGAGGCGTTGCGCGCCCTGGTCCAAGGCTGGGCTGGGGCCGGGCTGTTGCCCGCCGGGCTAACCCACGGCTTTCTCGTCAACGCGCTGCTGTCCGGGCTGGTCATCGGCCCGGTGCTCGGCGGGCTCGGCACGCTGGTGGTGACCAAGCGGCTGGCCTTCTTTTCCGAGGCGGTCGGCCACGCCGCGCTGACCGGCGTCGCCATCGGCATCCTGGTGGGGGAACCCTACACCGGTCCCTACGCCAGCCTGTTCGGCTATTGCCTGCTGTTCGCGCTGCTGGTGAACTACACGCGCAACCGCAGCAACCTGACCGCCGACACGCTGATCGGTGTCTTCCTGTCGGTGTCGCTGGCGCTGGGCGCCAGCCTGCTGCTGATCCTGGCCAGCCGGGTCAACATCCACATCCTGGAGAATGTGCTGTTCGGCTCCGTCCTGACGGTGGACGACCGCGACCTGACCGTGCTGCTGGCGGTGGCCGCCGGGGTCACGGCGCTGATGCTGCCGCTGTTCAACCGGCTGCTGCTGGCCAGCTTCAACCCAGCGCTGGCGCGGGTGCGCGGCGTGCCGGTGAAGGGGCTGGACTATCTGTTCATCGTGCTGGTGACCGTGGTCACCGTCGCGTCGGTCAAGATCATCGGTGCCATCCTGGTGGGGGCGCTGCTGGTCATTCCCGCCGCCGCGGCGCGGGTCGTCGCCTCGTCGCTGCGCGGCTTCTTCCTGCTGTCGGTCGCCTTCGCCAGCGTGGCGGCGGTGGCCGGAATCCTGCTGCCCGTGCAACTGGCCCTGCCGGTGCCGTCGGGCGGCGCCATCATCCTGGCGGCGGGGCTGCTGTTTCTGGGGGCGCTGCTGGCGCGTCTGTTCATGAAGGGGGAAGAGGGATGAAGCGCGTCACGCTCGCGACGCTCCTGCTGCTGTCCACGGTGGCGGGCGCGTCCGCCGAGACGGTGCTGGCCGGGCACCCGGTCACCGCCGGGCTGGCCCAGGCGCTGACGAAGGGCACGCCGGTGGCGGTGGAGGCGGTGGTTCCGCCGGCCATTCCCATGGGGCGCCAGCACGCCTTCCTGAGCGGGCGCGGCGAGGCCAAGCTGGCGGAGGCCGCCCGCAAGGCCGACGCGGTGCTGACCCTGCGCTCCGCCTGGGGCGAGGACCCGCTCTATCCGCTGGCGCGGCGCGCCAACATCCGCCTCGTCGAGATCGACGCCGCCCGGCCGGTGGACGGCTCCTTGCCGGGGATCGCGGTCAGCGGCGGTGCGGCATTCCCCTGGCTGGGCATCGCCAACGCCGGGCGGATGGCCGACATCCTGGCCGCCGACCTGCGGCGCCTCTATCCCGGTTCCGCCGCCGCCATCGACGCGAATCTCGCCGCCCTGAAGCGCGGGCTGCTGATGGTGTCGTCCCGGTCGGCGCAGGCGTTCGCCGCGCTGCCGGACCCGTCGGCGGCGGCCCTGTCCGACCGCTTCGCCACCCTGGCCGCCGATCTCGGGCTGGATCTGCGCCGGGTCTGGACCCGCGACGACCGCGACTGGACGCCGGAACGTCTGGCCGAACTGACCGCCACCCTGAAGGCCGAGGCGATTCCCGTGGTGCTGCACCACCGCCAGCCGGCCCCGGAGATCGCCCAGGCTGTGGCGGACGGCGGCGCCCGACTGATCGTTCTGGACAGTCTGGAGAGCGGTCCGCCGGCGGCGATGGACGCGGCGCTGGCGCGGATTGCCGAACAGCTTGAGGCGGGATTGCGCTGAGGGTTTCTATGCCCTTCCCCAAAGCGGATTGCATTCCGCTTTGGTCCACGACGGCGGTCCCGGCCACACATGAGGCCGAAGCCCGCCCCTCGCGGGAACAGAGTTCCCACTGACGACAGACGGATGCGACGCGTCCGGGCGCAGCGCGACCGGCCGCCGGCGCCGAGCGAAGACACAATGGCCGCCGCTGCCAAAAAAACCTCGTTCGCAGCGAAGGGCGCTTGACGCCGTCCTTAAATCCTATTTTCCTATATGGAAAAAGGTAATTTGCACCAAAGCAAAATGTGGTTCGTGCGCTGCAAGTGTCCGGACGACGCTCCCCATCCTCCCCTTTCCAAGCAAGGAAACCCGGCATGAAGGCTTCGGATGACCTCCAATGGATGCTGATCGCCTCGCTCAGCCCGTCCTGTGCCTTGCCCTTGCCGCTGCCGCCAAGTCCTTCGGACGGCGTGCCGGACCAGGCGCGCAGGAACGAGCCGCCGCTCAGCCATTGGCTGGCCTTGGGGACCGGCGTCGTCCTGGCCGTCCTTCCGATTCTGGTGGCCGCGCTGGCCTGATCCGCAGCCACACCCGGCCTCGGCCGCACCCAATTCCCGGACGGACAACCACCATGACCGATCCCTCCCTTCCCAACCTGTCCCGCCCCAACCTGTCCCGCCTGCGCGGCTTCATTGGCGACTTCACCCGTCTGGTGGAGCGTCTGGACGACGACGAGGCCGCCATTCTTGACTCGGGACGCGGTCTCCTGGCCGGGCTGATCGCCGTGGACGATTGGCTACCCGACGCCTTCGCGCAGCCCGATCCGGTCCATTACCGGCAGTATCTGCTGCATTGCGATCCCCATGAACGCTTCTCGGTCGTCAGCTTCGTCTGGGGGCCGGGGCAGCGCACGCCGATCCACGACCACACCGTCTGGGGCCTCGTCGGCGTGCTGCGCGGGGCGGAGCATTCCCAACGCTACGAACTGCGGGACGGCCCGCCGCTCGCCACCGCCGCCGACCTTCTGCCGGTCGGATCGGTGGAGGCGGTGTCGCCGCGCATTGGCGACGTCCACGCCATTTCCAACGCGCTGACCGACCGTCCCTCGATCAGCATCCACGTCTATGGCGGCAACATCGGCGCCATCCGGCGGTCGGTCTTCGATCCGCTGACCGGCGAGCGCAAGCCCTTCATCTCCGGCTACGCCAACAGCGCCCTGCCCAACCTGTGGGACCGCTCGAAACCCGTTCCGCAAGCCGCATAACAGGTCCCGGAAAGCAAACCATGCCCGACACCGCACCGCTCGCCACCCGCACCGCCGCGGACATCCGCCGCGACTGGATCGACCGCAGGGAGATCGCCCTTCTCGACGCGCGGGAGGAGGGGCCCTATTCGCTGGCCCACCCGCTGTTCGCCGTGTCGGTGCCGCTCAGCCGCGTGGAACTGCTGGCCTACGATCTGCTGCCGCGGCGCGGCGCGCCGATCACCGTCTACGACAACGGCGAGGGCTACGCCGAGCCGGCGGTGCGGCGGCTCCAGGCGCTGGGCTACCACGACGTGACGCTGTTGGAGGGTGGGCTGGCCGGCTGGACCGCCGCCGGGTTCGAGGTCTACCGGGACGTCAACGTGCCCAGCAAGGCGTTCGGCGAGTGGGTGGAGCATCACCGCCACACCCCGTCGCTGTCCGCCGACGAGGTGAAGACGTTGATCGATAGCGGGGCCGATCTGGTCGTCCTCGACGCCCGGCGCTACGAGGAGTTCCAGACCATGGCGATTCCCGGCGGCATCAGCGTGCCGGGGGCCGAGCTGGTCAAGCGCGTCCACGACATCGCGCCCGACCCGCGGACGCTGGTCATCGTCAACTGCGCCGGGCGCACCCGCTCGATCATCGGCACGCAGTCGCTGGTGAACGCCGGCATCCCCAACCGGGTGGCGGCGCTGCGCAACGGCACCATCGGCTGGACCCTGGCCGGGCTGGAGCTGGACCGCGGGCGCGACGGGCGCTTTCCGGCGGTGTCGGCGGAGGGGGACGCCAAGGGCCGCAAGGCCGCCCGCGCGGTGGCCGACCGGGCCGGCGTCGGGCGCATCGACCGCGCGACGCTGGATGCTTTCCGCGGCGACGAGCGGCGCACCCTCCACCTGTTCGACGTGCGCACGCCGGAGGAGTATGAGGCCGGCCATCTGCCGGGCTTCCACCACGCAGCGGGCGGCCAGCTCGTCCAGGCGACGGACGAGTATGTCGCGGTGCGCGGCGCCCGCATCGTGCTGGCCGACGACCCGGCGGGCGGCGGCGGCCCGCGCGCCGACATGACCGCCTCCTGGCTGGCGCAGCTCGGCTGGGAGGTGCATGTGCTGGAGGGCGACGTGGCGTCGCTGGGCCGCGAGAGCGGCCCCGACCGCCGCCGCCTGCCCCCGGTGCCGGAGGCCGGGGCGGAGGCCGTGGCGCCGCGCGACCTGCTGGCCCTGCTGGAGAACGGCGAGGCGGCGGTGATCGACATCGCCCGCAGCCCGCGCTACCGCGCCGGCCATATTCCGGGAGCGTATTTCTCGACCCGCGCGCGTCTGGGCGGCACCATCGCCCGCCTGCCGAAGGGCGTGCGCCCGGTGCTGACCTGCTGGGACGGCACGCTGACCCGCTACGCCGTCGCCGACTTCCCGCCCGGAGCGGTCCCGCTGCTGCTGGAGGGCGGCACGAAGGGCTGGGTGGCGGCCGGACTGCCGCTCAGCACCGGGCTGGAGCGCTTGGGGCCGGAGCCGGACGACGTCTACAAGCGTCCCTACGAGGGCACCGACAACAGTGCCGCCGCCATGCAGGGCTACATCGACTGGGAGCTTGAGCTGGTGGACCAGCTGAAGCGCGACGGCGCCCACAATTTCCGCGTCATCTGACGAACTCCGCAACGGGACACGCCATGACCATTTCCACGCGCTTCTCCGCGCTGGGCCGCCGAGCGCTGCTCGGCTCCGCGCTGCTGCTCGCCGTCGGCTTCACCGGCCTGACACCCGCTCCCGCGAAGGCGGAAGCTACGGAGGTCCGCTTCGCCCGCAACCTCGGCCTCGGCTACCTGCCGCTCTACGTCATGGAGGATAAGGGGCTGGTGGAGAAACACGCCCGCGCCGCCGGCCTGGGCACGGTGACGGTCCGCTACACCCCGCTCGGCAACCCGACGACGATCACCGAGGCCACCCTGTCCGGCAACGCCGATTTCGGGGCGGCGGGCGTGCCGGCCTTCATCATCGCCTGGGACAAGACGAAGGGAAACGCCAACCTGCGCGGGCTGGCCGCCCTGAACGCCCAGCCGGCCTACCTCAACACCAACCGGCCCGAGGTGAAGGGCCTGAAGGACTTCACCGAGACGGACCGCATCGTCGTGCCGTCGGTCCGCGCCTCCTATCAGGCCATCGTGCTGCAGATCGCCGCCGAGCAGGTCTTCGGCCCCGGCCAGCACGCGCGTCTGGACCCGCTGACCGTCTCGCTGGCCCATCCCGACGGCACCGCCGCCCTGCTGTCCGGCCGGACGGAGATCACCGCTCACTTCACCAGCCCGCCCTTCCAGGACCAGCAGCTCCGCGACCCGAAGATCCACAAGGTGCTGAGCAGCTACGACGTGCTGGGCGGGCCGGCGTCCTTCAGCGCGCTGTGGACCTCCGCCGCCTTCCACGAGGCCAACCCGCGGCTGACCAAGGCGGTGCTGGCGGCGCTGGAGGACGCGGTGGCCCTCATCAAGGCCGACCCCAGGGAGGCCGCCCGCGCCTACATCCGCATCGAAAAGTCCAAGCTGGGCGAGGAGGAGGTGGCGGCGATGATCGCCCATCCGGAGGTGTCCTACGACCTCGCTCCGCGCGGCATCGGCATCTTCACCGACTTCATGGCGCGCATCGGCTCGATCCGCAACCGGCCCGCCGACTGGCGCGACCTGTTCTTCGCCGACATCCACGACCGCATCGGAAGCTGAGGGCGTTCCCATGACCCACCCCGCCTTCACCGCCCATCCGGTCTCCCCGACGCTGGGGGCCGAGATCCGCGGGATCGACCTGTCGCGGCCGCTGGACGCGGCCACCGCCGCCGCGCTGGCCCAGGCGCTGGACCGCCATCTGGTGTTGGTGTTCCGCGGCCAGACGCTGTCCGACGCGGACCTCGTCCGGGTGTCCGGCCATTTCGGGCCGCTCGACAAGGCGCCGATCACCGAGCATGGCCGGTTGCACGCGCCGGGCTTCGAGGAGGTCTACGTTATCTCCAACGTCACGGAGCAGGGCCGCCCCATCGGCGCGCTGGGGGCGGGGGAGTCGGTCTGGCACGCCGATATGACCTATCTGGAGACCCCGCCCTACGCCAGCAGCCTCTACGCGCTGGAGGTGCCGGAGGAGGGTGGGGACACCGGATTCATCAGCATGTTCGCCGCCTACGACGCGCTGCCGGAGGATCTGAAGCGGCGGATCAACGGGCTGTCGATCAAGCACGACAGCACGACCAACAGCGGCGGCTATTTGCGGCAGGGCTTCGCGCCTCCGACCGACCTCGCCACCTCGCCAGGCACCGTACACCCGCTGGTCATCGCCCATCCGGTGACCGGGCGCAAGGCGCTGCTTTTGGGGCGCCGTCCGCACGCCTGCATCCCTGGCCTGCCGCCGACGGAGAGCGAAGCGCTGCTCGACGCGGTGTGGGAGGCGGCGGTGCGTCCGGAGCTGTCCTGGCACCACCAATGGCGGGTCAGCGATCTGGTGATGTGGGACAACCGCTGGACCATGCACCGCCGCGATCCCTTTCCCGAGGACCAGCGCCGCCGCATGCACCGCACCCAGATCGCCGTCCCCGCCCTTTCCTTCCGGCAGGGTTTCGCCAGGGGTGTCACGTTCGGGACTATCCCGTCAGAAAATGCTCCAGTCCGGTGATGGCCGCCCGATCGCGATGGACGGTGGGAAGCGCGGCGGTCTGGCGCGCCGTGCGGATGCTCCGCGCCGTGGCATCGCGCCCCAGGCGAACGGCGTCCTCGATGAAGTCGTCGGCACTCCGGGCGACGGCATCGGCCATGCCGAGGCGGTCCAGCAGGGCGGCGGCAAGCCGTCCGCGCATGAAGCGGCCACGCACGGTCACCACCGGAAGCCCGGCCTCCACCGCCTGCAGGGCCGTGTTGAATCCGGAAAAGCCGATGCTGTCGAGATAGACGTCCATCACCCGCAACGTGGCGAGATACGCGTCATGGTCGAGTTGATCGGCGAAGACGCAGTGTTCCCGGCTGTCGATGCCTTGCACGGCGAAGGCCCGTTCCAGCCGGTTCTCCATGCTGCGGCTGACGCTGTCCTGGCTGTGCCGGAAGAACAGGAACCGGCTGCCGGGCACGGCGGCGGCGATGGAGGGAAACACATGGTCGTGCTGGGGCAGGTATTTGAACAGGCTCTGGCTGCACAGGAACGCCGGAGCCCCGTCGGGCAGGCCGAACCGGCCGCGGGTGACCGACACGACGGGCCGCCGGGTGGGTTCCACGTGACAGCCCAGGTTGGGCAGCCGGACGAGGCGCTCGCTGTAGAAGGCGTCGCCGTCCGGCGGCTCCAGCAGGTCGCCCGACAGGTAATGGTCGAGCGTGGGAAGCCCCGTCGTGTCGGGATGTCCCCACGCCACGGCTTGCACCGGTGCGAGGCGTAGCGCCGCGAGCCGATAGGTCATGGGTTCCATGCCGACCTCGGGGAACAGCAGCGCGTCGGGCCGGTCGGCGAGGATGGTCTCCGCCCAGCGTTCCACGGCACCGAGTCCGCGCCGGAACACCGCGCAGCGCGATGCAGCCAGGGCGGTGCATGCGTCCTCTTCCCCGGTGACGTGGTATCCCAGGAGGGTGAAGCGCTCCGGATCGAGTTGGGTGAGCCAGCCGGCCAGGATCGCCCGCCACACCGAATGGTCGTGGAAATAGGACGAGACGACCCCGACCCGCAGTCGCGTGCGGGCCGTCCGGGGGCGGCTGGATGCGTTGGACGCCTTCGGGATGGTCGGGATGCGGTTCCCGAGGCGTGCCGCCATCAGACCGGCCATGATGCCGCCATGGGTCTCCTGCAAAGCCCGGTTGTCCATGCCCTGGTAAGCCAGCAGGAAGGGCAAATGCGCGCCCGCGAGGTCGGAGGCGTTCCGCCGCGCCTCGGCTGGCGCGGTGGGGCCGATCAGCCCGTCGAGCGCGGCGAGGTGGCGTGCGTAGGCTTCCCGTCGGGACGCCAGTTCCGCCTCGTCGACGTAGACATGGCGAAGCTGCCCGATGCACAAGGCCAGCCGGCACCCGGCGTCATCCGGTGCGACCTCCACGCCCCGGGTCAGGAAGCCGGTGGCCGCAACGTCATCGCCTCGGCCAGCGTGGAGCACACCCAACGCGTACAGCAGTCCCGGATGGTTCGGCGCGGCGCGCAACCCATGATCCAACACCCGCGCTCTGTCGGGAGGGCGATGTCCGGACGACGCGCTGCCGAGCCCGAAATAGGCGTCGCCGTCGTCAGGCTGGCAGGCGATCGCCCGACGGAATGCCTCCGTCGCCGCTTCGGTGCGCCCGAGATCGGCGAGTGCCGCGCCGAGATTGACCAGCATCATCGCGGAGCCGGGCGCGAGCCGCGCGGCGCGGCGGAAGGCGATGGACGCCTGCTCCACGGCACCGACGGCGCGCAGGAGGTTGCCAAGGTTGTTGCAGGCCGCGCCATGGGTGGGGTCGAGCGCGATGAGACGGCGATAGGCCGCCGCCGCTTCCGTCGCCTCTCCCCGCGCTCGCAGCATCCGCGCGAGGGAGAAGCACAGGCCGCCGTCCTCGGGCTTCAGGCGCAGGAATTGGCGGAGCACCGACACGGCCTCATCGGTCGGGGGGCCCTGGACCAGGATCGGGGCCAGACCGGCGAGTGTATCCGGGTGGCCGGGGCGCAGCATCAGCGCCCGGCGGTGGAGCGCGGTCGCCTCGTCCACCCGGCCCAGCGCCATGGCCAGCTTGCCGAAGTTGGCGTGGAAGTCGGCGACGTCCGGAGCACTGGCGATGGCGTGGCGGATCCGCGCCATCGCCTCCAACGGGCGGCCCTCCTGCCCGTGGAGCACGCCCAACAGGTGCAGCGCGTGCGGCTGGTCCGGCTCGACGGCAAGGACACGACCGTAAAGCTCCCTGGCCTCCGTCAGTCCGCCCTGGAGATGATACTCGACCGCAAGTTCCAGCGCTTCCTGTACCGTCGCCATGGGGAACTCCCGCCCGCCTCGTCGTTGATCGGAGCCCCCTGTCCGCCACGCCGGCGATCAGGACAGGCAGAATCCGTTCGTGCCGCCTGATGAGGTGCGAAACAGGCTGGGCTGCGCTCTCCCGCTTGCGCGCACCGGACCAGGGTTTGGCCTCATCGACCCGCAGAACGGGCCGCGGTTGTGCTTGCATGGCATCGTCTTAAACCACGAGGTCACAACGGCTGTCGAACGGATTCCGGCCGGTTGCGGTGGCTTTCGCCCCCGCTTGGTCAGGGGGCCGGCGGTTGAGGGCCATTGTCGGTCCGAAGGCGCAAGATGCGCTGTCCACACCATTCTGCGAGCGTCCGGAGAGGACCGTGCATGGCCATCTGACGCGGCGATGGGTTGGAAAAGCCCAATAAAACAATTTTATAATGTCAAAATACATTTCTTACATAAAAAATTCTCAGGCTGTTGACTCATAGACTACTTGTTAAGTAGGTTTATGAGGTCGGCATTAGACACCTCCGGGCGCGGCAATTTGAATCGCAGCTTGCGCCGCGTCATCAACCGCTAAAGCGCCACGATCACGGTCGTGTGTCCTCAAGGGAGTGACCGGACATGCCAATCGTAGCCGATCCCCGCGCCAACCTCCGGCCTTCGGCCGTATCCCGTCCTGCGGGCATGGACGGTTGCCGGAACGGCTGTCGGCGCTGCTGATCGCCGCATCGCCTTCACGAACAGTCCCGGATTGCCCAAGCGCCAGTGGCGGAAGGCCGTGCCTTGCCCGCTCGCTCGCCCACGGTCCGACCGGGACCACCGCCACGCGAATGCGGGGCAAGGAAAAACGGCCGGATCGCACAGACAGAAACGCGGCGGCCGGGCTATCGAAAGGGATGATACGATGACCCAGTTCGCATCCGCCGATGCCATCGGCACCTCCATCGCCCGTCTCGACATTCGTCCCGTCGCGGGGCGCATCGGGGCGGAAATCCACGGTGTCCGGCTGTCCGGCGACCTTTCGCCGGCGACCCTGCGGGCCATCCGGCAGGCGCTGGGCCGCTACAAGGTGCTGTTCTTCCGTGAACAGACCCATCTGGACGAGGCCGGGCAGGAGGCGTTCGGTCGCCAGTTCGGCAACCTCGTGCCGCACCCGACTGTGCCGTCCCTGCCGGGCACCGCCAACATCCTGGATGTGGACGGCAGCCGGGGCGAGCGCGCCAGCTCCTGGCACACCGACGTGACCTTCGTTCCCGGCTATCCCGCCATTTCCATCCTGCGCAGCGTCACCGCGCCGGAGCGCGGCGGCGACACGCTGTGGGCCAACACGGCCGCCGCCTATGCCGAGCTGTCGCCGCCCCTGCGCGATCTTGCGGACCGGCTGTGGGCGCTGCACTCCAACGTCTACGACTATGTCGGCGACCGTCAGAGCGCGTCGGAACAGGGGCTGCACCGCTACCAGACCGTCTTCACCTCCACCCGCTACGAGACGGAGCACCCACTCGTCCATGTCCATGCGGAAACCGGCGAGCGCTCGCTGATCCTCGGCCATTTCGTGCAGCGGATCGTCGGGTTGCCGAGCACCGACTCCCGCCTGCTGCTGGAGCTGTTCCAGAACCATGTCGTCCGCCCGGAGAATGTGGTGCGCTGGCGCTGGTCCGCGGGGGACGTCGCCGTGTGGGACAACCGGGCGACCCAGCACCGCGCCGTGGATGATTACGACGAGCAGCCGCGCATCGTCCGCCGCGTCACCGTCACCGGGGAACCGCCGGTCGCCGTGGACGGCCGGCGGAGCTTCCTGCGCTCGGTCACGCCGCCGCAGTCCGCCTCCTCGTCCATCGCCGCCGAATAACCGCTTCACCGGAACCCTCTCTCCTCAGGGGAGAGGGGGCTTCGACGCGATGGCTTTCCTTCATCCCATTCTTTGCTGCATTCGATACGGAGCATCCCCATGGCCCTGACGCATGAATTTTCCCGCCGCCGCCTTCTGGCAGGGGCCGCGGCCTTCGGCGGCGGCCTGCTGCTTCCGGGCAAGGCGCCGGCCTATGGCGGGGCCAAGCCATTCTCCGGCGTGACGCTCAACGTTTCCACCTTCAACGCGCCGTTTGCCCGCATCCTGACCAAATGGTTGCCGGAGTTCGAGGAGGCGACGGGCGCCAGGGTCGTCTACGACACGCCGGCTTTTCCGGTCTACAACCAGCGCGCGGATCTGGAGCTGTCCACGGGCGGTGCTGCCTACGACGTGCTGAACATCACCTTCATCTATTCCAGCCGCTGGATCGGAGCCGGCTGGTTCACGCCGCTCGACGACTACATCCGCGATGCGAACCGCACGCCCGCCGACTGGGACGTGGAGGATTTCCTGCCGGGCCTGCGGGCGCCGGAAAGCGACAAGGCCGGGCGGCTCTACGGCATTCCCTGGACCGTGGACACCTTCATCTCCGGGGCGTCGCGCTTCGACCTGTTCAAGAACGCCGGGCTCGGCCTGCCCGACACGACGGACGAACTGATCACCGCGCTGAAGGCCGTTCACGGGAAGGAGAAGGTGGCGGGGTTCGTCACCGACAACCATTACGGCTGGACCTTCGTGCCCTTCCTCCAGGCCTTCGGCGGCAACGTCTTCCGCAACCCGCCCGATGATCTGACACCGGTGCTCGACACGCCGGAAGTGGTCGCCGCCGCGGAGTATTTTGCACGGATCCTGAAGGAGTTCGGCCCCAACGGTGTGCTCTCCTACACGGAGGACCAAGCGCTCCAGGCGTTGCAGAACGGGCGGGCCAACTATTCGGCGATTGGACAGACCTACCTGTCGCAAGTCGGCGGGCCGAACAGCAGGACGGCCTCGACCGTCGCGTACAGCCCGGTGGTGCGTGGCCCCGCCGGACGCTTCCCCGGCGTCGCCACCCACGGGCTGGGTATTCCGGCGGCCTCGAAGAACAAGGACGCCGCCTGGGCCTTCATCCAATGGGCGCTGTCCAAGAAGAACACCCGCCGCGCCATCGTGGAGGAGCGCTACGCCTCGCCCACCCGCCGCTCGGACTTCGAATCCGCGGAGTTCAAGCGGATCGCCACGGTGAACGGCTACGACCTGTCGGAGATCATCGCCTCCGCCGTCGATCTGGCGGCCAGGCAGGGGCACATGAAGTACCGCACGGTGCCGGTCTATCCGCAGGTGGACCAGCAGTTGAACAAGGCCATCGCCAACATCGTCTCCGGCCAGCTGTCGCCGAAGCAGGCCATCGAGCAGGCGCAGGCCGGCTCGATCACCGACCTGCGGCGCGCGGGCGTCGCCATCTGACCGGCGGGATGCGGGGGAGGGCACGGCCATGGCCTTTCTGAATCCGGCGCGACCGAAGGCGGAGCGGGCACCCGCCGGCTGGGAACAGACCCGTCGCCGCGCCTATCTGGCGGGGCTTCTGCCGGCGCTGGTGGTGCTGGGAGTCATCACGCTGCTGCCGGGGCTGTTCCTGCTGGGGGTCAGCCTGACCCCGCTCAGCCTCGTCAACCCCGGCACGGTGTTCGACTTCTCCGACCCGCTCGGCAACTACCGGGAACTGCTGCGGGACGGGCGGTTCCACAACTCGGTCCTGCTGCAGCTCCACCTGTCGGCGACCAGCGTCGGGCTGCAGCTGGCGGTGGGGCTGGGCGTGGCCCTGCTGCTGAACGTCCGCGCTCGCTTCTTCGAGGCGATTCGCGCCGCCTTCCTGATCCCGATGGTGCTGCCGCCCATCGTCGTCGCGCTGATCTGGAAGATCCTCTACACGCCGGACGTCAGCCCGCTGCACCGGCTGCTGGAGGAGGCGGGGCTGCCCATCGATTCCCTGATCACCGATCCGACGCTGGCGATCTGGGCCATCGCGGTGGCCGAGACGTGGCAGTGGTTTCCTTTCACCATGCTGATGGTGCTGGCGACGCTGCAGCTGATCCCGGACGAGCCTTTGGAGGCGGCGCGGATCGACGGTGCCAACCGCTGGCAGGTGTTCCGCCACATCATCCTGGCCTATCTGCGCCCGGCGCTGGTCGTCTGCGGCCTGTTCCGGCTGATCGACAGCCTGAAGGCCTTTCCGCTGATCTACGTCCTGACCAACGGCGGGCCGGGCACCGCGACGGAGGTCACCAACTATTACGGCTTCATCGAGGCGTTCAACTTCTCCTATTGGGGCTACGCCAGCGCCATTGCCGTCCTGATGCTGGGCGGCGTCTTCGCGGTGAGCTGGCTGGTGGGCCGCCTGGGATGGAACGAGGTGCACCATGACTGACGCGACGCGGGCCGCCGCGCCTTCCCATCCCCCCCGGATCGCGGCATGGCCCGGACGGGTGCGGCCGCTGCGCTGGCGGCGGCACCGCATCGGCCTGCACGCGGCGGCGCTGGCGCTGCTGCTGCTGGTTCTGTTCCCCTTCGCCTGGATGGTCCAGATGGCATTGCGCCGCCGACGCGGTGCTGGGCGACGCGGTCCTCTTCCTGCCGACGCTGGAGAATTTCATGGCGCTCTGGCAGGGGCATTTCCCGAAATCCTTCCTGAACAGCGTCCTGGTCAGCAGCCTGTCCACCGCGGCGTCGCTGGCCTTGGGCGTGCCGGCGGCCTATGTGCTGACCCGCTGGCGCTTCCGGGCGCGCCGGCGGGTGGCGCTGTGGATTCTCGCCACGCGCATGGCCCCGCCCATCGCCCTGACGATCCCCTTCTTCCTGGCCTACCGCTGGGTGGGCTTGCAGGATTCCGTGGTCGGGCTGGCGCTGATCCACATGACCTTCAACATCTCCATCGTCGTCTGGTTCATGCAGACCTTCTTCGCGGCCATTCCCCGCTCGCTGGAGGAGGCCGCCTGGATCGACGGCTGCGGGGTGTGGCAGGCGTTCCGGCGGGTCACGCTGCCGCTGGCGGCGCCCGGTCTGGCGGCGACGGCGGTGTTCTGCTTCATCTTCTCCTGGAACGACTTCTTCTTCGCGCTGATCCTGACGCGCACCAACGCCGTCACCGCCCCGGTCGCCATCACCAACTTCCTCCAGTACGAGGGGTGGGAGTGGGGCAAGATCGCCGCCGCCGGCACGCTGGTGATGCTGCCGGTGCTGGCCTTCACGCTGCTGGTGCGCAAATACCTCGTCCGCGGGCTGACCGCGGGCGGCCTGAAGGATTGAAGGAGGGAAACGCCATGGCGTCCGTGATCATCCGGGACCTCCGCAAGTCCTACGGCGGCACGCCGGTCCTCCACGGCGTGTCGGTCGACATCGCCGACGGGGAGTTCGTGGCGCTGGTCGGGCCGAGCGGCTGCGGCAAGTCCACGCTGCTGCGCATGATCGCCGGGCTGGAGGAGGCCGGGGAGGGCGAGATCCGCATCGGCGGACGCCTCGTCAACGACGTGCCGCCGAAGGACCGGGACATCGCGATGGTGTTCCAGAACTACGCGCTCTACCCGCACATGACGGTGGCGCAGAATCTCGGCTTCGCGCTGACCCTGAAGGGCGTGGACCGGGGGGAGATCGCCGCCCGGGTGGCGCGCGCGGCTGAGGTGCTGGGGCTGTCGGCCCTGCTCGACCGCCGGCCGGGCCAGCTGTCGGGCGGGCAGCGGCAGCGCGTCGCCATGGGCCGGGCCATCGTGCGCGATCCCCGGCTCTTCCTGTTCGACGAGCCGCTGTCCAACCTGGACGCCAAGCTGCGCGTGCAGATGCGGGCGGAGATCAAGGCCCTGCACCAGCGCCTGCGGACCAGCGCCATCTACGTCACCCATGACCAGATCGAGGCGATGACCATGGCCGACCGCATCGTCGTCATGCGCGACGGGCGGGTGGAGCAGGCGGGGGCGCCGCTGGACCTCTACGACCGCCCGGCCAACCGCTTCGTTGCCGGCTTCATCGGCTCTCCGGCCATGAACTTTCTCACGGGGCGGATCGCGGTGAACGGCGGCGCCTCCTTCCGGCTGGACGGCGGCCCGGCCCTGCCGCTGCCCGCGGTTCCGCCGGAGGCGGACGGACGCCCGGCGGTGCTCGGTCTGCGCCCGGAGCACGCCCTCATCGACCCGGAGGAGGGCGTCCCGCTTCACGTCGCGGTGGTCGAGCCGACCGGTTCCGAAACGCAGGTGGTGGGGCAGCTTGCCGGGCAACCCTTCGTCGGGGTGTTCCGCGAGCGCGTGGCCGCGCGTCCCGGCGACGTCCTGCCGTTGCGCCTGCCGGCCGCCTCCGCCCATCTGTTCGACGCCGGCGAGGGGCGGAGGCTGACATAAGAACGTTGACCGGTTGATACGAAAACGCGGTCAGATGGCGGCGGCGGGGAACGCCTCGTCGCCGCTGATGCGATGGCGGAACGCCCGGCTGAGGTCAGCGAGCAGCCGGTTCTTCCAAAGCTCGAACAACGGGTCGGCGCGATCGCGCGGGCGCAGCAGCGGCGGTGCCGCGACGGTCAGGACGCGGCCCGGACGGGGCTGCATCACCACGACGCGGTCGGCCAGGACGAGAGCCTCCTCGATGTCGTGGGTGACCAGGATCAGCGTCGGGCGATCATAGGCCCACAGGCTCAGCAGATGGTCCTGCAGGTCGTAGCGGGTCAGCGCGTCCAGCGCCGAGAATGGCTCGTCGAGCAGCAGGACCGAAGGCCGCCCGACCAGCGCGCGGGCCAGCGCCGCGCGCTGGGCCATGCCGCCGGACAGCTCCCGTGGCCATGCTCCGGCGAAATCGCTGAGGCCGACGCGCGCCAGCGCCTGCGCCGTGCGGGCCTCCCGCTCCGCCTTCGGCAAGTGGCGGATTCCAAAGGCCACGTTGTCACGGATGCGCAGCCAGGGCATCAGCCGCGGTTCCTGGAAGACGAAACCGATCTCGTCGCGCGGGCCGCGCACCGGCTGGCCGTTCAGCACGACCTCCCCGGCGGTCGGCGCCTCCAGCCCGGCAATCAGCCGCAGCAGCGTGCTCTTGCCGCAGCCGGAACCGCCGACGACGCCGAGGATTTCCCCCGGCGCCACCTCCAGTCCAATCCCCTCCAGCGCCAGATGGCCGTTGGGGTAGCGCTTGCTCAATCCGTCGATGCGCAGCATCGGTTCAGCCCTCCGGCTTGAAGGAATCCTGCCAGCGCAGGAGCGGGCGGGACAGGGCGGCCAGCAGCCCGTCGGTCAGCTTGCCCAGCACAGCGAAGGCGACGATGGAAGCAAGGATGGTCGCCGGCTGGCCGGTCATCTGCCCATCGGTCAGCAGGAAGCCCAGCCCTTCGCTGGCTCCCATGAACTCCGCCGCCACCACGAACATCCAGCCGAGCCCCAGCCCGGCGCGCAGCGCCAGCACATAGGCGGGCAGCGTCGCCGGCAACAGGATGCGCCACACCAACGCCGTCCCCGAGAGGCGGAAGATACGCCCGACCTCCACCAGCTTGCGGTCCACGTCCAGGATAGCGCCGGACAGGGCCAGATAGATGGGGAAGAAGACGCCCACCGCGATCAGGATCACCTTCGAGGTTTCGAAGATGCCGAACCACAGGATGAACAGCGGCACCCAGGCGATCGATGGGATGGAACGCAGCGCCTGCAGGGTAGGGTCGAGCAAGCGACGCGCCCAGGTCAGATAGCCGGTAAGCGCCCCCAGCACCGTCCCCGCCAACACCCCGAACAGGAAGCCCAGCCCGACCCGCGCCAGTGTCGCCAGCACATGGGTGGTCAGGTCGCCGGATCGCCACAGGCCCCACAAGGTGGACAGGATGCGGCCGGGCGGCGGCAGCAGGCGCCCGTTGCCCCAGCCCTGCGCCACCGCAACTTCCCAGCCCAGCGCGAGGGTCAGCGGGGCGATCAGGCCGGCCAGCCAATCCAGCCAGCGGCGGCGGGGCACCGGACCGGGCGGTTCCGGAAGGACGCCGGACACGGCGTCCCGCCGGTCCAGCGCCGGTTCGATGACGGCCACGGAACCGCCCCCCTTTACTGTGTCAGCGCCTTGGAGAAGGACGGGTCGATCAGCGCGGCGACCGCCCCCCTCACGTCCACATCGGTGCCCAGCACGCCGCTCTCCTGAAGGGCCAGACCGGCCTGGAGGATGGTGTCGGCCTGCTCCGTCCCGATGGCGCCGTGGCTGAGGTCGGTGCGCTCCAATTGGCGGGCGGCCACCGGCTCCGACAGTTTCGCCGCGGTGGCGATGGTCGTCTTCAGCTCCGCCGGGTTGGCGAGCGCGTGGGCGCGGGACTTCTCATAGGCGCGCAGCACGCGGGCGACCAGCTCCGGCTGCTGTTTGGCGAACTCCTCCCGCACGTTCAGCACGCCCCATGTGTTGGCGGCGGCGTTGCGGTAGAACAGCCGGGCGCCGTTGTCGATCTCCGCCTGGGCCATCAGCGGATCGAGTCCGGCCCAGGCGTCCACGTCGCCCTTCTCCAGTGCCAGCCGGCCGTCCTGGTGCTGAAGCAGGACCAGCTTGATGTCCTTGTCGGTCAGCTTGTGCTGGGCGAGCGTGCGGACCAGGAAGATGTGCGGGTCGGTGCCGCGGGTGACGGCGACGCGCTTGCCCTTCAGGTCCTCGACCTTCGTGATGGCGCTGTTCGGGCCGGTGACCAGCGCGGTCCATTCCGGCTTGGAATAGACGTAGACCGACTTGATCGGATTGCCGTTGATGCGGGCGATCAGAGCCGCCGCCCCGGCGGTCGAGCCGAAATCCAGGCTGCCGGCGTTCAGGAACTCCAGCGCCTTGTTGGAGCCGAGGCTGAGCACCCAGCGGACGGCGATCCCGTCCTTCTTCAGATCCTCCTCCAGCCAGCCCTTCTCCTTCAGCACGAGGCTGACCGGGTTGTAATAGGCGTAGTCGAGGCGGATCTCCGTCACCTTGTCGGCGGCGCGGGCGGTGCCCGGCAGAAGGGTGGACAGGGCGGCGGCGAACAGGGCGCCGAACATGGCGCGGCGCGGGAACAGGCTCTTCACGGTTAAGATTCTCCCTAGTGGTTTGACATTGTTATGAGAAATTCGTTCAGGGGCCGACGGGCCGGTCGCCCAGAACGGTGGCGCGGTGCATGAGGCGGCGGTGCGGCAGATAGTCGTTCACCGCGTAATGCTGGGTGGAGCGGTTGTCCCACAGGACGAGGTCGTCCGCCTTCCAGCGCCAGCGCACGGTGAATTCCGGACGGCTGATGTGGTCGAACAGGAAATCGAGGATGGCGGCGCTTTCGCGGTCGCTCAGCCCGACGATGCGTGAGGTGAAATTCTCGTTCACGAACAGTGCCTTGGCGCCGCTCACCGGATGGACGCGGACCACCGGGTGGGTCACCGGCGGGTGGCGGTCGCGGGCCGCGCGCCAGCGGGCGTGGGTCTCCGGATCGCTGTTATGCCGCCATTCGGGGAAGGACTTGGTGAAGTCGTGCAGCGCGGTCAGCGGGTCGAGCAGATGGCGCAGCGGTTCCGACAGGCCGTTGTAGGCGGCGATGTTGCTGGCCCACACGGTGTCGCCACCGCTGGGCGGGATCAGCTTGCCCGACAGCGCCACGATGGCCGGCGGCGTCTCGATGCAGGTCACGTCGGTGTGCCAGACGTCGTTGTCCGTCACGTTGTGCGGCCCGGTGTCGAGCACCATGATCTCCGGCTGCTTGGGCACGTTGGGATAGACGGGGTGGACATGCAGGCTGCCGAAGCGGGCGGCGAAGGCGCGCTGTGCGGCGGGCGTCAGGGGTTGATTCTCGAAAAACAGCACCTGATGGGTGACCAGAGCGCGCTCCAGCGCGGCGGCCTCCGCGTCGCTCAGCGGGTTGGCGAGGTCCAGCCCCTCCACCCGCGCGCCGATGGCCGGGCTGACGGGGGTGATGGACAGGCTGGACAGAGAAATGTCGGGCATGGCGGTTCCCCGGATGGCAGAGATGGGAGAGGAAGAATCAGGCGTCGGGCGGCACCGGCTCCACCGCCGGCAGGCGGGCCAGCGCCTTCAGCGTGTCCTCGGCGACCCCGAAATTGCGGACATAGGAGGTGGCGGCGCTGCGGTGGGGTTGAAAATCCCAGGGCGTGTGGCGCCCGGTCAGCAGAACCTTGTGGACGAACAGCCGCCGGTTCTGGCTTTCGATCACCGCGCGGCGCAGGGCCGGCGCGTTCCAGCGCCGCGCGACGGATGCGGCCAGATCGGCCTTGATGGCGGCGAGATCGCGCGCGCCGGCGCGGTTGACCAGTTCCTTGGGGTCGGCCTCCAGATCGTAGAGCTGCGGCGGGTCGCCGTCACAGGCGATGTATTTGTAGCGACCGCGCCGCACCATGAAGGCGGGGTTCAGCGTCCCTTCCCCCAAATACTCCGCGAAGATGGTGCGGCCGGCGCCACGCGCCGAACCGGCGAGCAGGGGCAGCAGGCTTTCGCCGTAGAACGGGTCGACCGGCAGCGGCGCCCGGCTGTCGAGCAGGTCGAGGATGGTGGGGAACAGATCGACGTGCGACACCGGGGCCGACACCCGGCGCGCCGCCCAGCGTCCCGGAGCGTGCACCAGCAGCGGCACGCGGAACGACCATTCGAAGAAGGTCATCTTGTACCACATGCCCCGTTCGCCCAGCATCTCGCCATGGTCGCCGGTGAAGACGATGATGGTGTCTTCGGCCAGCCCGGCACGCTCCAGCGCCGTCAGCAGGCGCCCGACCAGTTCGTCCACATAGCTGATGGAGCCGTAATAGGCGTGGCGCGCGGTGCGCACCCGCTCCTCCGTCAGGTCGTAGCGGTGCAGCCCGTCCATGTAATGGAGCCGCCGGCTGTGCGGATCGAGCCGCTCCGGCGGGATGGGCGGCACCGACGGCAAGTCGATTTCCGCGTGGTCGTAAAGATTCCAGTGCTCCGGCAGGCAGTTGAAGGGGTCGTGCGGATGGGTGAAGGACACCGCCAGGAGGAAGGGGGCCTCGTCTGCCGTGCGGCCGTAATCGTAGATCTTCTGCACCGCCTGATGGGCGGTTTCCTCGTCGAAGTCGATTTGCAGGCTGCGATGGCAGGGGCCGGCCTCGACCACGCTCGTCATGTGATGCGACCAGTCGTAGGCCAGCGCCCCGTTCCCCCAATCGGGCGTCCAGCCGAAATCGGCGGGATAGACGTCGGTGGTCAGCCGCTCCTCGAAGCCGTGGAGCTGGTCGGCGCCGACGAAATGCATCTTGCCCGACAGACAGGTGCGGTAGCCGGCGGCGCGGGCGTAATGCACGAAGGTCGGCACCGAGGAGGCGAATTCCGCCGCGTTGTCGAAGGCGCCGATGGCCGAGGGCAGCCGCCCCGACAGCAGCGCGAAGCGCGACGGCGCGCAGAGCGGGTAAGCGCAGTAGGCGTTGTCGAACACCACGCCCTTCGCGGCCAGCCGCGACAGGTTTGGCGTTTTGACGACCGGATGGCCGTGGAAGGGCAGGGCGGGGGCCGCCATCTGGTCGGCCATGATGAACAGGATGTTGGGGGGCCGCGGCACGGTTAAGGCACTCCGGTTCTGAAGGGCGTCAGGTCTTGCCCTTCCACGGCACCAGCCAGGATTCCAGCAGGCGCATCCCGTAGGAGAAGGCGAAGGCCCAGGCGGCGATGATGCCGATGCCGACGAACACCACGTCGGTGGCCAGGAAATGCGAGGCGGACATGATCATGAAGCCGATGCCGCGCGTCGCCGCGATCAGCTCGGCGGCGACCAGCGTGCTCCAGCCGACGCCGATGGCGATGCGCAGGCCGGTCAGGATCTCCGGCAGGGCGCTGGGCAGCACGATGGCGCGGAAGAGCTGCCAGCGCGTGGCCCCCAGCGATAGGGCGGCGTTGACCCGCTCGATGGGCAGCGACCGCACGCCGGCCTGGGCCGACAGGCAGATCGGGGCGAACATCGCCAGCGTCAGCAGGGCGATTTTCGACACCTCCCCGATGCCCAGCCAGATGATCATCAGCGGCAGATAGGCCAGAGGCGGCAGCGGCCAGTAGAACTCGATGGGGGTGTCGAGAACGCCCTTGGCCCAGCGGTTCAGCCCCATCGCCAGCCCAAGCGGGATGCCGAGCGACGCGGCGATCAGCGCCGCCGCGAGGATGCGCAGCAGGCTGGCCGACACGTGCTCCCCCAGGGTGGCGCCGGCGTAGCCGTCCTCCAGGATGGCGAGGAACTGGGCGACCACCTCCCCCGGCGCGGGCAGAAACAGCGGCGTCACCAGCCGGTAGTGCGCGACCAGGAACCACGCGACGATCAGCAGAAGGCCGGTGACCGCGCTGATCGGACCGGTCCGCGCGCCGTCCAGTCCGAAGGGCCGCAGGGCGACGGTCCGGGGCCGGGCGGCGGGGACCGCAAGGGGTTCGGTCGTCGTGCGGGCGGCGTCGGTCATTGCAGCGTCTCCGCATGGCGGGCCGCCGTGTGGTGGGGGCGGTGGACGAGGTCGCGGATGCGGTTGTGCAGGTCCCCGAACTCCGGGTCGGACAGGATGGCGCGCACGTCTCGTTCGGCGGCAAAGCGCCGGACGAAATCGAGGTCGAAGCGCGCAACGATCCGGCCGGGGCGCGGCGACATCACCACCACCGTCGTGCCGAGGAACAGCGCCTCCTCGATGGAGTGGGTGATGAAGAAGATGCGCTTGCCGGTGCGCGCCCAGACGTCGATCAGCAGTTCCTGCATCTGCTCCCGCGTCAGGCTGTCGAGCGCGCCGAACGGCTCGTCCATCAGCAGGATTTTCGGGTCGGTGGCCAGCGCGCGGGCGATGCCGACGCGCTGGCGCATGCCACCGGACAGCTCGTGCGGGGCGGCCTTGGCGAAGCCCTCCAGCCCGACGAGGCGCAGCAGCTCCGCGGCACCGTCCCGCCGCTCCCGCAGGGGGAGGCCGGCGAAATCCAGGCCCAGCGCCACATTGTCCAGCACGCTCTTCCAGGGCAGCAGCGTGTCCTTCTGGAACACCACGCCGCGGTCGGCGCCGGGACGTTCCACCGGCCGGCCGTCCAGCGTGATGCTGCCGTCCGACAGGGGAAGGAAGCCGGCGATGGCGTTCAGCAGTGTGGACTTGCCGCAGCCCGACGCGCCGAGCGCGACGACGATGCTGTTGGCGTCGATGTCCAGCGACGCGCGGTCCAGCGCGTGGATCGTCCCGGCGTCACGGCCTGGAAAGAACACACTGGCGTTCTGCACCCGGAGCATGGCGCGCCTCCCGTCCGGCCGCGCTTCAGGGCAGTGCCTTGACGTAATCCGCCGTGACGAAGCCGCCGTAGCTGGGCAGCACGGTAGAGACCTTCTTCTGCTCCTTCAGGAATTCGGCGGTTTCCTTCAGGATTCGGGCGGTACCGCTGTTCTCCCCCCCGTCCAGCCAGTCCTTGGTGGCCTGCTGCCTCGCCGGGATCAGCGACAGGTTGTTCAGCGCCGCCGCCTGATCGGACGGCGTGCCACCAAGAAGCCCGGCTAGCGTCTTGGCGTTCTGCGACTCCGGCCCCCAGGCGGCCTTGTCGTCGCGGAAGGAGACGCTGTAGCGCTCCACCACACCGGCGAAGCTCTTCAGGAAGGCCGGGTTCTCCTTGGCGAAAGCGGCGGTGGCGACCCAGGCGGTGAAGGTCGGGGCGCCGCGGTCGGCCCACCTGCCGGGAAGTCAGCAGAACCTTGCCGGTCTTTTTCAACTCGGTCAGCGCCGGGTCCCAGACGAAGGCGCCGTCCAGGTCGCCGCGGTTCCAGGCCGCGACGATGTCAGGCTGCGGGATGGCGAAAACCTGGGCGTCGCGTTCGCTCAGCTTCTCCTGCTTCAGCACGGCGAGGAGCTGGTAATGGTCGGTCGAGACCGGGGCGGCGGCCAGCTTCTTGCCCTTCAGATCGGCGGGCTTTTCGATTCCGGAGCCGTTGCGGACCACCAGCGCCTCGTCGGTGCCGGAAGAGCTGGCGAGGTAGAAGGCCTTCACGTCCAGCCCGCGGCTGACCGCGGCGGCGAAGGGGCTGGAGCCGACATAGCCGACCTGGACGTCGCCCGACGCGATGGCGGCGAAGATGTCGGCGCCGGAGTTGAATTTGCGGAAATCGATCTCGGCGCCGGTCGCCTTGGCGAAGTCCCCGTTCGCGATGGCCACCGACGACGGCAGCGCGTCGGTCTGGTAGGCGACGACGACCTTGCCGGCGGCCTCGGCGGAAACCGGCGCCAGGGAGGCCAGCGCCAGCAGGGCGATGGAAGGCAGGAACTGTTTCATGGTCGCGTATCTCCCCCGTCTTCACCCGGCTGCGGGTTCGCGCGCCGGTGAGAAAACTCTACATATGAAGAAGGGAAACAAGCAACTCTAAATGTCATATTTGTGTGTTAGTTGCTATGTACAACATAATAAAAATGTTTAATATCACTGGGATGAAGGAAATGCCTATTTCCTTCCTGGGGCGGAAGGGGGCATCAACCCGCGTGGTACCCACCCTCGGACGCAAAGGCGGTCAGCGGTCAGCGGACTGCGGTCGTTCGTGGTTTCCTGCACCTGGAGTTCCTCGGCCAGCGTATCGACCGCCCCCTGCTGCGGCGCGGTCGAATCCGTCGATGGCGCGGGTGTGCCAAAGCGTTGCGGGCGGACGGCGCCCAGCGCTCCCGCTCAGAACGCCTTGTCCTCGCCGAAGGTGACCCGATGGAGCAGGCGGTACTCGGTGTAGTCGGTCACCGCGTAATGGACGGTGGCGCGGTTGTCCCAGATCGCCACGTCGCCGTTCCGCCAGTGCCAGCGCGCCTGGGCTTCGGGCTTCTCGAACAGCCCGAACAGGAAGGTCGGCAGCGCGTCGCTCTGCTGGCGCGACAAGCCGCGGATGCGCAGGGTGAAGTTCGGGCTGACATAGACCAGCTTGCGGCCCGTGACCGGATGGGTTTGGACGACCTTATGCACCACCGGCAGATGTTCGGCGCAGGTCGGCGCGGACCTCCTCGCCGGTGGTTTCCCTGAGGTCGATTCCGTCAACCACGGCACCGATAAAGGGGTTGTAGGGCGTCAGCGTGAAGCGGCGGAAGCCGTCGGCATGAGGGGTCTTCGTCGTCATTGGGTTGTCCTTTCGCTGAGGCAGCTGACGGGAACGTTCGCTCCGAATAAACCTATCTCAGAAATAGGCAATAACGCCCCTTTGCGTTGGGTCTGAGCAATGAATTGCGCAGTCTGTGTGTCTGGCGGGGCAATGCACGCCGATGACGTGTGGATGCCAGGGTGATCGCATTTGGCCTTCATAGCCCTCTCCCTAGAGGGGAGAGGGTGGCCCGAAGGGCCTGTGAGGGGGTTGCGCATGGCGATATGTCCGGCAAAAGCGCAACCCCCTCATCCTAACTCTCTCCCCAAAGGGGAGAGGGGATTTCAAATGCAATCACCTTGGTGTGAATGCGAAGACACCTTGACACATTGTTGTGTTAAATGGAACAAGATATCCACTAAATAGATAGGGAAATCGGCGATCCGAGCAGCGGCTCGGCAACGCACGTTCCAACCATCGAACCCCAGCTACAAAACCCGAGCATAAACGAGGCATCACCATGGCTGTTTCCAGGATTGTCGCCTTGGCCGTCGCGGCCGCCATCGGCATCGGGCTGGCCGGAACCGCCACCACCTCCGCTGCTGCCGACCTGCGCATCGCCGCGCAGCCCTTTCCCCTCTATGCGCCCCTGTTCGTCGCAAAGCAGAAGAAGTGGCTTGACGAGGAACTGGCCAAGGTGGCGCCGAACTCGGCCGTCAAATGGTCGCTCTTCCCTGCCGGTCCGCCGATCAACGAGTCCTTCGCCGCCGGACAGCAGGATGTGGGCTTCGTCGGGGATACCCCGGCGCTGGTCGGCAAGTCGGCGGGGCTGGACACCAGCGCGATCGCGCTGACCTCCGACGGCCCCAAGAGCCTGGCGGTCATTGTCGGCGGCAACTCTCCCATCACCGCACCGAAGGAGTTGAAGGGCAGGAAGGTGGCGGTGACCAAGGGGTCCTACGCCCACCATCTGCTGGCGCTGGTACTGGAGCAGGGCGGCCTGACGCTCAGCGACGTCGAGCTGATCAACCTGCCGGTGGCGGAGATCCCGCCGGCCATTGTCGCCGGCACCGTCGACGCCGGCGCGGTGTGGGAGCCGATCCTGACCCGCTTCGAATCGCAGAAGGCGGTCCGCGTGCTGGCCGACGGCACTGGCATCAAGAAGGGGCTGCTGCTGATCGTCGCCGACAACGGCTTCCTCAAGAACCGGCCCGAGCAGGCGAAGGCGCTGTTGACGGCGTACAAGCGCGCCTCGGAGTTCATCACCGCCAATCCCAAGGAGGCAGCCGAACTCATCAGCGGCGACGTCAATCTGGCCCCTGACCTGCTGGTTCAGGTTCTGCGGCGGATGAACTACGACCCGGCCATCCATGACGACGATGTGGCCGAGGTCAAGAAGACCGAGCAGTTCATGCGCGCCCACGGCCTGATCAAGACCGCGGTGGACGTGGACGCCTTCTTCAACCGCAAGCTGGCGGATGAGGCGGGGCTGAAATGAGCGCCCAACTGGCCTCCGATGCGCCTTCCGCGCAGCGGGCCGGGCTGACGGCGGGGGCCGCGCGCTCCCGCCTGGGCGCCCTGGCCGGCGTCTTGTCGGGCGTGCTGTGGCGGGCTGCGCTGTATGTGGCGCTTCCCGTGGCGCTGCTGGCGGCGTGGCAGGCCGCGTTCGAGCTGGGCTACATCCGCCCCATCCTGCTGCCGCCGCCGACCAAAGTGGGCAAGGCCTTCATCGATCTGGCGGCCAGCGGCGACCTGTTCCGCCACCTGGGCGTCAGCCTGCTGCGCGTTCTGGAGGGGTTCGCCATCGCCGCGCTGGTCGGTCTGCCGCTGGGCATCGGGATCGGCCTGTCGCGGACGCTGGACCGGCTGACCGACCTGATCATCCAGCTGACCAAGCCCATTCCGCCCATCGCCTGGATTCCGCTGGCCATCCTGTGGTTCGGCATCGGCGAGGCGGGGAAGGTCTACATTATCTTCCTCGGCGCCATCTTCCCCATCCTCGTCAACACCATCGACGGCATCCGCCAGACCGACCACCGCCATGTCGAACTGGCGCGCGTGCTGGAGGTGACTCGCCGCCGCTTCATTCTCCAGGTCGTCCTGCCGGGGGCGCTGCCGAACATCATGACGGGCCTGCGCGTCGGGCTGATGGTGGCCTGGATCTGCGTGGTCGCCGCCGAGCTGATCGCCGCCTCGTCGGGCCTCGGCTACCTCATCATGGACGCCCGGCAGATGAGCCAGACCGATCAGGTGCTGGTGGGCATGATCACCATCGGCGCCATGGGCAAGCTGCTGGACATCGTGCTGCGCGCCGCCGAACGCCGCCTGATCACCTGGAAATCCACCTTCTCGGGGAGCTGACCGCCATGGTTGCCACCGCTGTCCGCAAGACGGGCGCCGATCGGGCCGCTGAACGGGCCGCCGACCGCGCCGCCAGCCTGCGCATCGGCCCGCTGTCCAAGACCTTCACGCTGAAGACCGGCCCGCTCAGGACCGAAACGGTCCAGGCGCTCAGCGATATCCGGCTCGACATTCCGGGCGGGAGCTTCGTCAGCATCGTCGGCAGTTCCGGCTGCGGCAAGAGCACGCTTCTGCGCATCATCGCCGGTCTGGAGACCAGCTATGACGGGTCCGTCACGCTCGACGGGCGGCCCATCGGCGGTCCCGGCCTCGACCGCGGGGTGATCTTCCAGGAGCACCGCCTGCTGCCTTGGCTGACGGTCGAGCAGAACATCGCTTTCGGGCTGATGAACCTGCCCAGGGCGGAGGTCGCCCGGCGGGTGCGGGAGCATCTGGAACTGGTCGGGCTGGAGGGCTTCGCCAAGGCCCACCCGCACCAGCTCTCGGGCGGCATGGCCCAGCGCGTGGCGATCGCCCGCGCGCTCGTCAACCAGCCACGGGTGCTGCTGCTGGACGAACCGTTCGGCGCGCTGGACGCCCTGACCCGGATACAGATGCAGCAGGAGATCCTGCGCATCTGGGAGGCGCAGCGCACGACCATGGTCCTGGTCACCCACGACATCGACGAGGCCGTCTTCCTCGGCGACGAGGTGGTGGTCATGTCGTCGCGGCCCGGCACCATCCGCAAAAGGCTGTCGGTCGGGCTGCCGCGCCCGCGCGACCGGTCGAGCCCGGACTTCATCGCATTGCGCAAGGAAATCCACCGCGAGTTCTTCACCTCGGCGGAGCTTCCGTTCGCCTACGAAATTTAACGGCAAAATCTGAGGGGGAACCATCATGAGCTTCTACCGCGACTTCCACGACAAGACCGCCATCGCCGACTGGAGCCGCCGCGAACGGCCGAGCTACGACAGCATCGCGGTGCGCCCGCTGTCGCCCATCCTGGGCGCCGAGGTCGAAGGCGTGGACCTGTCCAAACCGCTGAGCGACGCGCAGTTGGCCGACATCCGCAAGGCCATCGCCGACCACCTGGTGCTGGTGTTCCGCGACCAGGACATCACCGCGGAGGACCACAAGCGCTTCGCCCGCCACTTTGGCACGCTGCACCGCCATGTGCTGGGGGGTGCCCGGCAATTGTCGTCGAACGACCACGACCCGGAGATCCTGGCCTGGCGCACCGGCCCCGAAGCCCGTTACACCGCTGGCGACGCGTGGCATTCCGACGTGACCTGCGATCCCGAACCCATCTGGGGCTCCTTCCTACGCGTCACCAAACAGCCGGAGATCGGTGGCGACACCGCCTTCGCCAACATGTACCTCGCCTATGATTCGCTGTCGGAGAGGGTCAAGGCGCTGCTCGACGGCCTGACCGCGGTTCATGACGGGGGCAAGGCCTGGACGGCGGGCTATGGCGCCACGCCGCAGCCGGGGCAGACCTTTCCGTCCACCGAGCATCCGGTGGTGGCGCGCCATCATCTGACCGGGCGCAAGTACCTGTTCGTCAACGAGGCCTTCTCCAGTCACATCGTCCAGCTGACGCGCGCCGAGAGCGACGCCATCCTGGGCCTGCTGTTTCGCCACATCGAAAAGAACCTGGCCTTCCAGACGCGCATCCACTGGCGCCCTAATTCCCTGGTCTTCTGGGACAACTGGGCCACCCAACACCATGCCGTCTGGGACTACTACCCGCATGAGCGGTGGGGCGAGCGCGCCTCGGCCTTCATCGGCTCGGCGCCGCAGCCCTGACGCCAGGGACGCGCCCATGCCGCCCGCCGGTCATTCCGCGAACACGCGCTCGCGGTTCCGGCGGACGGTGGGGAGGATGATGGCGGCCAGCAGCAGGCCGGTGAGGATCAGCAGCGCGAGGCTGATCGGCTCGCGCAGGAAGACGGTCGGATCGCCGCGCGACAGGATCATGGCGCGCCGAAGATTCTCCTCCATCATCGGCCCCAGCACGAATCCCAGGAGCAGCGGCGCCGGCTCGAAGCGCAGGGCCTGCAGGACCCAGCCGAGAAGCCCGAAGACGGCCGTCGTCACGAGGTCGAACGCGCTGTTCGACACGCCGTAGACGCCGATGCAGCTGACCAGCACGATGGTGGGGTAGAGGAAGCGGTAGGGCACGCGCAGCAGCCGCACCCACAGCCCGACCAGCGGCAGGTTCAGCACGATCAGCATGGCGTTGCCGATCCACATGCTGGCGACGACGCCCCAGAACAGGTCCGGCTCGGCCTGCATGATGCGGGGGCCGGGGGTGATGCCGTGCAGCATCAGCGCGCCGATCATCAGCGCCATAGGAGCACAGGTCCTGCCGGCTCGGCATCAGCGAGCCGTGCGGGATGACCCGCCCGCCGTCGCGCTCCTGCCCAATTAGGATGCGGATGATCTCGCCGATGCCGTCCGCCAAAGCCTGGATGCCGAAGGTCAGGCGCTACTCCCCGCTGTTGACTTCAGTGCCGACGAGGCTGAAGAGAAGCCCGAGGACGATCATCGCCAGCGCCTTGACGAAGGACCCCTGCGCCAGAACGATAGCTCCGACCAGCCCGAGGACCATCAGCGAGAAATAGTCGGCCGGACCGAAGCGGATGGCGACGCCGGCCAGGACCGGCGCGAAGAAGGCGACGATCCCGGTCGACAGCGTGCCCGCGATGAAGGAGCCGATGGCGGCCACCGCCTGGGCCGGACCGCTGCGCCCCTGGCGCGCCATGGTGTGCCCGTCGATGCAGGTCACCACCGACGAGGTCTCGCCCGGCATGTTGAGCAGGATCGACGTGGTCGATCCGCCATACTGGGCACCGTAATAGATGCCGGCCAGCATAATCAGCGCGCCGGTCGGCTCCAGCGAGAAGGTGAAGGGCAGCAGGAGCGCGATGGTCAGCAGCGGCCCTACCCCGGGCAGGAGGCCCACGAAGGTGCCGAGCAGCGCCCCGGCGAAGCAATACAGTAGGTTGGCGGGAGAGGCCGCGATTGACAGCCCGTGCGCGATCCCCCCGAGCGAATCCATCATGACGCCGGTCGATCCTCTTTTAATACAGCGTCGGCCAGATCTTCAGCGGCATGCCGAGGATCCCGACGAACCTTGCCGGTGCGCGGCGTGACGCCCGCCGACGATGAGGCGGCGGTGATCGCGAAGTTCCGCGCCAACGCCGCCCGCGCGCTGTCCGAACCGGCGATGGACCGGCTCCAGTCCAGGGTTCTTGCCATCCGCGGCGTCGAGGACGCGGCGTGTCTTCTGCGGGATTGCGTGGAAAGCCGGTCAGCGGGGTGACCCCGTCCGGGACGCCGGCGGCACGCTCACCGCTGCAGCCGGTGTTCCAGCCACAGGCTGTAGCGGGACGCGGCGACGCAGACCGTCAGATAGATCAACGCCACGAAGCCGAAGGCCTCGTCGTAGAAGCCGAGCCATGCCGGGTCCTTGGCCGCGGTGCGCGCGGTGTTCAGCAGGTCGAACAGGCCGACGACGATGATCAGCGTGGTGTCCTGGAACAGGCCGATCGCCAGATTGACGATGGAGGGGATCACCGTCCGCAGCGCCTGCGGCAGGATGACCAGCCGCATGGCTTGCCAGTAGCCGAGACCCAGGGCCTGGGCGGCCTCGTGCTGGCCGGCCGGAATGGCCTGGAGGCCGGCGCGGATGATCTCGGCCAGATAGGCGGAGACGAACAGGATGATGGCGATCTGCGCTCGCAGCAGCTTGTCGATGGCCGAGCCGGCGGGCAGCATCAGCGGCAGCAGCAGGGTCGCGACATAGAGCACCGCGATCAGCGGCACGCCGCGGGTCACCTCGATGAACAGGATGGCCAGCGTCCGCACCCCGCCCATGCGGCTGCGCCGGGCAAGCGCCAACAGCACCGCCAGGGGAAAGGCCCCGACCAGACCGGCGGCCGCGAGCAGCAGGCTGACCGGCAGGCCGCTCCAGCTTTCGGTCGGCACCGCCGGTCCGCCCGGTTCGCCGGTCAGCAGCAGCACCGCGACCGCGAGCCCGCAGACCCAGAGCCCCAGCGTCGCCCGCCGCCAGAACAGCGGCATGCCGCTGACGAGGGCGAGCGCCAGCAGGATGGCGCTGGCAACCGCAGGGCGCCAGTGCCGGTCCTGGTCATAGAGGCCGAAGAGGATGTAGCGCAGCTTCTCGCCGATGAACGCCCAGCAGGCGCCGGCCGCGTCGGCGCAGCGGTCGGCCGGCCCGACCCACACCGCGTCCAGCAGGCTCCAGCGTAGCAGCGGCGGCACCGCCCAGGCGAGCAGGACGAGACAGGCAAGCGTCACCGCAGCGTTCAGCGGGGTGCCGAACAGGCTGGTGCGCAGCCGCCGCCAGCGCGGCAGGGGGTGGTTTGCCGGCGGGGTGGCCTCCAGCACACCGTCGGTCATCGCCATCCCCGGATCGCCAGCCGGTGGTTGTACAGGTTCATCGCCGCCGACACCGCGAGGTTCACCGTCAGATAGGCGCCCATCATGATCGCCATGGTTTCCAGAACCTGTCCCGTCTGATTGGCGCTGGTGTTGATGACGCTGACCAGATCCGGGAAGCCGATCGCGACGGCAAGGCTCGAATTCTTGGTCAGGTTGAGATAGCTGGAGGTCAGCAGCGGCACGATCACCCGCATGGCCTGGGGCAGCACCACCAGCCGCATGGTCCGGCCGCGCGTCAGGCCGAGGGCGCGGGCCGCTTCCCATTGTCCGGCCGGCACCGCCTGGAGTCCGCTGCGCACGATCTCCGCGATCATGGCGGCGGCGTTGACCACCAGCCCGACCAGCAAGGCCGAGAATTCCGGGGACACCGTCGTTCCGCCGCTGAAGTTGAAACCGGACAGTTCCGGAACCTCGATCCGCAACGGCACGCCCGACGCCAGCAGCAGGGAGACGGGCAGGCCGCAGGCCACCGCCGCGACCGTCATCCCCGGCAGGCCCCCCCGGCGTCCGGCGCGCCGGTGCAGCGCGGTCCCGGCGAGGGCGAGCACTGTCCCGAGGACGGCGGCGGCGAGCACCCATCCCGCCGCCCGACCGTCGGCGAAGGCCGGCAACTGGATGCCGCGGTTGCACAGGAATACTCCGGGCAGCGGGTTCAGCGCCTGGCGTGGGGCGGGAAGGGCCTGGAAGGTGGCGCTCCAGAAGAACAGCTGCAACAGCAGCGGGGTGCTGCGGATCAGCTCGACATAGCCCTGGACCAGTCCGGACAGCAGCGCATTGCCCGACAGCCGCGCCACCCCGAGCAGCACGCCCAGGACGGTCGCCGCCAGGCAGCCGACCGCCGCGACCTTGACGGTGTTCAGCAACCCGGCCAACAGGGCCAGGGCGTAACTGTCCTGCGGCCGATAATCGATCGGCGCCTCCCCGATCTCGAATCCGGCCGGGTGTTCGAGAAAGGCGAAGCCCGGCGTGATGCCGAAGCGCTCCATGTTCGCCAGCGTGTTGGACACGAGAAGGAACCCGCCGAACAGGACCAGCGCCAGGATGGTCGCCTGAAGGGCGCTGCGGCCACCCCACCACAGGGTGACCGCGGCAATGGGGCCGGAGCGCACCGGGCCTCTCAGCGGAAGGGCGGGGCGTAGAGAAGCCCGCCCCGGGTCCACAGCGTGTTGTGGCCGCGATCCAGCCCGACCTTTGTCGCCGGTCCGACGTTGCGCTCGAAGATCTCGCCGTAATTGCCCAGGGTCTTGATGATGGTGTAGGCGAATTTCGGGTCGAGCCTGGCGGCCTCGCCCAGGCTGGGATCGACGCCCAGGAAGCGGCGGATCGCCGGATCGCCGCTGGTCAGGAAGCTGTCGACGTTGGCCTGGGTGATCCCCAACTCCTCCGCTTGGATGGTGGCGTAGACCGCCCAGTTGACGATCTCCAGCCATTGGTCGTCGCCATAGCGGATGGCCGGGGCGAGCGGCTCCTTCGAGATGCGTTCCGGCAGCAGGACATAGTCGTCGGGCTTCGGCAACTGAGTGCGGGTGATCGCCAGATCGGAGGCGTCCTGGGTCAGCACGTCGCAGCGGCCGCTGGCGAAGGCCTTCTGGTTCTCGGCGGTTTCCTCGATCACCACCGGTTTGAAGGCGATCCCGTTCTGCCGGAAGAAGTCGGTGATGTTGAGTTCGCCCGTGGTTCCGGTCTGGACGCAGACGGTGGCGCCGTTCAGGTCCTTGCCCTTGCTCACCCCCAGCTTCTTCGGCACCAGAAGGCCCTGGCCGTCATAGAAGACCACCGGACCGAAATGGAAACCCAGCTTGGTGGCGCGGGTGAAGGTCTGGGTCACTCCCGACAGCAGGATGTCGAATTCGCCCGATTGCAGCGCGGGCAGGCGTTGCTGCGGCGAGGAGGAGACGAACTGGACCTTGTCCGGGTCGTTGAACACCGCGATGGACAGCGCCCGTCCGAAATCGACGAAGAAACCCTGCCAGCGGCCGTTGCTGTCGGGCGCGAAGAAGCCGGGCTGGGTGCCGACGCCGACCTTGATGCTGCCGCGCGCCTTGATCGCGTCGAGCGTCGGGCCGGCCGCGGCGGCGCCGGTCATGGCGAGCCCGATGGCGAGGCCGAGCGCCCCGGTGATCAGGGCGCGCGCCAACGAGCCGCGTCGCGTGGTCGGACGTGAGGGAAAAGGGGACTGGGAAGGATTGTGCATGGTGGTTTCCCGCAATGATCTTTGTTGTTTTGCGCAAGGGGCCGGGGGGCCGGGTCGGACTTGGAGCCCGGCAATTGGCCATGGTTCGGGGGTGTCGGTTCCCAGGGCGCCTCGGACCACCGATTGGCCGGGACCGGACAGCGCTTATTCCCTAATCTGATTGTAGGAAATTTGGGCTGTCAATAAGATTGTTGAAAATTATAAAACTACAAAAACCTAAAGTTATAAATACTGTTTATAGCGTCATAAACCCATAAATCATGTAGACAATTTGTGATCGACGGGCAATGATGCCTGAGAGCCACGGTTTCCGCGGGGTGTCGGCACCCCGGAGAAGCCGCTCCGCCATTGCCCTGGAACGACGTCATGGCCAACCACCCAACAGCCCGTCCGGCCTCCGCTTCCGCAGCGTCCGACTCCGGAACGGTCTGGGTTCCGCTTCCCGAAGCCATGGGGATCTGTGCCGGAGCGGAGTGCCAAGCTTTCCACACTCCGGCCGGCGGACTCTGGGCGCAGATGCGCGGCGCTTGGCTGAAGGCCCGCCGCACCGGCTGAGCGTACCGTTCCCGAATCCACGGCTCCCGATCCTTCCGTTCGCTGCACGCAAGCGGGCGTTCCCGAACGCATGTCCGCAAAGGAGACCTTTGTGACCACGACCACCTCTCCGGCCAACCGGCCGCCGCTGCCGCTTTTCGATCTCGCGCGTCTGGACGGCGGCGGCGCCGATCGCGCCCTGTTCCTGTCGGAGCTGCGCG
Source organism: Azospirillum brasilense (assembly GCF_022023855.1). NCBI lineage: Bacteria > Pseudomonadati > Pseudomonadota > Alphaproteobacteria > Rhodospirillales > Azospirillaceae > Azospirillum > Azospirillum brasilense. The sequence goes on from NZ_CP059451.1 coordinate 768,574, forward strand.
CGGCCATTCGCCGTTTCGGCGCCTTCTACGTGACCGGACACGGGGTCGATGCGGCCTTCCTTGACGCGGTCTTCGACCTGTCGCGCGGTTTCTTCACGCTGCCGGAGCGCGACAAGCTGTCCATCGAGATGGTCAACTCGCCCCATTTCCGCGGCTACACCCGCGCCGGTTGGGAGCGGACTCGCGGCCGCGCCGACTGGCGCGAGCAGCTGGACATCGGGTCCGAGCGGGAGGCCCTGCCCTGGGGGCCGGGGGCGCCGCCCTGGGTCCGCCTGCAGGGTCCCAACCAGTGGCCGGACGCCTTGCCGGAACTGCGCCCGGCCGTGCTGCGCCTGCAGGACGAACTGACGGCGGTGTCGCGGCGCCTGCTGTCGGCCGTGGCGACCGCTCTGCGCCTGCCGGAGGATGCCTTCGCGCCGATCCTCACCGACCGGCCGACCCAGCTCATCAAGCTGATCCGCTATCCAGGCCATGACGCTGTGGAGTCGGATGACGGGGAGGGGCAGGGTGTCGGGCCGCACAAGGACAGCGGCCTGCTGACTCTGGTGCTCCAGCACCGCCAGAGCGGTTTGCAGGTCGAGACGGACGGGGGCTGGGCCGATGTCCCGCCGCTTCCCGGCACCTTCGTGGTCAACGCCGGCGAACTGCTGGAACTGGCGACCAACGGCTATTTCCGCGCCGCGGTGCATCGGGTGGTGACGCCGCCGGCGGGGGTGGACCGGCTGTCGACCGCCTTCTTCCTGGGGGCCGGGCTGGACGTCCGCGTGCCGGTGCTGCCGCTGCCGGACGATCTGGCCGCCGAGGCGCGCGGGCCGGAGCAGGACCCGCTGAACCCCCTGTTCGCGTCGGTCGGCGAGAACACGCTGAAAAGCCGCCTGCGCTCCCACCCCGACGTGGCGCAGCGCCATTACGCCGATCTCGTCGGCATCCCTGCCTGAACGTCATCCCCCCACACAACGCCGAAGAGGGAGCACTCCCGATGACCGACCGTTCGCCGCGTTTCGAAACCTTGGCCGTTCATGGCGGCGCTTTCCGTGCCGATCCCGTCACCGGGTCCGTCGCGGTGCCGATCCATCAGACGACCTCCTACCAGTTTCAGGACACTGCCCACGCCCAGCGCCTGTTCGCGCTTGAGGAGCTGGGCAACATCTACAGCCGCGTCACCAACCCGACGGTCGATGCGCTGGAGCAGCGGCTTGCCGTTCTGGAGGGCGGGGCGGCGGCGGTAGCGGTGGCGTCCGGCCAGGCGGCATCCTTCTATTCGGTGCTGAATCTGGCGCAGGCCGGCGACAACATCGTCACCTCGACCGACCTCTATGGCGGCACCTGGAACCTGTTCGCCAACACGCTGAAGCAGGTCGGCATCGAGGCGCGCTTCGTCGATCCGGCCGACCCGGAGAATTTCCGCCGCGCCACCGACGACCGCACCCGCGCCTATTACGCCGAGACGCTGCCGAACCCGAAGCTGAACGTCTTCCCGATCCGCGAGGTCGCCGACATCGGCCTGGAGCTCGGCGTGCCGCTGATCGTGGACAACACGGCAGCCCCGCTGACGGTGCGGCCCTTCGAGCATGGCGCGGCGGTGACGCTCTATTCGGCGACCAAATACATCGGCGGCCACGGCACCACCATCGGCGGCGTCCTGATTGATGGCGGCACCTTCCCGTGGGAGGCCCACGCCGCCCGCTTCCCGCTGCTGACCCAGCCCGATCCCAGCTATCATGGCGCCATCTGGACGGAAGCCGCAAAGCCGCTCGGCCCCATCGCCTACGCGTTGCGCGCCCGCGTCACCCTGCTGCGCGACATCGGCGCGGCGCTCAGCCCGCAATCGGCCTTCCAGCTGATCCAGGGTCTGGAGACGCTGCCCCTGCGCATCCGCCAGCACAACGCCAACGCCATCCTCGTGGCGAATCACCTGAAGGCGCACGCCAAGGTGACGTCGGTCATCTTCCCCGGCCTTCAGGAGGGCGAGGCCCGGCGCCGGGCGGACGCCTATCTGAAGGGCGGTTACGGCGGGCTGGTCGGCTTCGAGCTGGCCGGCGGTGCGGAGGCGGGCCGGCGGTTCATCGACGCGCTGAAGCTGTTCTACCACGTCGCCAACATCGGCGACGCCCGGTCGCTCGCCATCCACCCGGCCACCACCACCCACTCCCAGCTGTCTGCGGAAGACCAGCGCGCCAGCGGCGTGACGCCCGGCTACGTCCGCCTGTCCATCGGCATCGAGCATCCGGACGACATCATTGCCGATTTGGAGCAGGCGCTGGCGGAGGCGTGAGGGTCGCCTCCCGATAGCCCACAGAACGCGCGGATCACGGCCGGCACGTCCCTTCATCGGGCGTGCCGGCCGAAATTTTTACAGGCGTGCATATTTCTGTATGCGTACAAACACTACTGTGTAAGTATGTTTATTGTAACATAAAGCGAAACAGAGACGTGAAATATCGGTTTCGGACCCGCCGCGGACGCTCAGCCCGCCGCTTCGTCCGCACGACCGATCAGCCCCGGAGGTTTCCGATGGCCAACGCGCCCGGCGCTCCCGCCAACCCATCCGCTTCATCTCTTGAGTTCGACGCCCACCTTGAGGCCGACGTCCTCGTTCTGGGCGGCGGCCCCGCCGGCACCTGGGCGGCTATCGCCGCCGCAACCGCCGGTGCCCGCACCATCCTGGCCGACAAGGGCTTCTGCGGCACGTCCGGCGCCACCGCCGCGTCGGGAACCACGCTGTGGTACGTCGACCCCGACCCGGCCAAGCGCGCGGCGGCCAAGGCGGCGCGCGAGGGGCTCGGCGGTCATCTGGCCGATCACGGCTGGATGGACCGCGTGCTCGACCGCACCCACGCGGCGGTCGGGCAGCTTGCCGACTGGGGCTATCCCTTTCCGCGCGACGCCGACGGGCGGGACCACCGCGTGTCGGTGCAGGGGCCGGAATACATGCGGCTGATGCGCCGCCGGGTGAAACAGGCCGGCGTGACCATCCTCGACCATTGCCCGGCGCTGGAACTGCTGGTCGATGACGGCGGCGCCGTGGCCGGCGCGGCCGGTGTGCGGCGGCAGAAGGGCGGACGCTGGGCCGTTCGGGCGAAGGCGGTGGTCATCGCCACCGGCGGCTGCGCCTTCCTCAGCAAGGCGCTCGGCTGCAACGTGCTGACCGGCGACGGGCTGCTGATGGCGGCGGAGGCCGGGGCCGACCTGTCGGGGATGGAATTCTCCAACGCCTACGCCATCGCCCCGGCCTTCGGGTCGGTGACCAAGACCTTGCTCTATCAGTGGGCCAGCTTCACGCGGGCGGACGGCGAGGTCATTCCGGGCGCCGCCTCCAAGGGGGGGCGTTCGGTCATCGCGCGGGTCCTGGCGACCGAGCCGGTCTACGCCCGCCTCGACCGGGCCGAACCGGAGCTGTGGGCGGCGATGCGCCACGCCCAGCCGAACTTCTTCCTGCCCTTCGACCGCGTCGGCATCGACCCCTTCACCCAGCGCTTCCCGGTGACCTTGCGGCTGGAGGGCACGGTGCGCGGCACCGGCGGCCTGCGGCTGGTGAACGAGACCTGCGCCACCGCCGTGCCCGGCCTGTTCGCCGCGGGGGACGCCGCGACGCGCGAGCCGATCTGCGGCGGCTTCACCGGCGGCGGCAGCCACAACGCGGCTTGGGCGATGTCGAGCGGCCATTGGGCCGGGCAGGGGGCCGCCGACCATGCCCGCGCCCTGGGGAATGGGGCTCGCACGCTGCGGCGGGCCGGTGGCGCCGGGCTGCGCGAGGGGCGGGGCGGGGCGATCGACGCCGCGGCGCTGACCCGCGCCGTCCAGGCCGAGGTGTTCCCCTACCACATCAACTATTTCCGCACGGAGGAGGGGCTGACCGGCGCGCTCGCCCGGCTGGACCGGCTGTGGAGCGACGCGGCCGGAGCCGCGCCATCCTCGGCCGACGACTCCCTGCGCGTGCGGGAGGCCGCGGCGATGCTGGCGACGGCCCGCTGGATGTACCGCTCGGCGCTGGGGCGCACGGAATCGCGCGGCATGCACCGCCGCCTCGACCATGCCGCCCTCGATCCGGCGCAGCGCCATCTGCTGACGGTCGGGGGGCTGGACGAGGTCCACGTCTCCGCCCGTCCGGCGCCGCTCCATCCAGATCCGGTTGGGGCGAAGCGGGAGCTGGCCGCATGATCGAGCTGATCAGTCCGACCCGCTGCACCGGCTGCAACATCTGCGTGTCCATCTGCCCGATGGACGTGTTCCAGGCAGCCGGCGGGGGGCGCTCCGATGGAGCGGCCCCCGCCATTGCCCGGCAATCCGATTGCCAGACCTGCTTCCTGTGCGAAGCCCATTGCCCCGACGATGCCCTCTATGTCGCCCCCGACGCCGAGACGGTGACGGGGATCGCCGAAGAGACGGTGGTCGCCGCCGGCCTCTTCGGCAGCTACCGCCGCGTCATCGGCTGGAGCAACGGCCATCGCGACAACCGTTCCGCCGACCAGACCTTCCGGCTGCTGGCGCCCCATTGAGCGCCCGGCCGCACCCGACAGGAGCTTTCAGATCATGACTGTGTTCGATCCATCCGCTGTACGCCTCAGCCGTCGCCGCCTGCTGGCGGGCGCGGCGGTGACCGCCGGCGCCGTGACTGCCGGCGCATTCGCCGCCGCACCGCTGTGGGCCGGCCCCGCGCGCGCAGCGGCGGCCAAGGCGACGCTGGCCTACGGCAGCACCGGCTACACCTGGGCGGTGCCCTTCGTCGCCGAGGCCGCCGGCACCTGGGCCGAGGCTGGCTTCGACATCAACACCATGGAGTTCGAGAGCGGGCGCGATTCGATGCAGGCGCTGCTCGCCGGCTCCGCCGATTTCTCCGCCTCGACCGACACGCCGGTGGTGTTCGCGGTGCTGCAGGGGCTGCGCCCGCTGATCCTGGTGAATTACAGCCGCTATTCGCGCGACATGAAGATCGTCGTGCGCAAGGACGCCGGCATCGATCCGGCCAAGCCGGCCAGCCTGAAGGGCCGCCGGATCGCCACCCGCGTCGGCACGTCCGGGCAGTACATGCTGGCGAAGTATCTGGAGTTCGCCGGGCTGGCGCAGAGCGATGTCGAGGTCGTCGACCTCACCCCGAACAACATGACCTCCGCCCTGGTGCGCGGCGACATCGACGGCTTCGCCTGGAGCAGCCAGTCCGCCGTGGTGGCGGAGCGCCAGTCGGGCGGCAAGACCGCGGTGATGACCCAGGACGGGCTGGAGAGGTTCTTCCAGAGCCATCAGCTCCTGCTGACCACGGAGAAGGTGGTGAAGGAGAAGCCGGAGCTGGTCGCCGGCGCCATCAAGGCGCTGCAGGCGGCGGAACGGCGGATTCACGCCGACGGCGGCTGGGCCGACCTGATCGCGCGGCGCATCCACACCCCGTCCAAGGAGATCCTGGAGGCGACGTCCGAATTCACCTTCAAGATCGCCTTCGACGACCGCTTCCTCGACGATCTGGTGGCGGAAGCGGAATGGGCCATCGCCGCCGGCCTCGCCAAGCGCCCGGCCGGCGACCTGCGCGCCCTGTTCCGCGGCCTGATCGTCGACTCGCCGCTGAAGGCGGTGGCGCCCGACCGGGTCACCCTCACATGAGCGGGCCGCTGATCGCTTTCGACCGCGTGTCGCAGATCTACGCGGCCCGCGACGGGTCGCCGGTCTGGGCGCTGCGCGACGTGTCGCTGACGGTGGAGGCCGGCGAGTTCGTCTGCCTGATCGGCCCGTCCGGCTGCGGCAAGTCTACGCTGATCCACCTGCTCGCCGGTTTCCTGACGCCGACTTCGGGGGACGTGCGCTTCCGCGGCCGGCCGCTGGCCGGGCCGGGGCCGGAGCGCGGCGTGGTGTTCCAGGAATACGCCCTGTTCGCCTGGATGACCGCACGGCAGAACGTCGAGTTCGGCCTGCGCATGCAGCGCGTCTCCGCCCCCATCCGGCGCCGCCGGGCGCTGGAGGCGCTGGACCGGGTCGGGCTGCGCCACGCCGCCGACCGCTACCCGCACGAGCTGTCGGGCGGCATGCGCCAGCGCGTCGCCGTCGCCCGCGCCCTGGTGGTGGAGCCGGAGGTGGTGCTGATGGACGAGCCCTTCGCCGCCGTCGACGCCATGACCCGCACCACCCTGCAGGAGGACCTGCTGCGGCTGTGGCGGGAAACCGGGGTGTCGGTCCTGTTCGTCACCCACAACATCGACGAGGCGGTCTTCCTCGCCCAGCGGGTGGTGGTGATGGGGGCCGGGCCGGGCGTCATCCGCGAGGATCTGACGGTCGATCTGCCCTATCCGCGCGACCGCGGGTCGGCGGACTTCGGCCGGGAATACGCCCGCATCGCCGCGGCGCTGGCCCGCGGCAGCCGGAAAGCCGGCGAGACCGACGGCGAACGGAGGGCCGCGTGACCGCGACGACGGAAGGCATGATCGGCAATCGCCGCGCCACCCCCCGGGGCTCGGTAGCGGAGACGCCGTCCGACGGCGCCGCCTTCGCCGAAGAGTTCCGCCGTGCCCACCGCCGCGGCCGGCGTCGGGCGGCGTGGCTGCGCGCCCTGCTGAACGTGACGGGCATCCTGCTGTTCCTGGCGGTCTGGGAGGCGGTGCCGCGGCTCGGCACCTGGGTCAACCCGGTGCTGCTGCCGCCGCCGTCGGTGGTGTTCGACACCTTCGTCCCGATGCTGCTGTCCGGCGAGATTCCGGCCAACATCCTGGTCAGCCTGCGCCGGGCGGCGCTCGGCTTCGCCATCGCGACGGCGACCGGCGTGACCGCCGGGCTGCTGACCGCGCGCATCGGCCTGCTGCACCATGTCAGCGAGCCGATCCTGCACGGATTCCGCTCCGTCCCCTCCATCGCGCTGGTGCCGCTGTCGGTGCTGTGGTTCGGCATCGGGGAGGGGTCGAAGGTGGCGCTGGTCGCCTGGGGCAGCTTCTTCCCGATCTGGATCACCACCTTCATCGGCGTGCGCGATGTGCCGGCGGCCTATCTGCGCTCCGCCGCCTGTCTGGGGGCGGGACGGCTGGCGACGCTGCTGCTGGTGGTGTTGCCGGCGGCGCTGCCGATGATCCTGGCCGGCTTGCGCCAGGGCATTGCCGTCTCGCTGATCCTGCTGGTCGCCGCCGAGCTGTCGGGCGCGCGGGAGGGCATCGCCTACATGATGTCCACCGGCCACCAGATGTTCCGCGTCGACATCATGCTGATCGGGCTGGTGCTGCTCGGCACCTTCGGCTTCATCGCCGACCGCCTGTTCGTGGCGCTGATCCGCCGCCTGTTCCCCTGGTACACCACCGCCTCCTGAGGGCTGCCGATGAGCGAACCGACCCTGATCCTGCGCAACGCGCGGACCATCACCTTCGATCCGGCAAGGCCGCGCGCCAGCGCGGTGGCGCTGGCCGGCGACCGCATCCTCGCCGTCGGCGGGGAGGAGGTGGCCGGGCTCGCCACCGCATCGACCGAGGTGATCGACCTCGGCGGGGCGACGCTGATCCCCGGCTTCAACGACGCCCACGCCCATATGGAGCGTGAGGGGCTGAAGCGCCTGCGCCCCTCGCTGGCCGGCGCGTGCAGCGTTGGCGACATCCTGGAGCGGGTGCGGGCGGCGGCGGCGGAGACGCCGCCCGGCCAGTGGATCGTCACCATGCCGATCGGCACGCCGCCCTTCTTCTTCGACGGTGCCGCCAGCCTTGCGGAAGGGCGGCCGCCGGACCGGCACGAGCTGGACCGCGCCGCGCCGGATCATCCCGTCTACATCCCCGGCCTGTTCGGCAACTGGGGCAAGCCGCCGGGGCACAGCGTCCTGAACAGCCGGGCGCTGGCGCTGAACGGCATCACCGCGGCGACCGTACCGACCTGTTCCGGCGTCGAGATCCTGAAGGACGCCGACGGCGAGCCGACCGGAGTCATCGTCGAGCGCAACAGCCGCCCGACCGTCGAGTTCGACCTGCTGCCGGCCGTTCCCCGCTTCGGCTTCGCCGAACGGCTGGAAGGGGTGCGGCGGTCGCAGCGGCTCTACAACGCCCAAGGCACCACCAGCGTTTACGAGGGGCACGGCTCGGCGCCGCAGACCATCTCGGTCTACCGCCGCCTGTGGGAGCTGGGGGAGCTGACGGTGCGGGTCGGGCTGGTGGTCAGCCCAAGCTGGGCCGACATCGCCGAGGCGCGGCGCGCCATGCGCGACTGGCTGGCCCACGCCCGCGGCGCCGGGCTGGGCGATCCCTGGCTGAGGCTGTCGGGTGTCCACATCGCCTATGGCGGCGATCCGGCGGTGGCCTGCTGCGCCCGCGCCAACCTGCCCGACACCGGCTGGTCGGGCTTCGTCGAACAGGCGCTGACACCGGCCGACTTCCGCGAGGCCTGCCTCCTGGCCGCCGAGCACGACCTGCGCCTGCACACCATCGTCAGCGACAAGCTGCACGAGGTGGTGCCGGTGCTCGAAGCGGTGAACGAACGCCACAGGCTGTCCGGGCGGCGTTGGGTGATCGAGCACATCGGCCGCGCCCGGCTGGCCGACCTGGAGGCGCTGAAGCGGCTCGACGTGCTGGTGACGACGATCCCGACTTATTTCCTGTGGAAGGGCGGGGCCGCCTATCTGGACGAGCCGGACGGTGGCGATCTGGTGGTGCCGCACGCCCATCTGCTGCGGCTGGGCATCCCGACCGCCATCGCCACCGACAACATCCCGTACGACCCCTTCTTCACCCTGTGGACGGTCTGCAACCGGCGCGAACGGACCAGCGGCCGGGTGATCGGTCCCGACCAGCGGCTGGACGCCAAGACGGCCCTGCGCCTGTTCACCGTGGCGGGCGCCGCCCTGACCTTCGACGAGGGTTGGAAGGGGCCGCTGCGCGCCGGCTTCGCCGCCGACCTCGCCGTGCTGTCGGAGGACCCCACCGCCATCGACCCGGACCGGCTGCGCGACCTGCGCTGCCGCCTGACCATCGCCGGCGGGCGGATCGTCCATCGCGAGGGGGTATGAGCGGGCCGGAACCCTTGCGGATCGTCATCGTCGGTGCCGGCGTCTCGGGCAGCGGCGTGGCGGCCGGGCTGGTGCGCGCGGGTGCCGCGGGCGGCTTTTCCGCCGTGGTGGACCTTGTGGACCCGCGGCCGTCGCTCGGCGCCGGCCTGACCTACGCCCCCGGCGGGGACCCGCGCCACCGGGTGAACGTGCCCTCCGTGCGCATGGTGGCGGCGACCGGCCGGACAGGGGAGGAGGGCGCGGAGGAGGATTTCCATCGCTGGTGCCTGGAGCGCGGCGTGCTGGAGGCCGATCCGGCGGGCTGGTCGGAGGGGCTTCACTACCCCGCGCGGTCGGAATTCGGGCGCTACCTCGACGAACGGCTGCGGTCGCTGTTCGCCGCACCCGGATCGGTGCGGGTGACCCACCGCCGCGACCGGGCGGTCGCCGCCCATCGCCGTGGGACGTCCCACGGAACGGGGTTCGTGGTGGAGATGGCCGGCGGCACGGCGACGGAGGCCGACGCGCTCGTCCTGTGCACCGGAAACCCGCCCCCCGAACTGCCGGGCGTGCTGGCGGCGCTGGGCGGACACCCGCGGGTCATCGCCGATCCCTGGGCGCCGGGCGCCCTCGACGGCGTTGCGCGGGACGACCGGGTGCTCATCGTCGGCACCGGCCTGACCATGGGGGACGTGGTGGCGACGCTGCTCGGCCGCGGCCATCGCAGACCGCTGACCGCCCTGTCGCGCCACGGGCTGGTACCGCGCCCGCGCCCGGCCCAGGCCACGTCCTGGACCGACTTCACCGCCGATCCGCCCACCCGCGTCCGCGACCTGCTGCTGCGCGTGCGCGCCGCGGTCGCCGCCGCCCAGCGGGCGGGGCGGCCCTGGACCGACGTGCTGGAAAGCGTGCGTCTCCAGAACGGAGTCCTGTGGTCCGCTCTGCCGCTCGACGAGCGGCGGCGCTTCCAGCGCCATCTTTGGGTCTGGTGGGACGTTCACCGCTTCCAGGCGGCCCCGCAGGTCGCCCGTCTGGTGGAGGAAGCGCAGGCGGCTGGGCGCCTCGCCGTGCTGGCCGGCCGGCTGGTCGCGGCGAGCGCCGGGGAAGACGCCTCGGGTGGCGACGGGTTGTGGGTCGTCCACCGGCCGCGCGGCGGGGATGGTCTGGTCGGGCGGAGCTACGATGCCCTGGTGAATTGCACCGGTGCCGGGCACGGCGCCTCCTTCGGCCGCAACGCGCTGCTGGCCAGCTTGGCCGCCCAGGGACTGATCCGGCCGGACCGGCTCGGTTCGGGTGTCGAGGTCGATGAGCGCGGCCGGGCGCTCGACGCCGGTGGCCGACCGGTTCCCGGCCTGTTCGTCGTCGGGCCGCCGACCCGCGGCAGCCTTGGCGAGGTGGTCGGCGCGTCGGAAATTGTTCCTCATGCGCTGACCGTCGCCGAGGCTCTGACGGGGCTGCGCCACGGCCGCGACCAGCCTCCGCCCGAATAGCCCCGTCAGATCGTGTATTCGGGTTCGGGCAGGCTCATGTCCATTTCCACCGCCGGGGCCTGACCGGAGGTGGACCAGCCGACGACGCGGGCGGGAACGCCGGCCACCGTGGCGCTGGGCGGCACCGGTTTCAGAACGACGCTGCCGGCGCCGACCTTGGCGTGGCGCCCCACCTCGATGTTGCCCAGCACCTTGGCCCCGGCGGCCAGAAGCACGCCGTCGCGCACCTTCGGATGGCGGTCGCCATGCTCCTTGCCGGTGCCGCCCAGCGTGACGCCCTGGAGGATCGACACGTCGTCGCCGACCACGGCGGTCTCGCCGATCACCACACCCGTCCCATGGTCGATCAGCACGCCGCGCCCGATGGAGACGGCGGGATGGATGTCCACCGCGAACACCTCCGACACCCGGCTTTGCAGGAAATGGGCGAGGTCGCGGCGCCCCTACGCCCACAGCCAGTGGGCGGCGCGGTGCCATTGCAGCGCGTGGAATCCCTTGAAGTAGAGGAAGGGCGTCAGAAGGCCGTCCGCGGCCGGATCGCGGGTCACGATGGCCGTCAGGTCGGCAACCGCCGCCGCGACGATGCCGGGATCGCCGGCATGGGCCTGCTCGGTGATGTCGGCCAGACGCTCGGCCGGGATGTACCAGTCGCCCAGCTTGCGCGCCAGATGCCCGCCGAGCGCGGAGGCGAAGCCGTCGTGCGACAGCACGGCGATGTGGATGAAGCTGCGCAGCAGCGGATCGCCGTCCGCCGCGGCCTCCGCCTCGGCGCGCAGACGCGCCCACAGGGCCGCCCGTTCCCGGTCGGCGTCGGTCTCGAATCCAGCGTGGTTGGCGGGGGCCTGGGCGAAGCGGGCGGGGGTGACGATGCGGCCCATGGGGCGTTTCCTTCCGGTCAGTGGCCGCGCCGGACCAGCGTGTGGCGGATGCGGTGCAGGGCGGCGGTCAGCGCGTCGAGGTCCTCGCAGGTGTTGTAGAAGGCCAGCGACGGACGCACCGTGCTCTCCACCCCGAAGCGCCGCAGGATCGGCTGCGCGCAATGATGGCCGGAGCGCACCGCAATGCCTTCCCGGTCCAGCGCCCGGCCCACCTCCTCCGTCCGGCAGCCGTCGAGAACGAAGGAGAGGACGCCGGCCTTCTCGCGCGCCGTGCCGATCAGCCGCAGGCCGGGAACGGTCGACAGGCCGGCGGTGGCGTACTCCAGCAGGGAGTGCTCGTAGGCGGCGATGACCGGCATGTCGATGCGCTCGAGATAGTCGATGGCCGCACCTAGCCCCACCGCGTCGGCGATGTTGCCGGTTCCGGCCTCGAACCGCATCGGGGCGGGCTGGTAGACGGTCTTCTCGAAGGTCACGTCGGCGATCATGTTGCCGCCGCCCTGCCAGGGCCGCATGCCTTCCAGAACCTCTTGCCGGCCGTAGAGCAGGCCGATGCCGGTCGGACCGAACATCTTGTGGCCGGACAGCACGAAGAAGTCGCAGCCCAGCGCCTGCACGTTCACCGGCATGTGGGACACGGCCTGCGCCCCGTCCACCAGCGTGACCGCCCCGGCGGAGCGCGCCATCGCCACCATCTCCGCCGCCGGGGTCACGGTGCCGAGCGCGTTGGACACCAACGTGAGTGACACCAGGCGGGTGCGCGGGTTCAGCAGCCGGGCGTACTCGTCCAGCCGGATCTGGCCGTCCTCGTCCACCGGAACCACCCGCAGCCGCGCCCCGGTCTCGGCGCAAAGCTGCTGCCACGGCACGATGTTGGCGTGATGCTCCAGCCAGGTGACGACGATCTCGTCGCCCTCGCGGATGTGCTGGCGGCCCCACGCCTTGGCGACGAGGTTGATCGCCTCGGTCGCGCCGCGGGCGAAGACGATTTCGTCCGTGTCGGCGGCCCCGACGAAGCGGCGGGCCTTCTCGCGCGCCTCCTCATAGGCGTCGGTGGCGCGGGCGGCCAGAGCGTGGGCGGCGCGGTGGATGTTGGAGTTCTCCTCCGCGTAGAAGCGGGCGAGCCGGTCGATCACCGCCTGCGGCTTCTGCGTGGTGGCCGCGTTGTCCAGCCAGATCAGCGGCTTGCCGTGTACCGTCTGGTTCAGGATCGGGAAGTCGCGGCGCGCGGCGCGCGGGTCGAAGGCTGGGCTGGCGGGCAGCGGCAGATCCGGCACCTGCTCGGCGCGCAACTGCACCGACAGGGTGCCGACCTCCACCAGAAGGCCAGGGGCCGCGGGAACGGCGGAAGGGGCGGCGGAGGGCAGAGTGGCAGGGGGTGGGGCGGCGCCGTGACCGACCGCCGCGTCGCGCCCGCCGTCGAGGAAATAGGGCGCGCCGGAGGGCAGGGGCGAAGCGCCCGCGACCGGCGTGGAGGGAACCGTGGCGGTGCCCGGCAACGGTGGCACCAGCGACAGGGCGCCGCCCAGCGAATGCAGGATCGACCCCAGCCCGCCGTCGCCGGTCGCCGGCGGCACGGCGGGCGCCGTGGGCCGGAGCGAAGGGGCGGGGGAGAAGGACGGGTTGGCCGCAGGACCCGGCTGCGGCGCTGCGGGCAGCGGTCCCGGCGCCTGCGCCGCCGACAGCCCGGACGGCGGGGCCACGGCGGGCGCCGGGCCGGAGGGAAGGGCCTGGAAGAACTGGTTCGCGAGACGCCCGATCAGAGCGATGTCCGGCAATCCCGCCTCCGGCCCGCCGAACCCCGCCGCCGGTGGCGGCGGGGTCGGGGCGGCGGCGTCAGGCGTAGTCATAATAGTTGCCGACATGGACATCCTCCAGCACGCCGATGGCATCCTCGGTCAGGATCGCGGCCGAGCAGTAGAGCGAGATCAGGTACGAGGCGATGGCCTTGCGGTTGATCCCCATGAAGCGCACCGACAGGCTGGGCGCCACCTCGCCGGGGACGCCGGGCTGGAACAGGCCGATCACGCCCTGCTTCGCCTCGCCGGTGCGCAGCAGGAGGATGCTGGTGCGGCCTTCGGGCGTGACGTGCAGCTTGTCGCTGGGGATCAGCGGCAGACCGCGCCAAGTCAGGAAGGGTGAGCCGTGCAGGGTGACCGTGGGCGGCGGAACGCCGCGGCGGGTGCATTCGCGCCCGAAGGCGGCGATGGCGCGCGGGTGGGCCAGGAAGAAGGCCGGCTCCTTCCACACCTTGGCGATCAGCTCGTCCAGATCGTCGGGGGTGGGCTGGCCCTTGCGCGTCTTGATGCGCTGACCGGGGGCGGCGTTGGTCAGCAGGCCGTACTCGGCGTTGTTGATCAGCTCGCTCTCCTGGCGCTCCTTCACCTTTTCAATCAGCAGGCGCAGCTGCTCCTGAATCTGGTCGATCGGATGGCTGTAGAGGTCGGAGACGCGGGTCTGCACGTCGAGAACGGTGGTGACCGCGTTCAGCGAATATTCCCGCGGGTTCTCGTCGTAGGGGACGAAGGTTTCCGGCAGATCGGCGTCGTTGCGCGGGCTGCACTCCACCTCGGTCCGCACCTGCCCCTGGGGATCGACGACCCGGTTCAGGCGGTAGATGCCGGCCTCCACCGGGGTCCAGGGCAGGAAGGACACCAGCCAGCGCGGCGTTATGCCCGACCACTGCGCCCGTGTCTTCGTGGCGTTGGCGAGCTGGCGGGCCGCCTGCTCGTTCAATGTTCGGCGCAGCTCGGTGTCTTCGGACATGAAATCGGCTCCTTGAGAAAGGCGGCGGGAGGAAAACGGCAGCCGGCGCCATGCACCGCCTCCGGGGAATCGGCGGTTTGCGGACGCGGGAATGAAAGGTCGATGGGCGGGAGCGGAAAGCCCGGCTCGGCGAAACGGCCTATGGGATGGCGCCGGCCCGCCGAAGGTGGATATGACCATGCATGGCTTTCGCTGCAGCCTCAAGCATTGGTAGCGGCGCGGCTGTCGATTGGTCCGCTATAACAGACAAGCCTCCGTTCGATTGGGCGAAGACGCGACGAAAGGAGTTTCGACGGATCGCAGGGGGGTCTGGATGTTAATTTCCTATTTTATACATAGATAATGCGGGCGACCATCATCGTTTTCGCCTGCGGACCGTCCTGTTATCTCCGCGAGTCTTTTGGGCAATTGGCTGGAACCCTCATACGACCTGCAAGATTTCCACGAACCGCAATTCACAGATGGGGCATTCGCCCCGTAGTAAGCACGAATGGATTCTGTTGTATATGAGGGCGGCGCGGTCAGATAGTGTTAAATCTATTTAATTAGTAGGCAATCCGCGTTATTCTCCCTTTTCCGCAGGGACTATCCTGCGCAATGAGGGAACGAGCCGTGAGCGCCGCGAACGACGACTGCGCGTCCAGCACACCGGAATCGGCGATCCCCGCCGCTCTCGGCCGCAATCTGAGACGGTTGCGCACGCGCCAGGGCCTGTCTCTGGAGCGGTTGGCCCGACTGTCCGGCGTCAGCCGGGCGATGCTCGGACAGATCGAACTGGGACGGAGCGCCCCCACCATCACCGTGCTGTGGAAGATCGCCCGCGCCCTGGACGTGACGCTGACGGCGCTGACCCGGCTGGACGGGCGGAGCGATGTACTTCTGATGCGGGAGGATCAGGCGCGCAGCTTCATCTCGCCGGACGGGTTGGTGCGATCGCGGTCCCTCGCGCCGCCGGGGGAGGGGCGGGGGACCGACTTCCTTGAAATCCGCCTGCGGCCGGGGGGCTGCGAAACCGGCGGTGGCGTCTCCTCCGGCGCCAGCATCAATCTGGTGGTGGCGGAGGGGGCCGTGGAACTGTGCGTCGGCAAGGGATCGCACCGTCTCGCGGCCGGCGACGCCGTCCTGTTCGAGGCGGAACGGACCTACCAGTGCCGCAACGCCGACGATGTGGAGGCCCGGCTGTTTCTGGTCCTTTCGCACGGAGAAGGCTAAGGGCGGAGCCCAGGCCGTGGAACCCGCTTGCCCATATTTTACATATTCATGGGCGGGGCCATGGATTTTCCCCAAAAATCTTCTGGAAATTCATGTGCGGGTGTGAATAAACTCAATTTACCTAGTATGAAAATAGATAATCAAGGCACGGAAATCCCATGGCACTACCGAGTTCGCTCTCGGACGCCGCTGCACCCGATGCAGAGCGGCTCCTGGGGCTGTACGCCACGATGCAGCGGATTCGCCTCTTCGAAACGTTGGCCGACGAGGCCCACAAGGCTGGGCAGGTGGCGAGCTACATCCATCTGTCCATCGGGCAGGAGGCCATCGCCGCCGCGGTCGGGGCAAATCTGCGCAAGGATGACGTGCTGACCAGCACGCACCGCGGCCACGGCCACACCATCGCCAAGGGCGCCGACCCGCTGGCCATGTTCCGCGAGCTGTGCGGGCGCGCGGGAGGCACCTGCGGCGGCAAGGGCGGATCGATGCACATCGCCGACTTCGCGGTTGGCATGCTGGGTGCCAACGGTGTCGTGGCCGCCGGGCTGCCCATCGCGGTCGGCGCCGCCCACGCCATCGCGCTGAAGGGCGAGGACCGTATCGCCGTCTGCTTCTTCGGCGACGGCGCCACCAACCGCGGCCCCTTCCTGGAGGCGCTGAACTGGGCCGCCGCCTTCCGGCTGCCGGTGCTGTTCGTCTGCGAGGACAATGGCTATGGCGCCACCACCCGTACCGGCAGCGTGTCGGCGGGCGGCGGCCCCGGCTCTCGGGCGGAAAGCCTGGGCATCCCGGTCACCGTGGTGGACGGCAACGACCTCGCGGCGGTGGACGTGGTGGCGGCGGTCCTCGTCCGCGCCGTCCGCGACGGCGGCGGGCCGCAGTTCCTGCATGCCCGCACCTACCGTTTCCGCGGCCACACCTCCAGCGATCCGGCCACCTACCGCGACGCGGCGGAGGTGCAGGCGCAGCTTGCCAGCAACGACCCGATCCGCCGCGCCGCCGCCACGCTGGCCGAACTCGGCGTGACGCCGGACGTGCTGGAGCGTGTCGAGCGCCACGAGCGCGAGGCGCTGGCCGCCGCCCTCGCCACGGCTCTGGACAGCCCCTGGCCGGACCTCCGCACCGCCTTCACCGACGTACAGGACATCGGAGCGCCGCAATGAGCCGCCTGACCTACCGCGAGGCGGCGCGCCTCGCCCTTGCCCACGAGCTGGCCGCCGACCCCGCCGTCTGGACGCTCGGCGAGGACATCGGCCGGGGCGGCGTGTTCGGCCAGTACCAGGGGCTGCAGGCCGAATTCGGGCCGAGCCGCGTCGTCGACACGCCGATCTCCGAGGCCGCCATCATGGGCGGTGCGGTTGGCGCCGCCCTGCTCGGCACCCGTCCGGTGGTGGAGATGCGCTTCTCCGACTTCGCGCTCTGCGCGGTGGACGAGCTGGTTAATCAGGCGGCCAAGGCGCGCTACATGTTCGGCGGGCAGGCCCGCGTGCCGCTGGTGGTGCGCCAGCCGGTCGGGCTGTGGAGCAACTCCGCCGCCCAGCATTCGCAGTCGCTGGAATCCTGGTACGTCCATATCCCTGGCCTCGTCGTGCTGGCCCCGGCGACCCCCGCCGACAATTACGGGCTGCTGCGCGCCGCCATCCGTTCCGACGACCCGGTGGTCCATCTGGAGCACAAGGACCTGTGGTCCGCGGAGGGCGAGGTACCGCTGGACGGCGAGTGGGAGGTGCCGATCGGCGTCGCCCGCCGCGTGCGCGAGGGTCGCGACGTGACCGTCGTCACCTGGTCCGGCGGCGTCCGCATCGCCGAAGAGGCCGCCGCCGTGGCCGAGACGCAGGGTGTATCGCTCGACATCCTCGACCTGCGCAGCCTGTGGCCGTGGGACCGCGGGGCGGTGCTCGAGTCCGTCGCCCGCACCGGGCGGCTTCTGGTGGTGCACGAGGCGGTCGAGGTGGCGGGCTTCGGCGCGGAGATCGCCGCCACCGTGGCCGACGCTCTGTTCGGCGCGCTGAAGGCGCCGGTGCGCCGGCTGGGCGCCCCGCGCATCCCCGTCCCCTATTCCCCGGCGCTGGAGCCGGCCAGCCGGATCACCGCCCCGGCGGTCGCCGCCGCGGCCGCCGGTCTGGTCTCCTGGCGCTCCTGACCCCATTCCCCTCTTCGGAGTTCCTGTTCATGCTGACGAGAACGCGCCCCCTGCTGGCCGCCGCGCTGACCCTGTTCGGCGCGCTGGCCGTCCTCTCCGCGCCCGCTGAAGCGGCCGAGTACAAGAGCGAATACAAGCTGTCGGTGGTCGGCAGCCGCCCCATCCCCATCGCGGAGGGGGCCTACCGCTGGGCCGATCTGGTCACCGAGAAGACCAAGGGCCGCATCACCGTGAAGGTCTATCCCGGCTCAAGCCTCGTCGGCGGCGACAACACGCGGGAGTTCACCGGGCTGCGCCAGGGCTCCATCGACCTGCTGGTGAACTCCACCATCAACCTGTCGCCGACGGTGAAGGAGGCCAACCTCTTCTCGCTGCCCTTCCTGTTCCCGGACAGCAAGGCGTTCGACGCGGTGGCCCAGGGCGAGCCGGGCAAGGCCCTGTTCGGCATCCTGGAGTCCAAGCAGGTCGTGCCGCTGGCCGTGGGTGAGAACGGCTTCCGCGCCCTGTCCAATTCGAAGAAGCCGGTGCGCACGCCGGACGACCTGAAGGGGCTGAAGGTCCGCGTCGTTGGCTCGCCCATCTTCAACGACATTTTCATCGCGCTGGGCGCCAACCCGACCCAGATGA
Organism: Azospirillum brasilense; assembly: GCF_022023855.1. Taxonomy (NCBI): domain Bacteria; kingdom Pseudomonadati; phylum Pseudomonadota; class Alphaproteobacteria; order Rhodospirillales; family Azospirillaceae; genus Azospirillum; species Azospirillum brasilense. Next base: position 786,625 of record NZ_CP059451.1, read on the forward strand.
CCTTCGCCGACCTGCAACCCGCCCTGTCCACCGGCGCCGTGGACGGGCAGGAGAATCCGGTCAGCCTGTTCCTCGCCGCCAAGCTCTACGGCCTGAACCAGAAGTATCTGACGCTGTGGAACTACATCGCCGACGCCGGGCTGTTCATCGCCAACAAGGAGGTGTGGGAGAGCTGGACGCCGGAGGACCGCGCGCTCGTCCGCGAGGCAGCGTTGCAGGCCGCCGCCGAGTTCACCGCCCTGTCACGCCAGGGACTGACCGCCGAGGACCGCTCCGCCCTGACCGCTCTGGCCTCCCACGGGGTGCAGGTGGTGACGACGGAGCAGACCGACGTGGAGGCCTTCCGCAAGGCGACCCGCCCGGTCTACGAGAAATGGACGCAGACGGTCGGCGCCGACCTCGTGCGCAAGGCCGAGGAGGCCGTGGCGAAGAGCCGCTGAGAACCGCCATGGCCGAACCCACGTCAACCTCCGCTCCCGCTCCCGACATGCCCCGCGTTCCCCTGGCGGTCGAGGAGGCGCTGGCCGCCGCCGCCATCGCGGTGATGGGGCTGATCACCTTCGCCAATGTGGTGACGCGCTACACCACCAACGTCTCGCTGGCCTTCACGGAGGAATACGCCATCGTCCTGATGGTGGCGATGACCCTGCTGGGCGCCTCGGTGGCGGTGGCGCGCGACCATCACATCCGCATCGGCTTCCTGATCGACCGGTTCGGGCCGCGCGGGCGGCTGCGGGCGGAGCTGCTGGCGCTCGGCGTCACGGCGCTGGTGTTCGGCGCGCTGGTCGTGCTGGGCACGTTGATGACCATCGACGAGTACCGGTTCGAGATTTCCTCGCCCGGTCTCGGCGTGCCGCAATGGCTCTACACGCTGTGGCTTCCGCTGCTGTCGGCGGTGGTCACCCTGCGGGCGCTCGGTCGGGCGGTGCGGGTGGTGCGGCGGCCGGAGATCCTGCGGGCGGGGGCCGGCGAGCCATGATCCCACTGTTGCTGTTCGCCGGCTTCTTCCTGCTTTTGTTCCTCGGCGTGCCCATCGGGGCGGGGCTGGCGTTCGCCGGAGCGGTTGCGATCGCGCTGGAGGGATCGGGCTTCCTGTCGCTGTCCACCACGGTCTACACCGGGGTGGCGAAGTACCCGCTGCTCGCCATTCCGATGTTCGTCCTGACCGGGCTGATCTTCGAACGGTCGGGGGTGGCGGCGCGTTTGGTCGCCTTCGCGCTGGCGGTGGTCGGCAAGCGGCAGGGGGCGCTGCCGGCGGTCGCCATCGTCGTCGCGATGTTCATGGGCGGCATCTCCGGTTCCGGCCCGGCGACCTCCGCCGCGGTCGGTGCCGTGATGACCGCGGCCATGCTGAAGGAGGGCTATCCCCGCGCCTTCACGGCCAGCGTCATCGGGGCCGCGGCGGCGACCGACATTCTGATCCCGCCGTCCATTGCCTTCATCGTCTACAGCATCCTGGTGCCGCAGGCGTCGGTTCCGGCCCTGTTCGCCGCCGGGATCGTGCCGGGTATTCTGGCCGGGCTGGCGCTGATCGTGCCGGCGGTCTGGCTGTCGCGTCGCCACGGCTTCGGCGAGGTCGCGCGGGAAGGCGAGACGCGCCCGCCGTTCTGGCCCGCCTTCCGCGAGGCGGTGTGGGAGCTGATGGCGCCGGTGGTCATCCTCGGCGGCCTGCGCGGCGGGCTGTTCACCCCGACCGAGGCGGCGGTGGTCGCCGCGGCCTACGGCCTGTTCGTCGGATTCTTCGTCTACCGCACCCTGACCCTGCGCGACCTCTACGGCCTGCTGGTCGAGGCGGCGGAGGTGTCGGGGGTGATCCTGACGGTGGTGGCGCTGGCCGGCGTCTTCGCCTGGGCGACCGCGACGCTCGGCATCATCGACCCGGTGGCGCGGGGCATCCTGGCGCTGGGAATCGGCGAATACGGCGTGCTGGCGTTGCTGATCGGGGTGCTGGTGGTGATCGGGATGTTCCTGGACGGGGTGTCCACCTTCCTGATCCTGCTGCCGATCCTGGTGCCCATCGCCAACCACTTCCATTGGGATCTGGTGTGGTTCGGGGTGATCCTGACCATGAAGCTGGCCATCGGCCAGTTCACGCCGCCGATGGCCGTTAATCTGATGGTCACCTGCAAGATCGCCGGAACCACCATGGAGGCGACGGTGCGCTGGGTCGGCTGGCTGATCATCGCGATGCTCGTGGCGCTCGCCCTGGTCGCCGCCCTGCCGCAGCTCGCCCTGTGGATCCCCCACACGCTGGGTTACGAGTGAGGCGCACATCATGAGCGAAGCGAAGGCCGGACGTCTGGCCGGTAAAGTCGCCCTGGTATTCGGTGCCGGTTCCTCCGCCCCCGGCTGGGGCAACGGCAAGGCGACGGCGGTCGCCTACGCCCGCGAGGGCGCCCGCGTGGTCGCCGTGGACAAAGTGGCGGAGGCCGCGGAGGAGACCGCCGCCCTGATCGCCGCGGAAGGCTTCGCGGCGCTGGCCGTCACCGCCGACGTGACGAAAGGGCCGGAGGTCGCGGCGGCGGTCGAACGGACACTCGCCGCCCATGGCCGCATCGACATCCTGCACAACAACGTCGGCATCACCGAGCCCGGCGGGCCGGTGGAGACCAGCGAGGAGAGCTGGCGCCAGGTGCCAGCGTGTTGCATCGAGGCGAGGGGGGCAGGAGATCGCCCCATTCCCACCATTGATCAGGCGACACGAATGGACTCCGGGCGTCCAAGGTCGCGCATGCAATTGAGGACCTCGGCAGCGATGGCGACCTCAGTGACCTGCGCCTTGACGGTATGGAAACGCAGTCCATCACCGATGACCTGCTTCCAGCGCCCGATCTGGCCCTCCACGCGAGCCCTTCGGTTATACGCGCTGTCCCGCTGCCAAGCCATGCGGCCCGTCACGGCGATCGCCTGAATGTGGCGGTCGCGCTGAATGGGCGCAGTTGCTGCCATGTCGCTGAGAACGGCGTCAGCCCGAGGCGGCGTCACGACCGCGGCTTGGGGATGCCGCTCGTGCACGGTCGCGTAGACCGCCGTTCGATCGTAAGCACCGTCGCCAGTGAAGGAGGCCACCGGGTCCGTGATTTGGTCGAGCAAGGGCCCGACCTGGGCGGCGTCATCCACCTCGCGGCCGGTCAGCGTGGCCGCAACGATCCGACCACTCGCCGCGTCCATGCCGATGTGCAGTTTCCTCCAGGATCGCCGCTTCCTGGTCCCATGCTTTTCGTTCAGCCACTCGCCCGGCCCACACAGCTTCAGCCCGGTGCTGTCCACCAGCAGGTGAAGCGCTCCGCCGGTCGGACGCGCCTTGCTGGGCAGCGTCACCGTCCTGGCCCGCCGTGCCATGGTGGAATGATCCGGCACCGGCAGATCGATCCCCGAGCAGGTGCAGGATTGAGCCGATGAGACCTTCGCTCTGGCGTAGCGCCAGATGGAAAACGGCGCGCAGCATCAGCGCCGTCGTGATCGCGAGGTCCGAGTAGTTGGGCTGCCCGCCCGGAGTGGTCCGGGGCGCAGCCCTCCAGCCCTCGATGGCTTCGTTGCTGACCCATACCGTAAGGCTGCCACGTTGGCGTAGCGCGGCATCATATTCGGCCCAGTTCGTCACCTTGCGTTTGGGCCGAGGAATGCGATGGCGACGAGCGGCGTTGGCCTTGTGCGGCATGATAGGGAACCTGAACACAAACGGCGGCTCTGCCTATGCCAGCACGCCCATCCGTGCAACACGCTGCTCCGTGCGCCAACACTCCAGCGGGACGCACTCGACCGCTGGTTCCCGGCTCGTCATCCCAAGGTGAGCCGGGAATCTCTTTCGATCGGCAGGCCTGGACGCGCGCTGTGGACAAGAGGCGGAACCTCTGCGGGATTCCCCTTAGGAAGGCGCCGGATGGTCGCCTCTGGCGCGATCCATGATACTGCCTGTCGCACGACTAAGATGGCGCAACCGTTCTGCTGCGGCCCGCGTCGAAGAGATTTCGAAGAGATTTCGCCGAGGAGTTTCCCCATGGACATTTGCGTGAAGCAGGCATGGCTTCGCCGGTTGGACGCCGAGTGTGCGCCCGATCCCGGCGATCAACCGCGTGAGGACGCACCGCGCGGGGCACCGGATGGATCGGAGGGAGGGCGAACGCCCCGCTTTCGAGACGCCGCCGTCATGCCGGCCGGCTGCGGCGTCGCCCGAGCACCGCTGCACATCGACGACGCTGCGTAACCCGGTGCCCCGGCTCCGGCGCACGTTCGTCCGTTCAACCTCGTCGCATCCGTAGACATGGGAGTCCATGGTGGCATCCTCGGAAATCTTCGGGAAAACGCGACGCGCCTGGGACGCCTTGACGTTCTACCAGCGGTTCGAGCAGATCGTCTGCCTGATCCTGACGTTTCTCATCGCCGTCATCATCGCCGCCGCCCTTTGGCACCTCACGGTGCGGATCGTCCTGTTGGTCCTCCTCGACGCTGTGGATCCGGCCAACCAAGCGGTCTTCCAGAACGTCTTCGGCATGATCATGACGGTGCTCATCGCGCTGGAGTTCAAACACTCCCTGCTGGGCATCCTGGAACGCCGGCAGAGCGTCATCCAACTCCGGACCGTTGTGCTGATCGCGCTCCTGGCGTTGGTGCGCAAGTTCATCATCATCGATGCCACGAAGACCGAACCGGCCACTTTGATGGGGCTGGCCATCGCCGTGCTGGCGCTGGGCGGGGTGTACTGGATGGTGCGCGAGCAGAATCCCCGGGAAAGCGAAGCCGATGCCGGCGATTCCGAACCGGCATCGCGGTTCCCGGGTGAATGATCTTGGCCCGCCGCTTCGGGGAGAGGGATATGCGCCTGGACATTGGGCCGTATGCCTACCGGCTGCTCGTTACAATTCTCTTCGCAGGATTTTCCCTTTTCCTGCTGCGGATCGTCGATGTCCTTCTCCTGGCGTTCGCGGCTGTCCTGCTGGCGGTTCTCCTGCGCGGGCTCGCCGACTGGATCGGGCAACGGCTTCACCTGTCCTCGGGGTGGGCGCTGGCTCTCGCCATCCTGGTTCTGGTCGTCGCGATCGGCGGGAGCGTCTGGCTTTTCGGCCGGGAGGTGTCCGCCCAGGTCGACCAGTTGACGGGGATCCTTCCGGAGGCCTGGGACAAGGTGCGGAAGCGCCTGCAGGACCACGCCTGGGGACGGGGGCTGCTCCGGCAAATCCAGGACCTGGACGTCCGCACGCTGTCCGAGGGCGTCGTCAGCAACGTCACGTCCGTCGTGATGACGACGCTCGGCGCCCTTGGCAACTTTCTGCTGGTCGTGGCCGGCAGCGTCTACCTTGCCGCGCAGCCGGGGCTCTACCGCGACGGTGTGGTCGCCCTCGTCCCGCGCGATGCCGAACTTCGGACACGGGAAGCCCTTGACGGCGCAGGATACGCGCTGGGCCAGTGGCTCAAGGGGCAGGTGATCGCGATGGCGACCATCGGGATCCTGACCACGCTCGGCCTCTGGCTTCTCGGCGTCCCATCGGCGCTTGCGTTTGGCCTGCTCGCCGGACTGGCGGAGTTCGTTCCCCTCGTGGGGCCGATCGCTTCGGCGATTCCGGCCCTGCTGGTCGCCTCGTCCTCGGGGCTGGGCACGACGCTCTATGTTTTGGGGCTGTATGTTCTCGTCCAGCAGATCGAGAGCAATGTGGTAACGCCGCTGGTCGCGCGGAAACTGATCTCCATCCCGCCCGCGCTCACCCTGTTCGCCGTCGTCGCCATGGGGCTGGCCTTCGGGGCGCTGGGCTTGCTGCTGGCCTCGCCGCTGACGGTGGTCCTCTTCGTGTTGGTCCGCAAGCTCTACGTCCAAGCCGCGCTCGGCAAGGGCGAGCACGCCGGCGTGGTGGACGACCGCTCCCGCTAAAGCGGATTGCAATCCGCTTTGGACCGCGACGGCGGTCCCGGCCGTACATGCGGCCGAAGCCCGCCTCTGGCGGGAACATCGTTCCCGCTGGCGGCAGGCGGATGCCATCGGCATCCGCTGAGAGCCGGCAAGTGAGGCGATGTGAATCCAAAGCGAACGGAGGTTCGCTTTAATGGGCGATCACCAGCGGCACCGGGGCATCGCGCAGGAGACGGTAGGTGGTGCCGCCAAGCAGCCACTCGCGCAGACGCGAGTGGCCGTAGCCGCCCATGACCATGAGGTCCGCCCCCAGTCTCCCCGCTTCCTGGATCAGGGTCGCCGAGACGCCGCCGAGGTTTGCGGCGCGATGCAACTGGGCTTCGATGCCGTGGTGCTTGAGGTAGGCGACGGCGTCGGCTCCGGCCGTGGCGTTCTGGCCGGGCGGCTCCCGGTCGACGACGATGACGGTCACAGCCCGCGACTCGTGCAGATACGGCAAGGCCTCGGCCATGGTGCGCGTGGCTTCCCGGCTGCCGTTCCAGGCGACGAGGGCGTGATCGAAGCCGTTGTGAAACGGCTTCTGACCCGTGGCAACGAACAGGTGCCGTCCGGAACCGAAGAGAACGCCTTTGTCCAGGCCTTCGGTTGGCCCGGAAGAATCGGCCGCGCCCAAGCGCAGGGTCACGAAGGCATCGGCCGTGCGCGCCTCCCGGGTGGCGACCGTCGCGACATCGCCGGCGAAGAGATCGAACCGGCGCAACTCGGCCGGTCCGTTCACCTCGGCCAGACGGTGCCGGAGCATCGCCTCCGTCGTGTCACCGGCCTCCCGTGCCTGTTGCATCAGCCGAGCCCAGAACTCGGCATCGACACCCTCCACGGTTGGAAGGGGCGTCAGGATGTTGAGGAACAGACCGACGATGCGGGCGTCGAAGAGTTTGGCCATATCCTCGGCAGCGGCGAGGCGCACATCGTCGCCAACCGTTCCGTCAAGACGGACCATCGCCACCTTGATCATCGCGGCCTCCCGGCTTATCGGTGAGCCGGCACCCGGAACATCGGCTGCCGGCATCGTTTCCAGCATGCACAGGTACGGCAGCCTGTCCTTGATGGTCGTCAACATCGGCTGGTTTTTCCCCAAACGCGAACTTGTTGACGGCCATCAACGCGCTACGGTTGCCCTGCGTCATAATCCGCTGCCGACGCTGGATGACCGCCGTGCCGAGGCTTGGCGCGCCGAGCGGCCCTCCGGTGAGCCGAGGGGCGCACCTCCAGGTCGAGAGAGGATCCATGTCCATCAAAGACATTCTCGTCCATGTCGACCCCGCTCCGGTCAGCGCTGGCCGCCTCCACCTCGTCGCCGATCTTGCGCGCCGGTACGGGGCGCACATGATCGGTGTGGGCTTGGGGGACACCACCGCGGAAGGGATTTTCCGGACGACGCTGCAAGGGGAGAGCTTGGCGGGCGAGTGGCGTCCGACGACGGGGACGGAGGAGTCGCTGGCGTCGTTCGTCACCCGCCATGCCCGCGCCGCTGATCTCGTCGTGCTCGGGCAGTACGCTTCCGATCTGGGCGTGGTCCTGGATTCCCCGGAGGATGTGATCCTCGCCTGCGGCCGTCCCGTGCTGATAGTGCCCTGCGCCGGTCGCTTCGAGCGGGTTGGCGCCACCGTTCTGATTGCCTGGAACGGCGGCCGGGAGTCCATGCGCGCCGTGCACGACACGCTGCCGCTGATGGGGATGGCGGCGGCAGTGACCGTCCTGTCCGTCGATCCGGACCCCGACGAGGATTGGGGCACCGACGACGTGGTGCAGCATCTCGTCCGTCATGGCCTGAACGCCAAGGCCGAAACGCAGTCGCTGATCGACCTCACCCCGTCCGAAGCGGTGTTGTCCCGTGCGGCCGACCTCGGAGCCGATTTCATAGTCATGGGCGCCTACGGACACTCGTGGGTGCGCGAGGTGATCCTCGGCGGGATGACGCAGGAAATCTTGTCGACCATGACCGTTCCGGTCCTAATGGCACATTGACGGTTCGAGCCTCGGGACCGTTACCGAAAGCCGACCGTATTCGTGCGCCTCGTCGATGTCGTCAAGGGGCACCACGGCAGGGCGGCGGAAGAGACTTGGCTGCGCACAGGTTTCAGCCAGGTCGGTTGGTGTTCGTCTTTTGATGTCGGCAACATGATCGATGGCGTTCTTGCGGCACGCAGCGATTCCGAGCCGGTAGAAAACGTCGGTCCCCCGTTTCTGTTTCCGGAAATCGCCCCTTCGTCGGGATTCGAGTGACCTGGACCGTTCGACGTCGTTGTGAATGACGACGTTGGTGACGAAGCGGGCCGCCGCGGTTCACGGCTCCTCACCACTCTGCACTCAAGGTGTTGAGTGCATTGGGCGTTCCAAAACGCTTCATGTAGGGATTCCGCCCAAGACTACGAAACTCGTCGGGACAGTTGATGGCGAATGACAGAAAGTTGATGACCGTCAAGGCGGCAAAATGATGCAGAGGCATAATCAGTCTCGCATGCGCCCAATCGATCGTTGACACGGGAGCCTTTGACTGTGTCGGGGCTGGTTCGTGCGAACCGTGGCGACCCTTTTACCCCCAATGGGCCGAATCAAGCAGATGGCGGAGGGGAGCATGAGGAGCGACAGCGACGTCAAGCGGGATGTGGAATTTGAAATCCGCTGGACCCCGGCTCTTGATCCGACGGACATCGGGGTGGCGGTGAAGAACGGTGTCGTCACGCTGACCGGCTTTGTCCGCAGTTACCTCGAGAAGTTCGAAGCCGAGAAGGCGGTGAAGCGCGTGTCTGGCGTCGTTGGGGTGGCGAACGATCTCGAGGTGCGCATTCCCAGCGGCGAGGAGCGGCCGGATCCCGAGATCGCGCGCGACGCGGTCGCGGCGATCAAGAGCTGGCTGCCGCTGTCCTGGGAGAGCATCAAGGTCATCGTCAAGTCCGCCTGGGTGACGCTGGAAGGCACGGTCGAATGGAACTATCAGCGCGAGAGCGCCGAGAAGGCGGTCCGCCAAGTGCGCGGGGTTAAGGGCGTCACCAACCTGATCACCCTGAAGCCCCAGGTCGCCCCCTCCGAGATCAAGCAGAAGATCGAGCAGGCGTTCCGGCGCAGCGCCGAAGTCGATGCGAACCGCATCACCGTCGAGGCCAACGGCAGCGAGATCGTCCTGAAGGGCACCGTCCGGTCCTGGGCGGAGCGGCAGGAGGCCGAACGGGCCGCCTGGGCGGCGCCCGGCGTCACCAAGGTTGAGAACCGGATCGTCATCAGTCCGTGAGAGGAGGCTGCGATGGGCACGGCTTTCGGCGCAGACAATGCCTTTCCCAATTCCGAGCCCGCGAAGTCCGGGGCAATGAACGCCATGCTGGCCCGGAACTGGTGGGTGATGGCATTGCGCGGCGTGTGCGCTGTCCTGTTCGGCCTGATCGCGCTGCTGCTGCCGGGCGTCACGATCGCTTCCCTCGTTCTGCTTTTCGCCGCCTACATGCTGTTCGACGGCGTCTTCGCCATCGTCGCCGGCGTGCGCGCGGCGACCCGCCGCGAGCGATGGTGGCCCTTTATCCTCGAAGGGGTGATCGACCTCGCGGCGGGGGTGGTCGCCGTCGTCGCGCCGAGCGCCACCATCCTCGCCTTCGTCTGGCTCAGCGGCGCCTGGGCGGTCGTTTCGGGTGTGATGATGATCGCCGCCGCCATCCGCCTGCGGACATCGCACGGCAAGTGGTGGCTGGGCTTCGGCGGCCTGGTGTCCATCGTCTGGGGCATCCTGCTCTTCATGGCGCCGATCGAGGGCGCGGTGGTCATGACGTGGTGGCTCGGCGCCTACGCGCTCGTCTTCGGCGGTGTGCTGATCGTGTTGGCGTTCCGGCTCAGAGGACACCGGAACGAGCCGCGGGGAGCCGTGCCGCAGGGTGCCTGAGAGAGAGCCTGAGAGAGGTCCGATCCCTACCCAATCCATACCCGGCCCCATTCCATACCCGGCCAAGGCGGCGCACCCATGAACCCTGACCCGAGACGCACCGATCCCATGCCAGACGAGCCCCCCGTGGACCGTGTCGACGAGGCGTCCGACGAGTCCTTCCCCGCGAGCGACCCGCCGGCCTGGACTCCCGTTCGCGGCGAACGGGGGGGCAGTCCCGAAGCCGCCAGTCCCGAAGCAGAAGGCACCGGCAAGAACAGGGACGGCAACGATGGGGGCGGCGATGACGCAGCCCCGCCGCTCGAAGGCGAGGTGTCCCACCTCAAGGACCGGCTTTTGCGCGCGCTGGCGGAGCAGGAAAACATGCGGCGCCGGGCCGAGCGGGACCGTGAGGAGGCCGTGCGATTCGCCGCCTCGGGGTTCGCGCGGGATTTGCTGCCGTCGGCCGACAACCTCCGCCGCGCCATTGAGACCGTGCCGATGGAGTTCGCCGCAGCCGAATTGTGGGTCCGGAACCTTATGGCCGGCCTCGTGGCGACCGAGAAGGCGCTGCTCGACGCCTTTGAGAAGCACGGCATCCTCCGGATCGATCCGGCCCCCGGCGAGCCGTTTGATCCCCATCGCCATCAAGCGATGTTCGAAGTGGGGAACAGCGGGCTGCCGGCTGGCGCCGTGGCGCAGGTCCTGCAACCCGGCTACGCCCAGCATGAGCGCCTGTTGCGTCCCGCGCTGGTCGGTGTCGCCGCGGACGGCACCGCGCCATCTGATCAACACACCTGATTGGAGGGAAGCATGACGGGCTTCAGACCGCTGCACGACCGTATCCTGCTTAAGCGCGTCGCGGCGGAGGAAAAGACCCCGGGTGGCATCATCATCCCCGACACCGCCAAGGAGAAGCCGGTCTGAGGGCGAGGTGCTGGCCGTCGGCCCGGGTGCTCGGGACGAGGCCGGCAGGGTGCAACCTCTCGACGTCAAGATCGGCGACCGCGTGCTGTTCGGCAAATGGTCGGGCACGGAGGTGCGCATCGAGGGTGAGGACCGGCTGATCCTCAAGGAGTCCGACATCTTGGGCGTGATCGAACGAGGCGCGTAACGGAGGATTGATGCCATGGTTGCGAAGGACGTTCGGTTCAGCACCGATGCGCGCGAGAAGATGCTGCGCGGCGTCGACATCCTGGCGAATGCGGTCAAGGTGACGTTGGGCCCGAAGGGGCGCAACGTCGTCATCGAGAAGCCGTTCGGCGCCCCGCGCATCAGCAAGGACGGCGTCACCGTCGCCAAGGAAATCAAGCTCGCCGACAAGTTCGAGAACATGGGCGCCCAGATGGTGCGCGAAGTGGCCTCGAAGACCAACGATGTGGCCGGCGACGGCACCACCACCGCGACCGTGCTGGCGCAGGCCATCGTGCGCGAGGGCGTCAAGGCCGTCGCCGCCGGCATCAACCCGATGGACCTGAAGCGCGGCATCGATGTGGCCGTGAACACGGTCATCGACGATGTCCGCAGGCGATCGCGGAAGATCGCCACCTCCGATGAGATCGCCCAGGTCGGCACGATCTCGGCGAATGGCGACCGTGAGATCGGCGAGATGATCGCCCGGGCCATGGAGAAGGTCGGCAACGAAGGCGTGATCACGGTCGAGGAGGCCAAATCCCTCGACACCGAACTGGACGTCGTCGAGGGCATGCAGTTCGACCGCGGCTACACCAGCCCGTACTTCATCACGAACGTGGAGAAGATGATCGTCGAATTCGAGGATCCGTACATCCTGATCTACGAGAAGAAGCTCTCGAGCCTCCAGCCGCTGCTTCCCGTTCTCGAGGCGGTGGTGCAGAGCGGTCGGCCGTTGTTGATCATCGCCGAAGACGTGGAGGGTGAAGCACTCGCCACGCTGGTGGTGAACCGGCTGCGCGGCGGGCTGAAGGTTGCGGCGGTGAAGGCGCCTGGCTTCGGCGACCGGCGCAAAGCCATGCTCGAGGACATCGCCACCGTCACCGGCGGCCAGGTGATCAGCGAAGACCTCGGCATCAGGCTGGAAAACATCACGCTGGACATGCTGGGCCGCGCGCGCCGCGCGCGGATCGACCGCGAGAGCACGACGATCATCGATGGCGCCGGTCGGAAGGAGGACATCATGCCGGGCGGCGGCATGGGCGGCATGGGCGGCATGGGCGGTATGGGCGGCATGGATTTCTGACAACCGGGACAGAACACGCCGGAGGGCGACATGGCAAAAGTCATCGGAATCGATCTCGGCACCACGAACTCGTGCGTCGCCGTCATGGAGGGCGGCCAAGCCAAGGTCATCGAGAACGCCGAGGGGATGCGGACCACGCCGTCCATCGTGGCGTTCGCCAGGGAAGGCGAAATCCTCGTCGGCACGCCGGCGAAGCGGCAGGCGGTCACCAACCCCGAGAACACCATCTTCGCGATCAAGCGCCTGATCGGCCGCCGCTACGACGACCCGATCACGGAAAAGGACAAGGCCCTCGTCCCCTATAAGATCGTGCGGGGCGACAATGGAGACGCCTGGGTCGAGGCGCAGGGCAAGAAATACAGCCCGAGCCAGATCAGCGCGCTCATCCTGACGAAGATGAAGGAAACCGCGGAAGCCTACCTCGGCGAGAAGGCAACCCAGGCGGTCATCACCGTGCCGGCCTACTTTAACGACAGTCAACGCCAGGCGACCAAGGACGCCGGTCGGATCGCCGGGCTCGAGGTGCTGCGCATCATCAACGAACCGACCGCCGCCGCGCTGACCTACGGCCTTGAAAAGAAGGGCCAGGGCAAGGTCGCGGTGTACGATCTGGGCGGCGGCACCTTCGATATTTCCGTTCTCGACATCGGCGAGGGCGTTTTCGAGGTCAGGGCCACCAACGGCGATACGTTCCTCGGCGGCGAGGATTTCGACAAGCGCATCATCGACTATCTGGCCGACGAGTTCAAAAAGGAGCAGGGCATCGACCTGCGCAACGATCGGTTGGCGCTCCAGCGCCTGAAGGAAGCCGCGGAGAAGGCGAAGATCGAGCTCAGTTCGACGGTGCAGACCGACGTCAACCTGCCCTTCATCACCGCCGATCAGCATGGGCCCAAGCACCTCAACGTCAAGCTCACCCGCGCCAAGCTGGAAGCCCTGGTCGACGATCTCGTGCAGCGCACCATCGAGCCCTGCCGGGCGGCGCTCAAGGACGCCGGCCTCAAGGCCGCGGACATCGCCGAGGTGATCCTGGTCGGCGGTATGACCCGCATGCCGAAGGTGCAGGAGGTCGTCAAAGACTTCTTCGGCAAGGAGCCGCACAAGGGCGTCAACCCGGACGAAGTCGTCGCCATCGGCGCCGCCATCCAGGCGGGCGTGCTCCAGGGCGAGGTGAAGGACGTCCTGCTGCTCGACGTGACTCCGCTGTCGCTCGGCCTCGAAACGCTGGGCGGCGTGATGACGAAGCTCATCGACCGCAACACGACCATCCCGACCAAGAAGTCCCAGACCTTCTCCACCGCCGAGGACAACCAGACCGCGGTGACCATCCGCGTCTTCCAGGGCGAGCGCGAGATGGCGGCGGACAACAAGATGCTCGGCCAGTTCGATCTCGTCGGCATCCCGCCGGCCCCGCGCGGCGTGCCGCAGATCGAGGTGACCTTCGACATCGACGCCAACGGCATCGTCAGCGTCACGGCGAAGGACAAGGCCACCGGCAAGGAGCAGCAGATCCGCATCCAGGCCTCGGGCGGTCTGTCGGAGGCCGACATCCAGAAGATGGTCAAGGATGCCGAGGCGCACGCCGAGGAGGACCGGAAACGGCGTGAGTTGGTCGATGCCCGCAACCAGGCGGACGCCGCGATGTACACGGCCGAGAAGCAGTTGCAGGAGCATGGCAGCCGGGTGGGCGAGACGGAGCGCAAGCCCGTGGAAGACGCCCTGAACGCCCTGCGCGAGGCGGTCGGTGGCGACGACATCGACCGCATCCGGCAGCGGATCGACACGCTCTCGCAGGCGCTCACGCGCTTCGGCGAGACGATCCACCGTGCCGCCGCCGACACCGGCACGCGCAGCGCAGCGGAGCAGGCTGCCGCCGCCAATGCCGACCCGTCCGGACCGTCCGGTAGCGGGGCCGGTGGCGGGAGCGAAGGCATCGTCGACGCCGAGTTCGAGGAAGTGGACGACCAGAATCGGCAGCGCGGCTGAGTGCCACGGGAAAGGAGCACCACAGCCATGGACCCCGAAAAATACACGGATCGAGCGAAGGGTTTCCTCCAGTCGGCACAGACGCTCGCGGTGAGCCGCGGCCATCAGCGCCTGACGCCGGAGCACCTGCTCAAGGTGTTGCTGGAGGATTCGGAAGGGCTTTGCGCGAACCTCATCCGCGCGACCGGAGGCGACCCGAAGGCAGCGCTTTCAGCCGTCGACGCCGCGCTCGACAAGCTGCCACGCGTCGAAGGGGCCGGCGCCGGGCAGGTCTACATGGCGCCGGAGCTGGCGCGCGTCTTCGAGGCCGCCGAGCAGCTGGCGCAGAAGGCCGGCGACAGCTTCGTCACCGTGGAGCGGCTGCTGCTGGCGCTGGCCGCCGCTGCGGGCACGCCGGCCGCGAAGGCGCTGGCTTCGGCGGGGGTCAACGCCCAGGGCCTCAACAAGGCCATCGAGGACATCCGCAAGGGCCGCACCGCCGATACGGCGTCGGCCGAGGAAGGTTACGACGCGCTGAAGAAGTACACGCGCGACCTCACGGCCGTGGCGCGCGACGGCAAGCTTGACCCCGTCATCGGCCGCGACGAGGAGATCCGCCGTACGATCCAGGTTCTCGCGCGCCGCACCAAGAACAACCCCGTGCTGATCGGCGAGCCGGGCGTCGGCAAGACCGCCATCGTCGAAGGCCTGGCGCAGCGCATCGTCAAGGGCGATGTGCCTGAAAGCCTGAAGGACAAGAAGCTGCTGGCGCTCGACCTCGGTTCGCTGCTGGCCGGGGCCAAGTACCGTGGCGAATTCGAGGAGCGGCTGAAGGCGGTCCTGTCGGAAGTCACCTCAGGCCGGGAAGGGGTTATCCTCTTCATCGACGAACTGCACACGCTGGTGGGAGCGGGCGGGGCGGAGGGGGCGATGGACGCCTCCAACATGCTGAAGCCGGCGCTTGCCCGCGGCGAACTGCACTGCGTCGGCGCCACCACGCTGGAGGAGTACCGCAAGCATATCGAGAAGGACGCCGCCCTAGCCCGGCGTTTCCAGCCCGTCTTCGTCGGGGAACCCTCGGTGGAGGACACCATCTCCATCCTGCGCGGCATCAAGGAGAAATACGAGGTTCACCACGGCGTGCGCATCACGGACAGCGCCATCGTCGCCGCGGCGACGCTGTCGCATCGCTACATCACCGACCGCTTCCTCCCCGACAAGGCCATCGACCTGATGGACGAAGCGGCATCGCGGCTTCGCATGGCGGTCGATTCCAAGCCCGAGGAGATCGACGAGCTCGATCGCCGCATCGTGCAGATGAAGATCGAGCGCGAAGCGCTCAAGAAGGAGAGCGATCCGGCCTCGCGGGAGCGCCTGCAGAGGCTGGAGAGGGAGCTCAGCGAGCTCGAGCAGAAATCCGCCGAACTCACGGTGACGTGGCGGGCGGCGAAGGAGAAGCTCGCCGGCGCGCGCACGCTGAAGGAGCGGCTCGACCAAGCCCGCATCGAACTGGAGCAGGCGCAGCGGCGCGGCGACTGGACCCGCGCGGGCGAACTCGCCTACGGCATCGTCCCCGATCTCGAAAGGCAGCTAAAGGAAGCCGAGGCTCAAGGCGACCAGCAGATGCTCGAGGAGGCGGTCACCGCCGAGCATATCGCCGCGGTCGTGTCCCGCTGGACCGGCATTCCGGTCGACAAGATGCTGGAGGGCGAGCGCGAGAAGCTGCTGCACATGGAGGACGCGCTGAGGCAGCGTGTCATAGGCCAGGACGAAGCCATCGTCGCGGTCTCGAACGCGGTGCGCCGCGCCCGTGCCGGCCTTCAGGATCCGAACCGGCCGATGGGATCCTTCCTGTTCCTTGGGCCCACCGGTGTGGGCAAGACCGAGCTGACCAAGGCACTGGCCGAATTCCTCTTCGACGACGAGCACGCGATGGTGCGCATCGACATGTCGGAGTTCATGGAGAAGCACTCCGTGGCCCGCCTGATCGGCGCCCCTCCGGGCTACGTCGGCTACGAAGAGGGAGGCAGCCTGACCGAGGCGGTGCGGCGCCGGCCCTATCAGGTGATCCTGTTCGACGAGGTGGAGAAGGCGCACCCGGATGTCTTCAACGTGCTGCTCCAGGTGCTCGACGACGGGCGCCTGACCGATGGGCAGGGCCGCACGGTCGACTTCCGCAACACGCTGATCGTGATGACCTCCAACCTCGGCAGCGAGTATCTCGCGACCTTGGGGGAGGACCAGGACGTCGACACGGTCCGCGCCGAGGTGATGGAGGCGGTGCGGGCGGCGTTCCGGCCCGAGTTCCTGAACCGGCTCGACGAGATCCTGATCTTCCGCCGCCTCTCGCGCGAGGACATGAGCGGCATCGTCGACATCCAGTTCCGGCGGCTCCAACGCCTGCTCGACGACCGCAAGCTCGTGCTGGAGGTGGACGACGCGGCGAAGCGCTGGCTGGCCGACGCCGGCTACGATCCCGTGTACGGCGCCCGGCCCTTGAAGCGGGTGATCCAGCGCGAACTGCAGAATCCGCTCGCGGAGATGATCCTGCGCGGCAAAGTCCGCGACGGCGATACGGTCCGGGTCACCGCCACGGAGCTGGGTCTGCTCATCGAACCGCCGCAGCATGGCGATGGGGCGACCGAACAGCCGTCTCGAAACGCTGCGGAGTGACGCGATGTACGCCCGGATGACGCGGTTCCGTTTGAAGCTGGGAACCAGGGACGAATGGTTCCGCCTGCGGGACGGGATGGCGGCCGACATTCATGCCCTGAAGGGTCTGAAGCACTGGTTCACCCTTCAGGGGGACGAGGTCGTGGTCGTCGCCATCCATGACTCGGTGTGGAGCGCCGAGGCGGCCATGCCCGATGTCCTGAAGCTTTGGCAACGGATTGCGCACCTCATGGACGATCAACCCTCGACCAAGTTTTACGACGTGACGCGCTTCGACACGATCTTCGACAATGTCTAGCAAGCGCAAGGACCGGCTGCAAAAAGCGGAGGCAGGGCATGGCTTTCAGGCTGCCGCACCCACGCGATCACAACCTTTGGCGAAAGCCGCCGACCATGCCGGGCGTGTCGCTGCCGGCGACGACCGCCGTGCCGATGGCCTACATCCACCGGCCGTCGCCCTCCGTCACGCAATCGGGGCCCGGTCGCAAGCAGTGGGTTCTGGAGTTCGAGCCGACCAACCCGCCGTTTCCGCATCCGGTCATGGGCTGGACCGGGAGCGCCGACCCCTTCGCCCACATCCAGGTCTCCTTTCCGGATCTGGACAGCGCCGTGTCCTTCGCCGAGCGGCACGGCTGGCGCTTCCAGGTTGAGGAGTCGCCGAAAAGGAAGACGATCTCAAAGAATTTTTCGGACAAATTTAAGTAGCGGTTGGCCAGATCCGTCCTAATTTCGAGACATTAGAAGGAGGATGTGCCGTAAAAGCGTTGGCCTGTCGGCATTCGTTTGTGTCCTATGTGGAATTTATTTGTTCGGATCTTTGAAACCATCATTTCAAAGAAACACGAAACATCAAGGAGGACAGCCATGGCGCAGCGTTCCCAACTTCCATCGCTCTTCGGAGGCTCGCCGTTTGCGAGGTCGGGCGCCGATCCCTTCGCGATGCTCCAGCGCGAGATGGGCCGTCTGCTTAGTGAGGCCGCCCGTGGCGGCGGTGGGTTTGTGCAGACGGCGGAGACCCCGGCGATCATGGCGCCGCGCATCGACATCAGCGAAAGCGAGAGCGACATCAAGGTTCGCGCCGAGCTTCCCGGCGTCGACCCGAAGGACGTCGAAGTCACGGCCACCGAGGATTTGCTGACGATCCGCGGCGAGAAGCGGGTCGAGCGCGACGAGGACAAGGAGAATTTCCACTTGGTGGAACGCGCCTACGGGTCGTTTGCCCGGAACATCCGCCTGCCGTTCAAGGTCGACCCCGGACAGGTTCAGGCCAACTTCGAGAACGGCGTGCTGACGATCGCTCTGCCAAAGCCAACGGAACTTCAGCCGCGCACGAGCCGCATCGAGGTCAAGGGGGCCGGTCAGCCGGGCGCTTCGGAACAGAAGCTGAAGAGCGCCGCCGACGAAATGCGCACCGCCAACGCATCCCAGGAGGAACCGGCGTCCAAGGCCGGCGCGGGCACCCGGTAACGCGTATCCGCGCGTCGAACACCCCATCATCGGAAGGGAGAAGGCCATGAGCGACCTGATCGTCATCGCGTACGACGAGGAGTCCAAAGCGGAGGAGGTCCGTTCGACGCTCCTGCGTTTGCAGAAGGAGTACTTGGTCGATCTGGAAGACGCGGTTGTCGTGACGAAGAGCAAGGACGGCAAGGTCCGGCTAAGCCAGACCTACAACATCATGCCGGCATCCATCGCCTCCGGAAGCCTGTGGGGCCTTCTGGTCGGCATGCTGTTCTTGAACCCGCTGCTCGGGGTTGCCGCCGGCGCGGCCAGCGGCGCGTTGGCGGGCGCGCTCACCGACATCGGCATCGATGACGGTTTCATGCGTGAACTCGGCGAAGCCTTCGAACCCGGCACCTCGGCGCTGTTTATCCTCGTCCGCGAGGCGCGGCTGGACAAGGTCCTGCCCGAGATCAGCCGCTACGGCGGCAAGGTTCTGCGCACCTCCCTGCCCAAAGAGCAGGAGGAGAAGATCCAGGCCGCGCTCATGGGCGAGGCGCGGAACCAAACCATGCAGCAGGCCGCCTGACGGCGGTCGGCCGTATTGCCCAATGTCCACACAAACTCGGGAGAGCAACAATGAAATCGTTCCGGAGCATTCTGGCGGCAGCGGGGCTTGGCGCCGCAATTCTGGCCGTCCAAACCCCCTGGCCGGCGCTGTCGCAGGCCGTCGCGTTGGTCGTCGTCGATGTGAAGGCCGTCGCGGCGGGCTACCGCGCGAGCAAGCTGACGGGCACGTCCGTCGTGAACGACAAGAACGAGAAGATCGGCGCACTCGACGACATTATCATCGGACGGGACAAGGTGCTCTTCGCGGTGCTCGAGGTCGGCGGCTTCCTCGGCATCGGTGCCCACTTGGTGGCCGTCCCGTTCAGCGACCTGCAGTTGGACGAAACCGGCAAGAAGATCACATTGCCGGGAGCGTCGAAGGATGAACTCAAGAAACTGCCGGAATTCAAGTACGGCTGATACGCCCGGCCGGAGGTGAGAGTCAGCGATGGGTGTGGCCAAGTCCAAATGTTTCTCTCGCAATGCCGCGTGGTTGGACGTCGATAAGGAAATTATCAAGCGCTTCGGTGACTTTGTCAGCCAAAGGGGCTGCAATCCTCTCTTGCGTTATCAGGCCACACAGTGAAGTCAAATGGTCGCGATATTATAGAACCATTTGACCTGCTGATCACCGAAGACTGCATGAGCGCATTCATGACTGCGAGCGCAGCGACGAAGAGGTCTAACTGCGCTCTATTCTGGATGGCCCATTCTGGATGGCCTGACCGCGCGGCCCCGCTCGATCTCGACTACAGCAATGAAGCCGAGACCCCGCTCTCCGCCGTGACCGGCAGACTCCGGCAGACTTGGCGTGGCTCTCGCTGACACGTTCAAGGCGATCAATCCCGATCGCAAAGATCCTCAGGCCGAGGATTGGGAGGGCGCTTTCCGTCTTTTCGACCTTCTGATGAGGCACCTGATGGCGCCCATCGGCATGCCCCTCTCGATCAATGCTCACGGGGCGGCATTGAGACGTGGGAGCACGTTCCGGCCGATCTCGTCGATCACCTCCGCCGCGTCGCGCGCGCCGTACTTCACGTTGAGAATGACGTGGTTGACGCCC
Organism: Azospirillum brasilense; assembly: GCF_022023855.1. Classification (NCBI taxonomy): domain Bacteria; kingdom Pseudomonadati; phylum Pseudomonadota; class Alphaproteobacteria; order Rhodospirillales; family Azospirillaceae; genus Azospirillum; species Azospirillum brasilense. The sequence goes on from NZ_CP059451.1 coordinate 806,348, forward strand.
GCCTGGCGCAACGCGTCGAGGAATTGGAACAGGATGTTCCGGCCGCCGCGGAAGCCCAGGTGAATCGGCTGGGCAGGGTGGTCCGGCTCCGCGGTCAGGTCGATGTAGAGCGATTGCACGAACGGCGTGAAGACGCCCGGCCTCATGGCCGTTACGGTGGCGTGCCAGTGCGCGGCGTGCTCCGCCTGTTGCGCGAGGGATCGCGGGTAGGTGATCCAGCCGTCGGCATGCCCGGCGATCCATTCCAGGGTCTGCCGGCTGGTGCCGGTGATCAGGATCGGCAGCGCGCCGACCGGCTTCGGCACGAGGTCGGTGGTTCCCTGCATCACGCCATAGGAGGACTGGATGCGGGGGAAGTTCTGGGTGAGCACGGTGCGCAGAACGGCGAAGCTCTCGCGGAAGAGGGCGCCCCGCTTGTCCATGTCGACGCCGAACGCCGGGAATTCGACCGGTCGGTCGCCGGACGCAACCCCGAGCACGAGGCGGCCGCCGGAAAGCTGATCCACCGAAGCGGCCGCCTTCGCCGTGTGCAACGGATGGCGCAGGGGCAGGATGATGGAACCGGTGGCGAGCGCAATGTCGCGCGTCTGCGCCGCGATCCATCCCAGATAGACCCACGGATCGTAGACCTGCCCGATGTCGCCGAACGACGGGTCGCGCAACGGCACGTCCCGCACCCAGAGCGCGGCGAAGCCCAATTCCTCGGCCCGCTTGGCCAGGCGTTCCTGGTCGCGCATGGTCGGCTCGTCGCGTTGGAAGGCCTCGATGGGAAAGAAGACGCCGAGCGTCAACCGGCCCGGCGCGAACATCCGCCGGAAGCCCTTCGAATCGCCCGGCCGGGCCGTCGTGTTTGCCTCCAGCATGGCAGCTCCTTACCGAGGTGACGTCACGCTCAACCAGTTTGTCGGTCCGGGGAGCCGCATGGAGATCATGCGATCCTCGACCGTCCTGGGGGGAAGGGCGGCGAATTGCTCCGGCGTCAGGTCCACGAGGACGACGGCGGCCCGTTCCGGCGCATAGCGCGTGTTCGCCGGGCTCACGGCCACGAGATGAGCCTTGGGAACCGCCGGAGGACCGCTCGCCACGACGATCTCGGCCGGTTGGCTATCGGTGCCGACGACCACATCCTGGACGACCCCCACGCGGCGGGACCCATCCTCCGACAGGACGACGAGGCCGACCAACGCGGGTGCCGCGGGCATGGGTTCGGCCGCGGCGTATCGACGGTCTTCATGCTGGGCGCAGGCGCTTGCGGTCATCAGGACGGTTGCGCACAGCAACGGCAGAATCGGTAATGGCAGAATCAGTGTCCGCATGGTCTGGGTCTCCCTTTTTGGTCAACTGCCGACCGGCAGCGGCACGAACAGGGCGCCATCCTCACGCCGACGCAGAACGAGCACGTAGTCCTTCTTGGCTTTGCGCGCCTCCTCCACCGCCTTGGCCACATCGGCGGGACCGGTCACCGGGGCCTGCCCGACGCGGGTGATGACGTCGCCGGGTTGCAGGCCGACACCGGCGGCCGGGCTGTTCGGTGCCACATCGACCACCACCGCGCCTTGGGCGTCGGGGTCGAGCCCGTACTCCTTGCGCAGCTCCGGGGTCACCGGGGCCAGCGCCAAACCCAACTTGCCCTCGCCGGGGTTCTGCGGCTGTGCCTCGGCCTGCCGGGTCGGTTGCAGTTCCAGGACATGGGCGTTCAGCGGGATCGCACGGCCGTCGCGCAGCACCGCGATCGGGACGGTGTCGCCCGGTTTGGTCTGCGCCACCAACCCCGTCAGGGTGTGCGGCTCGGACACGGGTTTGCCGGCGTAGTCGGTGATGACGTCACCCGGCTGGATACCGGCCAGGGCGGCGGGGCCGTCCTTGGACACGTCGGCGACCAGCGCGCCCGAGCGGTCCTTGAGGCCGAGAGCATCGGCGACCTCCGGACCCACCGGCTGGATCATGACGCCGAGGTAGCCGCGCGTCACCCGCCCTTTGTCGCGCAGCGCGGCGATGACGGGCTTTGCCAAGCCCGACGGAATGGCGAAGCCGATGCCGACGTTGCCGCCGCTTTGGCTGAAGATGGCGGTGTTCACACCGATTACCTCTCCCTGAAGGCTGAACATCGGGCCGCCGGAGTTGCCTTGGTTGATGGCGGCGTCGGTCTGCAGGAAGTCGTCGTAGGGACCCGCACCGATGTCACGGCCGCGGGCCGAGATGATGCCGGCGGTCACGGTGCCGCCGAGACCGAAGGGGTTGCCGATGGCCAGCACCCAGTCGCCGATCCTCGATCGGTCGCTGTCGCCCCACTGCACGCTGGGCAGCGGGTGTTTGGGGTCGACCTTGAGCAAGGCGAGGTCGGTCTTCTGATCGGTACCGACGATCTTGGCGGGCAAGGCCTGCTTGTCGGACAGCGTGACCTCCACCTTGTCGGCATTCTCGACAACGTGGTTGTTGGTGACGACGTAACCGTTCGGGTCGATGACGAAGCCGGAGCCCAGCGCCCTGGCAGGCCGGTCGCGCGGCGCGGCGTCCGGGCCTTCACCCCGGTGCGGTGTCTGCCGGCGCATCAGATCTTCCAGAAAGTCGCGCAGCGGCGAATCCGGCAGCGTGGAGAACGGTCCCATGCCGGGGCCGATGTCCGGCTGCTCGGATTGCGCCATCTGGCGTACCGGGGGAGCGCCGCTGGAGGCGATGATGGTGACGACGGCGGGCAGCTTGGCGGTGGCGAGGTCGGCGAAGGTGGGAGGCACCTCGCGCTGCTGCGCCACAGCCGGGTGCGCCAGCAGCAGACAGGCCGACAGTGCAAGGCCGACGGCGTGCACATGGGCGGGCGGTGCCAGCGCGGCGGCTCGGGCACTCGATCGGCTGGGCATGGTGTAAGCGCTGGGCATGGCGGCCTCTGTGTTGCATCGGCCAGGCAGGGGTACGGGTCAGTGAGCCATCAGGACCGGCACGGTCATGTTCTCGAGGACATCTTGCGTCATGCCGCCGAGGATCATTTCGCGCAGGCGCGACCGGCCGTAGGCGCCCATAACGATGAGGTCGGCTCCGATGTGGACGGCGCGGGACCGCAGGGCATCGGCATCGGCCAGTGCCTCCGGCTCGAACGTCTCCGCCCGGACGGTGAGGCCGTGCCGCGCAAGATGCTGGACCACGTCGTCGACCCCCCAGTCCTCGTCGGGATCCGGATTGACGGAGAGGACGGTCACCGTGGTCGCCATGGTCAGAAGCGGCAGGGCGTCGTGCACGGCGCGCGTCGCCTCGCGGCTGCCGTTCCAGCCGATCAGCACGGTCGTGCCGACCTGCTCAATGAGTTTGGCATGCGGCACGACCAGCGCGGGGCGGCCGCAGGCGAGGATGACGTCCTCCGGCGCGTCCAGGCCCGTGGGCTCATCGGGATCGTGCTGCCCGAGGATGACAAGGTCGGCGCCGCGCGCCTGACGGGCGACGAACGGTTCGGGAAGCCCGATGATGCCTCGCCACTCGCCCACCACCCCGGCGCTCCGCAGCATGGTCCGGAATCCGTCCTCGTCGGTGGGCGACTCCGGCGCGCCGGCACCGATCAGGTAGGCGTCGTACCGGCGCGCGAGATCGACGGCGAGGGCGAGACGATCGGCGCACGCGGGCGAAGAGCCGACATGGACGAGGATGTCTTTGATGGGCATGGTGCTTCTCCCGGACCCGACGGCCTAGAACTGCGTGTCGATGGCTGCGACGAGATGGGGGAAGTCGAACGGGCCATCGTGCCGCCGATCGTTTATGAAGAAGGCCGGGGTGCCGTTCACCCCGCTGCGCACGCCGCCGAGGAAGTCGTCGCGGACCTTGGGCGTGTATGTCCCCTCGGCCAGTGCGTCGCGGAGCTCGGTTTCGGACAGCCCCAACGACCGCACCGCGGCGAACAGAAGCGGAATGCCCAAGCGCTCCTGGTTCTCGAAGAGGAGGTCGTGCATCTCCCAGAACCGCCCATGCGCCCCTGCGAACTCCGCACTCTCCGCCGCGCTTTGGGCATTGGGGTGGACTTCCGTCAGCGGGAAGTGCCGGAACACGAACCGGAGCTGCCGGCCGTAGTGCTTCTGCACGAGCTGGACGTGAGGGTGCGCGGCCCCGCAGTACGGACACTCGTAATCGCCATATTCGACCAGGGTAACCGGGGCGTGGGCGTCTCCCTGGATGTGGTCACTCGAAGTGACCGGCATTTTCAACACCGCCATGGCTGCTCTCCCGAAGCGATGGTCCGTTCGGCATGAACGGCATGTCGCCCCTAACGTGAATCCGGTCTAGCTGGGCAACCGCTCCAGCGCATTGAGGATGCCGTCGGCACCGGGGTTGACGGCGAGCGGCGAGCGGTAGCTCCAAAAGATGACGCCGTTCTTGTCGATCACAAACAGCGCGCGTTCGCTGACCCCGTCCCCGTCCCGATAGGCCCCATAGGACTTCGAGACGCCGCCCTTTGGTTCGAAATCGGCAAGCAGCGGGAAGTGCAGGTTGCGAGCTTTTGCGAACGCCTGATGGCACCACGCGCCGTCGACGGAAACGCCCAGCACCTCGGCTCCATGTTTCAGGAACTCGGGACGGACCTGGTTGTACAGCACCATCTGGTCGCCACAGACTGGGCTCCAATCGGCGGGGTAGAAGGCAAGGATCACCGGCCTGTCACGAAATTCAGAAAGCGACAAGCATTGATCGGGCGTGACATGGAGCGTGAAATCGGGAGCCGAAGTCCCCGGGGATAAAACTTGAGACATGTGTCACCTCGCTGGAGCAGACGGCAATGGTCTCCGCGGTGTTGCGTGCATGGAATCGATTATGTTGCGGTGGCTGACGGTTGCGTTGACGAGCGTCAACATTCCTTGATTTTTGTAAGTCGGAACGATCCCGACATCGGCTTATGGGTTTGCAAGCGGCTCGTCGCCGAGCCACGGGTCTGGACGCAGCGAAGCCAAGGGAAGATCCTCGAGACGTTTGTCGATCTCGATTTCATGCACACGAACGGCTTCAGCGCCGTGCTCGCGCAGGATTCGCTGAGCCTTCTCCTCTTGCTCGGGCGTGCGGACGCGGACCCACAGGACGAGGCCGCCGACAGCCATCAGCGTTTCGAGTTCCCTGGCCCGCTCCGCTCCGAGAACACGGCTGATCAAGGCACCGACGCCGCCTCCGGCCGCCCCGCCTGCGGCGGCCGCCGCGAGGGCCAGCGCCAACGTTCCTCCCGAGGCGACGACCCCAAGCGCCGCAGCCGCAGCGCCGACGTAGGAGAGGGCCCCGGCGACCAGCGCCGTGGTGGTGGCCACGTCCTCATGCGCGATATAGGCGCGGCACATCCGGCACATCGGCAAGTTCCTCGGCGGGCGCATAGACGCCGCCAAGTTTCTCCCGGATCGTGTCGGGGTGGGCCATGAGGTCGATGTCCGCTCGGTCGAAGCCTCCGCAAAGCAAGGCGTCGGCCGCGGCATCGAGCGCATCGGGCGAGCGGAGTACGCCGGCCACCTCGCGCACCTTGACCCGCTCGATCACCGTGTCGGAAGGCCCGTTCATTGCCATGCTCCTTTATGGATTTCGCCCCACCCGAGCATCGCGTGCCCGGTGCATCGTCAGCGCAGCAGCGCCGCCATCGGGCCGCGGTCGCGCAGCAACTGACGCGCCCGGTCGCTGCGTACCAACTCGAGTGCCGCCCTTTCCGCGAGGGCCTTCTCGAGCGCCAACTCGACCACATCCTCGACGGGCTCGACCGCGCTGCTGCCGCAGTTCGGGCATTGCTGGACAACCGTTTCCCACAAAGCGGCACAGTTGCCGCAACGGGTGCCGGGCTTGGCGAACATGTCGTCGACGGCGAAGGTCATCACCCGCCCCACGGAAAGGGCCTCGAGCGTCGGGCGCACACCCCAGGCGGCGCTGTTCGGAGCGGCGTCGATGATCCGTTGGATGGTAGCGACTTCCTCGCGCTCCTCAACGGCACGCTGCGCCGGTTCGGCTGCGGTCGCTACTTCGGCCGGCCGCGCATGGGCCTCGACGGAGAACGCGCCGCAGACGCGTTGCCGGGCCGCTTTGGAGAGCTGCTCCATGAAGGCGGTGCGAAGCGCCGGATGCTGCGCCGAGACCAGCAGGTAACGGCCTTCGAACTGCGACAGGACCATCTCGGCGACGTGGGCAAGCACTTTGGCCTCGATCTTCTTGGCGTCCGTCACCAGGACGTCGAGGCGGTCACGCGGCACGCGGTCGGAGAGCATCTGGTGCAGACGGTCGCCCCTGACTTGGAACACCTCCTCCACCACGCCGATCTGGCTGATGAAGAAGCGGCTGTGCTCCTGCGACAGGATCACCAGGACGAAGCGGTCGTGCTCGTCCTGTGTCCGCACCAGCGGGCGGATGTGGGGCCGGCTGCCCACATGTACGCCGTCGGGCAACTCCAGCGGAAGTGCGAGTTGCCGCCACAGGCCAAGCGGCCGGCAGACAAAGAACGCGGCCCCGCGGCCCATCGTGGGGAACGCGTCGTGCAGGGTATGCTCGATCCGACTGAACTCCTCGACCAACTCCTGCCGTGCGCGCCCATTGTCAATTTGTTTCAACATGGGCGTGACGAGGCTCGAATAGGCGGAACGCCAAGCATTGCCGACCCGCCGATCAGGACCGAGCCGCAGGTACACGCTCAGCACCGGCGCTTGCGGCGCCTCGACCTTGGCGAGTTCCCGCAAATGCCCGGGTGTCAGAAGGCGGTAGGCCGTCCTGTCGTCCATGGACGTTCGAAGCCGCGCGACGATTCTGTCGCGGAGTTCGGGCGTGTAGCGGTCGTGTACGGTGACGGATACGGATGGAACGCTCATTCCGTCTGTCCTTTCCCTTCAGGCTTGACCTCGCGGACAGCGTCGGCGAGCCAGCGCGCCGCTTCTGGCACGGACAACCCGAGCGCCATGGCGGCCTTGGGCAAGGGCACGCGATAAACCTCGGCCAGAAGGAAGACGTGGCGCGCGCGCGGATCGAGCAAACGGGTGAACGCTTCGGCAGCGGCAGCGGCCTGTTCCGGAGTCATTGAGGACCGGTCCTGCACCACGTCCTCCCAGCGCGTCATCTCGTCGGGCTGGTACCACTCCCAGAACGACTCGTCATCGTCGTAGACCGGTTCGGCCGGCACCCGCGCTTCGAGCGACACCTTCGCCAGATTCCTGAAGCGGGCCTCGCGCCGAACGATGTCGACGACGACCCGGAACAGCAGGGCAAGCAGCCATGCCCTCGTGCCCACGCCCGGCGGCCGGCGGTGGCGATCCTGCCATGCCCGGATCAAGACCTCGCCGGCGAGTTCCTCCGGCGTCAGGTCGTCCGGGCTGAGGTCGCCGATGGCAACGCGGTATTGCAACTCGCGCCGCGCCGCCTCGAACAGCTCCTTCAGGTGCGGCGTCACGATCGCTTGGAAGGCGGCACGGTCGCCGCGCAACGCAGCCTCCCAGTTCGCCTTTGCAGCCATCCCGGTTTCCGATGGAGCTGTTTTCGTCACCGTGACCGCTCCTGGCCCTGTTGGGCGCTCGGGTGGGCTTCCGATGGGGGCGGCAGCATCAGCGGGTCGCGCAGCGTGATGATCTGCCGGTTGTCGTCGGCATCAACGATTTCCAGACTCGCCAGGTTGCCCACGGCGAGATCGACGTACAGTTCCCGTGGCCGGTTCACTATGTGGTCGACGCCTTCCAGGGCAACTTCGATGACATCGTCCTTGGGATCGTAAACGATCCCAAGCAGAGGCAGCCACTCCGCCTCGATCTGCTGACCAAGAGCGAGGGATGCGACCTCAATCTCGGTGCGTTTGCCGACGAGGCCTTTCGATAGGTAATCGAGAAAGCTGTGCCATTCCGCCTTGTCGAGCTTCTGGAGGGCCATGGGCTACCTCCCCAATCGGGTTTTGCCTGCAGCGCCGGCTGTCAAGGAGTCGTCGCGCTGGAAGAAAGTATGCATTAGTATGTGCGGTATGGCGTTGACGGATGTCAAATTGACGGATGTCATTTTGTTGGAGGTGAGCAGGGGTTATGGTTTTGTATATTTGTGAGCGTATGGGGGTTTGTGTATCGTCGCTCCTGAATAATCAGATGAATACATTTTTCTCTTTGAAAATCATTTAAACAAATTGCTTGACATTCCGTTCCTGTTGCTGGAGGCATCGTCGTGGAAGACCCCTATGAGGTGCTCGGGGTGAAGCGGGACGCGAGCGACGACGGCATCCGTCGCGCCTACCGCAAACTCGCCAAGAAATTCCATCCTGACTTGAACCCTGGCAACAGCCAGGCAGAGGAGCGCTTCAAGGCGGTGTCATCGGCCTACGAGCTTCTCTCCGATCCGGACAAGCGCGGCCGCTATGAACGCGGCGAGATCGATGCCTCGGGCGCAGAGCGACGGCCCGATTACTCCTATTACCGTGACTTCGCCGAGGGGCGGAACGGCGGCAGATACTACGGTGGTGATGAGGAGCAATCCGACGATTTCAGCGATCTGTTCGCGAACCTCTTCGGTGACCGGTTTCGCACCAGGGCCACCGGTGGCGGTGCCGGGCCGGAGATCCGGCTGCGCGGTGCCGACCGCCGCTATGTGCTGACGGTGGACTTCCTCGACGCGATCAATGGGACGACGCAACGGCTGCAATTGCCGGACGGAAAGACGCTCGACGTTGCGATCCCTCCCGGTATCGAGGATGGCAAGGTGCTGCGGCTCAAGGAGCAGGGTGATCCCGGTCTGGGCGGCGGCTCGCCGGGCGATGCGCTGATCGAGGTCCGCGTCACCCCCCATCCGTTCTTCAAACGCGTCGGCAACGACCTGCACGTCGAGGTGCCCGTGACGCTTTCGGAGGCGGTGCTGGGCGGCTCCATCACCGCACCCACGCGGACCGGGCCGGTGACGGTGACGGTGCCCGCGGGCTCGGACACCGGTCGGGTGCTGCGCTTGCGCGGCAAGGGAGTGCCGGCGGGGCGCGGTGGCCGGCCGGCCGGCGATCAGTACGTCACGTTGAAGGTCGAGGTCGGGCCCGGTGCTGACGATGCTGAGTTCAAGGACTTCCTGCGGAACTGGGCGCCCAAGCATCCGTTCGATCCGCGCCGCAAACTGGGGATGACGCCGTGATGATGACACTAAATGAGTTGCGACGGTCCTTCGCCGACCTCGAAGCGGCGGACCTCGATCGATGGATCGACAACCGCTGGATCCGGCCGGAAGGGCGGCCGGGTGCTTATGTCTTTCATGAGATCGATGTTGCACGCACGCGTCTGGTTGCGGAGTTGCGTGAGTTGGCAATTGACGATGACGCCCTGCCGCTGGTGCTCTCGCTGCTCGACCAGCTCTACGGCGTGCGGCGGCAGATGAAACTTTTGTACAAGGCGATCAACGCTCAACCGGAGGAGGTCCGCTGGGCGCTCCTGGTTGCTGTACGCGCGAGCGCACCGCCGATGGATGGCGCCGATGCCGACCCGGAGCGCGGTGGTGCTTGAGGATGGCGTTCGATCCGCCCAGGCGTCGGCACCGCAATCGACCGGCGCCTTGCTGCCGCGGAGTCCCAAGCCGCCTCGGGCCGCTCACCCCGTACGGTCGCGTGGGCACGCGTGACGATATCGCCACGATGTGTTCGTGGATGGCGAGGTGATCCTTTACTGGACCTCTGTGGAGACGGCTGGGTGGAGCGGAAAAGAAGGCGGCCACTCGTGGGAGGAGTGGCCGTAAGTATCCAGGAGGAAACGCAACGATGCGTTATGGCTCAAGTGTAGCGGGGCAGACCTCTTGTGCCATGACATTCGTCAAATTACTCCCCGTGTTTCCGAGCTGCGGTGCGTCCTCAGGAGTATCCCCTAGGGCGCTTCTGCAAACCGGTGGCGGGTTGTGGATGTATCTGCCAGGAAGACCCATTGACGGTTGAACGCTACTGTTGGCTTACGGGCTTTCCGCAAAATTCATTATCGATACCATCCCGGATCACTGCCCGATATACGATCATCGCCGGTCCAGGTTGCGGTCCAAGGTGACGTAGGTGTAGGGCACTTGCACGTAGTTCAGCACGCCTCCCGTATTGACATGCGGTGACAGCAGCTTGGTCAGGTTTAGCCCAAGGCCGATGTAGAGGTGCCGTTCCCGCTGATCGGCGGAGCCCGGCTGGTATTCGGCGTAGTTGCGGGCATAGTAGCCGACGTGGAACTCCAGGTGCTTCAGCCAAGGGTTCTCGATCGCGTCGAAGCCGTCCGCCTTCACTGCTAGCAGGTACTTGGTGCGCTGGTAGTCGGTGGTGATGTCCACCTGGCGCTTGCCGCTCGGGAATGGGTCGTATTCGGCGCGGAAGTCTACCTTGCGCTTGATCTCCGGATATTCCCACAGCACGTAGCCCAGCGCCGCTCCTGCCACGTTGAACAGCATGTCCTGATAGGAAAAGCCGTAGTCGTCGCTGAACGCGTCGCCGACCTCGATCAGCCCCATGACGCCCAGCGACGATAACGCGCCGTAGCGTGCCGCCTCGGTTCGGCTGTAGCCGAAGTGCTCGTAGCGGTTGGCGAATAGGTGGCTGATCGCATAGCCCGACCACGCGTGCCCCAGCTTGTCGGCCCCGCCTTCCGCCGTCGTTCGGCCAAACCAGCCCTCATCCTGGAAGCGCGGCCCGGACGTTCCCCAGTCCCAAGACCAAGCGCCCCACCCCAGCGCCACCGCGCCGACGCCCACATTCAGCCAGAAGGCCTTATCTTCGCGGGTCCAATCTGAAAAATCCCCGCGGATCCAATCCGCAGACCACACCCACCCTGGTCTGCAAACGAGGGCAAGCACGAGGAAAACCCGAGCCAGACGTTGCATCCCGCCTCATACCCAAATGGCACCACTCTCCATAAGTAGACCGGAGAAGATTTCGCATGTCCAGGGTTTGCGGCTTTGCCGCTGATCGGCCAAAAAACGAATTTTTCTTGCCCCGGTAGGTACTGTAAGGGCTGTCTTACGCAAAACGGCTTTTCCGGAAAACGGTGGACCTTGGTCTCCTCGCCTCTATCTGGTTCGAATGGTACACCTTGAATTGACGGATGCACAATGGCAGCGGCTGGAGCCGCTGCTTCCTCCCGAAAAGCCACGTACCGGACGACCGAGCCACTCTCACCGCCGGGTCCTCAACGGCATCCTCTGGATCAACCGCACCGGCACGCCCTGGAAGGATCTGCCGGAGTGCTACGGCCCAGTGGGCACGGTGTCGAGCCGGTTCTATCGCTGGCGTAAGGTTGGGGTCTGGCAGCGGATCTTGGAAGCCTTGCAGGCGCGTGCCGACCGTAAAGGGCGGGTGGATTGGTCGCTGCACTTCATCGATAGCACCGTTGTCCATGCTCACCAGCACGCTGCTGGTGCCCGGAAAGCCGGAAGGCAATGCGATGGCGAGGCGCTCGGCCGCTCCCGTGGTGGGTTTTCGACCAAACTCCATGTCCGTGCCGAGGGCCTCGGCAAGCCGGTTACCTTCACGCTGACCGGCGGTGAGGTGCACGACAGCATGGCCTTCCCCGCACTCATGGGCACGGGCTGGATCCGGCGTGTGGGTCGAGGACGGCCACGCCTGAAACCGGATCGGCTGGCCGCCGACAAAGCCTACAGTAGCGGAGTGATCCGCCGCGCCCTGCGCCGCCGCGGCATCCAGCCCGTGATCCCGACCAAGAGCAACGAGCGCCCGGAGCCGACGTTCGATCGCACCGCCTATCGCGAGCGCAACCGGGTGGAGCGCCTGATCGGCCGGTTGAAGCAGTTCCGCCGGATCGCCACTCGGGACGAAAAGCACGCCGCCAACTACCTCGCTATGATCACCGTCGCCGCTATCCTTCTATGGCTCTGACCTTTGCAGAAGCGCCCTAGTCCGCCGTTATTCCGGCGTGTTGCTGCGTCCACGCGATGAGTTGGGGCAGAGGCATGACACCGGCGGTCCGGGCGAGTTCCCTGCCTCGCAGGACCAGCGCAAGCGTTGGAATGCTTCGCACCGCGAAACGCGCAGCGACATCCGGTGCGGCCTCGGTATCGACTTTTGCCAACCGGACATGCGGCTCAAGCCGCTGCGCCGCCTGCTCGACGATCGGCGCCATCATGTGGCACGGACCGCACCAGGCGGCCCAGAAGTCGATCAGGAGCGGGATGTCGCTCCCCTCGGCGTGCTTGGCGAAGCGGCTCGGGTCGTTCAGGGGCAGGGGGTGCCCCTCGAACAGCGGCCGATGGCAGGCGCCGCATTTTCCGCCAGCGCCCAGCCGCGCACGCGGTACCCGGTTGGTCGTGTCGCAGTGGGGGCAGACGACGTGCAGCGCTTCGGACATTTCATCCTCCTCATGGAGCGGCCGGCGTTTCGTATGATGCGGCATGCAAAACCGCGGCGCCTTGACAGGCGTCAACGCCGCCGCCGCCTCGTTGCCTTACAGTGCTGGCTGCCGTTTCGAGGCAGCCCACCGAGGCGTAGCCCACCATGGATCAGCGTCGCACCGCAGCTTCCAGCTTCCATTCGGACGGGATCCCACCATTCGAAGAAACGCCATCGCCGGCGCGCCTGGAGGGATTCAGCGACGGCGTGTTCGCCATCATCATCACGCTGTTGGTGCTCGACGTCCGCGTGCCGCGCGAGGCCACGCTGCATGGAGAACCTCTTGCTGCCGCGCTGCTGAAGCAATGGCCGGTCTATGTGGCGTACGTCCTGAGCTTTTTGCAGGTCGGGGTGGTCTGGGCCAACCATCACACGATGTTCCATCATATCCGCCGCAGCGATCACGTCCTTCTGGTCTGCAACCTCCTGCTCCTGCTCTGCGTGGCGGTGCTGCCATTCACCACGGCGCTGCTCGCGGAATACGCCCGCGCCGGTGAAGCGGAACTCCGGCTGGCCGCGCTCATCTACAGCGCCGCACTCGCCGGTGCGGGGATCTTCTTCAGCGCGATCTGGCAGCACGCGCTGCGCGCGGGGTTGGTGGACGCGCGTGCCGATCCCCACCGGCTGCACGCGCTCGGGTGGCATTGGGAAATGGTGCCGCTGTTCTACGGGGTTGCCTTCGGGCTTGCGTACGTGGCCCCGTACCTCAGCGTGGGCATGTACATGCTTCTGCTGTTCTACTACGCGCTGCCCGGTCCTTCCGTCGTGCGATGGATGCGGGTGCGGCGGGCGCGACGGGTGCGCCAGGCGGCGAAGACCTGAGCTGCGGCACGGCACCGTCATCGCTCAGGGGACGTGCACGGTTCCGCTTGCCGCACTCCTCGGACCGCCGCTGCCCTCCAGCCTTCCTCAGCGGCTCGCCGAGGGCCAGCCCTCCTGTGGACATGGCCAATGCGCCATCGGAGCGCCCAGTCTATTCGTCGCTGTCCTCGAGGGCGTCGTAATGGATGATCTTGACGCGGCGGGTGCCCACGAGCCTGATGGCGCCGCGTTGCTTGAGGCTGGTCAAGGCGCGGCTCACCGTCTCGACCGACAGGGTGAGATAATCGGCGATGTCGTAGCGCGACATCGGCAGGAGAATCCCTTCCCCGGTTTTGCTGGCCTGGGTCCTGCTGGACAGGCGCTCCGCCATCTCGAGGAGAAAGGCACTGACCTTTCCCAGCGAGCCGATCCGCCCAAGGATGAGAATCCTCGTCTGCAGACGGGCAATTTCCGCAGCCGTCACGGTACGGATTTCCCGTCCGAGGTGGGGGTTGGCGTCGGCAAGGGCCTCGGCGCGCTCGCGTGGGTAGGCGGCCACGACCGTGCCCTCCACGATCGCCTCGACGGCGAAGAGATGCACGTTCCGGGATGCAAGGCCGAAAAAATCGCCGGGCAGCAGGAAGTCCACGATTTGCCGCCGTCCGTTGACCTGAACGGTAAAGCGCCGCGCCGCGCCGGAAACGACGCGGTACCAGTGCTCGGCCGGGTGATCCTGGGTATAGATCTCCTGCCCGCGGCCGTAGCGCGTGGTCATCGCCAGCGAACTCAGAACATCGCCAGGGTAATGGCGATGCCCCGTGGGCTGGTCGTGGCAAAGCTGGCTGGAAACATGCATGAAGGCGGCTCCTCGTGCCTGTCGAGACCGATCGAGCTGTCGAGACGTTGCAGTCGGAACGCGGCTGCGCCACCAGCTGCAAGACGATGTGCAATATCACGATGGGATCGGGGCGCCGCAATCCGGCACATCCCTACGGCGTGACCCTACTCCTCCTGCGTTTCGTCCTGCGTCCGGAGCGGGGCGCGCAGGCCTGCCGCCGCGGCCATGAGCACGGCCTCGGGCAGGGTACGTGCGCCGAGCCGCTCCATCACGTGGGCCCGGTGGTTCTCCACCGTGCGCGGGCTGATCCCGAGATCCCTGGCCATGGTCTTGTTCGTACCGCCGGCGAGCAGCCCTTCCAGCACCGCCCGTTCACGGGTGGACATGTCCGCAATGCGCGCCCGCGCGATTTCCGCGACGCTGCAGCGTTCCGCCGTGTCCCGGATGTCGGCCAAGGCAGACGCCACCGCGGCCAGCAGCGCCTCGTGCTCGTAAGGCACCTCCAGGAAATCCACCGCGCCCGCCTTCATGGCCCGCACCGCCAAGCTGATGTCTCCATCACAGCTGCCCACGACGATCACGGGGAGGTGGATCCGTCGTGCCCGGAGTTCCCTCGGGACCGCCAAGCCACCCATCTCCGGCGCCCTGATGTCGAGCAGCACGCAGCCGGGTATCAGCGCCGGCGCCATCTCGAGGAAGGCCCGCGTGGACGTGAAAGTCTTCACGTCGTACCCAACGCCTCGCAGCAAAAGGGGCAGCTCTCGATGAGTCGCTTCCTCGGCATCGACCACGTAGATCAGCGACCCGCTGTGGTTCGTGATGTCCTGGGCGATGCCGGCAATGCGCCGTATCCGGCTGCCCTCGCCGCGGATGGCGAAGAAGGTGTCGCGAATCCAGCGCACCGAGCCGTTGCCCCGGACGATGCGGTACTCCTGGTCGACCGTCTCGCCCTGCAGGACACGGTCCATCGCGTCGCTTGCAAGCTTCCCGATCCTCCGGGTGCACGGTCCCGAGCCAGTGAGGACGCCAGTCCCGCAGCATCGCGTCCGGCGGCTCTCCCCAGACCAGCTCGTAGGCGGGACTGAGGTATTCCATGCGCATGGTCCTGACATCGACGATCCAGAGCACGCTGGCGGAGTGCGCGGCGAATTGCCGGAAGCGCTCTTCGCTCTCGCGCAGGTCATCTTCCGCCCGCTTGCGCGCGGTGATGTCAAGCGCGGCCCCGATGAATCCGACGGGTCGCCCCGCATTGAAGACGGTTTGGCCGTGCGTGGAGATCCACCGCTCGATCCCGTCCTCGATTCCGATGACGCGGTAAGCGATGGCATAGACGCCGTCGCCTCGGGGATCGAGGCAGTGCGCAATGGCCGCTTCGACGCGCGGCCGGTCGTCCGGGTGAATCGCTCCGAGAAAGATGTTCATATCCACATGGGCCTCGGGAGGCAGGCCCCACATGGCCTTGAGGCGCGCATCCCAATCCAGGGCGTCGGTCGTCGGGTCCCAGGAATAAAGCGTCATGCCGACGAGATCGACAGCCGCCCTCAGCCGCGCTTCGCTTCGGCGTACGCGGTCGGCCGCGTCGTGGCGCTGCCGTGACAGGGCAAGGGCGGCATTCACCCGGGCCAGCAGTTCGCGGGCGGCGAACGGTTTGATGAGATAGTCGTCGGCTCCGGCGGCGAGCCCCTCCGCCTGGGCCTCCGCGCCGGCGCGTGCGGACAGAAGAATGATCGGCACGTCCGCGAGCTTCGGTTCCCGCCGCAGAGCGGTCACCAGGTCCACCCCGCTCAGGCGGGGCATCATCACGTCCGACAGCACGAGGTCGGGCCTGCGCCGCCGCGCCGCCTCCAGCGCCTCCTGGCCATCCGGGACCGCCACGACGTCCCAGTGCGCCGACAGCAGGCGGATCAGGTAGTCCCGCATGTCGGCGTTGTCGTCAGCCAGCAGAATCCTTGCGCGTTTCTTGGAGCGCGCTGCACCCGCCACCTCGCCGGGAAGGCGCGGCATCCCGTCTGCGGGGTCATCGCCGGGCAGCCATCGCAGCGCCTCCGCGACGTAGGCGGCCGCTCGCGCGGAGGTGAGCGACTGGGGGTGCGAAACCCCGACCCGCTCCGCCGGCGGGGGGCCTGTCCCGAACGGCAGGGCAACCGTGAACGTCGTGCCACGGCCGACCTTGCTCTCGGCCGTGATTGTGCCTCCATGCAGATGGACCAGTTCCTGCACGAGCGCCAAGCCGATGCCGCTGCCCTCGAACGAGCGGCCTCTCTGGCCCTCGACGCGGTGAAAGCGCTTGAAGACCTGTGGCAGGTCCGCGGTTGGGATGCCGATTCCGGTGTCGCTGACCCGCAGCGCGACGCCGTCAACCATCGCGGTCATGCGCACGGTGATCCCGCCTTCGAAGGTATACTTGATGGCGTTGGAGAGCAGGTTGAGGACGATCTTCTCCCACATGTCCCGGTCCACATGGACCGGTTGCGGAAGCGGCGGGCAGGCGATGTCGAACCGCAAGCCGGCGCGTTCGCAGATCGAGCCGAAGGTCGATGCCAGTTCCGCGGTGAAGCGCGAAAGGTCCGTCGGCTCGTAGGCCACCTGCGCCCGGCCCGCTTCGATGCGGGAAAAGTCGAGCAGCACGTTCACGAGCTTGAGCAGACGCAGGCTGTTGCGATGGGCCATCGTCACCAGAACCCGGCCGTCCTCCGGCAACTCGCCCTCGGGCTTGGCCAGCAACTCCTCAAGGGGGCTTATCATCAGGGTGAACGGCGTGCGGAACTCGTGGCTGACGTTGGAAAAGAATATCGTTTTGGCCCGATCGATGTCCGCAAGCGCCTCCGCGCGCCGGCGTTCGCTTTCGAAAGCCCGTGCATCCGCAACACCGCCCGCAATGTGCCCCGCCACCAGGGCAAGAAAGCTGCGGTAATCCGCGTCCAGAACGCGTCGCGGGCTGATCCCGACAAGGAAGAACCCCGCCAAGGCCGATTGGCTCTGCATCTCCAAAGGAAGGATGAGGGCGGTTTGGACGAGGTCGGGCCATAGGGGGGCGGTAAATATGCTGCCGCGGCTCGGGAGGTCGCGCACCTCCACGGCCTTCTGCGTCCGTGCGACCGCGGCCAATGGCCAAGGCTGGTGCGCGGCAGGTCCGGAGAGCGGAAAAACCTCTGGGAACGTCGATGGATCATCGGGCAGCCGCGCCCCCGCGATCCGGCGAGCGGTCGCGCCATCCTCATCCAGAAGATAGATGGCCGCGAACGGGATGTCCAAGGGGTTGGCATCCAGAACCTCGACTGCCTTCCGACAGGCGGCGTCGACCGTGCGTTGCTCGGACACCCGTAGGCCGAGGTCGCGCAGGGTCGAGAGCCGCCGCTCCCCGAGCACCCTCTCGGTGGTCTCCGTGCAGACACAGAAGACCCCTTCGAGCGTACGGGCATCCTGCGCCAGGATCGGGCTGTAGCTGAAGGTGATATAGACCTCTTCGAGCGGCAGCCGCCGGGCGAAGAAGAACTGGAGGTCTTCGACCCAGGTTGCTCGCCCGGCCCGGACCTCGTCGTGCATCGGGCCGATGGCCGGCCAGATCTCGCTCCAAGCCTCGCGCCCGGGGGCGCCGAGCATGGCCGGATGCTTCGTCTCGCCGAGGAACGGGATGTAGGCGTTGTTGTAGACGATGCGGAGTTCGGGGCCAAGCCAGAGCAGGATCGGGAAGCGGGAGTTCAGGCAAAGGCTGACGGCGGTCTTGATGCTCTGGGTCCAGGTCTCGGGTGGTCCAAGCGGATGTGCCGACCAGTCCTTTGCGCGCATCAGCGCGCCAAGCTCTCCCCCGCCGCGGAGAAACCCTAGGGGATCCTGTGACGATGACGCTGAGATCATGGCGGTTTCCCCCGTGTGCGGTGGACGACCACGAGGCGGGAGATGGTCGTTTCGTTAACTTTCCGCCGCCGAAAAAGTTCCTACCCCAATAGCAAGAGGAGCCAAGACGTCCGAAGTGTCCTAAAAGAGTAGGCGTCGAGTGAATAATTTCGATTCGCGACTACTGGGCGTGCTGGATGCGGCAGCGGCATTGCATGCCGAGCTGCCGATCAGGAAGCGGAGCTTTCGGATTAGCGCGTCCCTGCTCATCGATACGCTGGCTGTCGAGCGGATCGACGTTGAGCCGTGCGCGTCCACATCCGCCAATTCGCATCATCGCGTCCTGCGTTCACCGGCACCGGCATGTGCAAGGAATCGAGCATGGATGGCTCAGTAAAGCGCTGAGCCGCACGACGGCTGCCCGCTGTCCGAACTGTTAGTGGCCGCTCTCGTGGAAGCGCCTGTCGTGCAGCATCACTGAGGCCGTCGGTAAGGGATCTCCCTTAGGCACACGCCGGATGGCCGACCGGCGATGCGGCACGATACTTCGTGGCTGAATATGGGAGAGCGAGTGTGCAGCGACCTCGTCCAGCGGCGTCAATCTCGGCGTTCCTCGAACCCACTGCCGCGCCGTCGAGGGTGACGGTCGCCTCCGAAGCATGATCTGCACACCGCCGCTGAAGGCCCCTCCACCGGCGGAGAGCTCGACCGCGGACCTCCGGCCCACCACCCCACGGTGGGCCGGAGGATCTCAGTCGACAGGCACGTTTGGGAGATTCCAATGGGCGTTTGCGTGAAGCGAGAATGGCTGCGTGAGGCACCGGGTGCCTCCGCCGAGGTGAAGCCCTCCTCCGAGTTCCAGCAACGGCAGGCTGTCCGCAGAGAGGTTCCGGATCAGCCGCAGGAACGAGACGCATCGCGCGGCGAAAACACGGGGAACCGGTAGCATGCCATTCGCTTTGTACAGCCCGGCCTTTCCGAACGGGCAGATGATCCCGTCGAGGTACACGGCGGAGGGCGACAACATCTCGCCACCGCTGGAATGGAGGGATGCCCCCGCCGGCACCCGCAGCTATGCCCTGATCGTCGACGACCCCGATGCGCCACGCGGCGTTTTCCATCATTGGGCCGTCTACAACGTAGCCGGCGAGCGCGACCGCCTGCCCGAGGGCGTCACCGCGGGCGCCAAGACCGAAAGCCTGGGGCACGGGATCAACGATTATGGCCACGCGCATTACGACGGCCCCAGTCCCCCCGCGGGCACGCCGCGCATCATTACCGCTTCCTCCTGATGGCGTTGGACGTGGACGCGCTCGGCCTGGGGCCCAACGCGACGGTCGACGAGGTGCGCAAGGAGGCCGGCAAACATCTGCTGGGCGAAGCCGAACTGGTCGGCACCTACGCGCACTAGCGCTTCGGCCCGCCAAAGCCGCAAAGAACGCAACAGCCGATAAGGAGGACAAGAATGGACAGGCCAGCCGCGATCAACCGGACGGTCCAGGAAGCCGACATCTGGCTCAACGAACTCCGCGAGGAGATGCAGGCCGCGAGCAAGGACACCGCCTATGCGTCCCTGCGGGCCGTTCTCCACGAACTGCGCGACCGGCTGACGGTCGATGAGGCGGCACAGCTCGCGGCGCAACTGCCGATGCTCATCTGCGGCCTGTATTTCAACAGCTGGAAACCCGCGGCCAACCCCACACGGGTGCGGACCGTCCAGGAATTCCTGGACGGCGTGCGCGACCGGGCTGCCGGCCACGAGGAGATCGATCCGGACCTGGCGACGCGGTGCGTCTTCGCGCTGCTCGCCCGCCATGTTTCGCCGGGCGAAATCGACGATGTCATCCGGCAGCTTCCCACGGAACTGCGCGCCCTGTGGACCCCTCCGCGCGCGGAGCGCAGCGCCATTGTGGAAGCTGCGGTGACGCTGGTGGAAATCGACCGTGGGACGGTCCTCGACGAGGATGCCGGCCGGGCCTCGCCGACGCCGCCGACGGAGGTGTCGCGCTGATGCGTTGCGAGGGAGCCATGAACAGGATGTTGAAAGTCGACCTCAACCGCGCGAGCAAGGAACAGTTGCTGTCGATCCCGGGCATCGGCGAAGAGCAGGCCGCCGCCATCAGCGACTACCGCAAGACGCACGGCCGCTTTCGCCGCGTCGAAGAGATCGCCCTTGCCACGACACTGCCGGGCGTCACCATTGGCGACCTGCTCGACCGGGTCGAGGTGTGAGACGCAGACGGATATTGAACAGACTTTGAGAGGAGACAACCATGACCGAAGACGACGACCATCTCCGTCGCAAGGCCGTCAGCGGCAGCAAGAGCCGGCCGAACGACCGGGACGGCGGTGATCACATCCGTCAGGCGCAGGAATGGAACGGCGGGTCGAAGGGCCGCAAGGGGCCGATCACGCCCGAGGACAAGCGGAACCCGAACACCAGCGTCAAGAGCTGATCGTCGACCGTTCGCCCGGCCCTTCAGATGGCGGTGATGATCCGGAGGTTTCCGGTCCGCTTGAGTACGGAAACCGCAACCTGCGCGCCGTGCCGGCAGAACGACACGTCCGCGCAGGCCGGGCCGAGCGACACGCCACTCAACTGCACGGCATCGAGGAGCAACGGCAGACGCGGGTTGTCGAAGCGGATTTCCCCGCCTGTCCGGTCGGTAGAAGTGCAGGTCCTGCCAGTTGCGGATCCGCGGTATCAGCTGGATGCCGAGCAAGTGAGCCAAACCGAAGATCGGGGCGCTTTGCCCCTGGGTATCGGCATGAAGGGTGTCGGGCTGGAGAGCCGACCGGCTCTCGGTGACGAAGTCCAGGATGTGGTTGCACTCCCAGGCACCGCAGGCAATGAAGCGGGAGAACAGGGCGATGTAGGTGTCCGACACCAAGCAATAGCCGATGCCGCCATAGCCGCCGTAGCGGATGTGGTACTCGAACATCAGGCTCTGTGGATGGAGATTTCACTGCGTGCCATCAGCCGAGGCCGATCGCCCCGCCCCCCAGTGCCGCGGTAGATCGAAGCTGGCGTAGGCGTCGATCACGGTGGCGATCGCGGCGTCCAGCGCGTCTTCGGTGATGTGCCGCTGGTTGAGGAAGGCGATCTGCCGCCGGTCCAAGTCCTTCATGGAGCGCGCAGCCTAGGATGGGCCCAGCTTGCAGCCGTAGCAGAAGACGGTGGCGAGGTACCGTTCCTGCGGTCGCTCGATCCGGGCGTCGAAGCCGGAAATCGGGCCGAAGTGGCGGGTCCAGTTCAGCCAGTGCTCGGTGTCGGCCAAGGCGTCCACCAGATCGACCGGAGCGAGCCGCTCCTTCAGCTGACGCTCCAAGTCGGCAGCGCCAGCGGGCTCGGGCTTGGCGCGCAGGCGCTTCAGGACCGGCTCGCCGTTTACGATCTCGACGTGCTCGTTGTCGGGGAGGCAGCGCGCCTCGGCGGCGAACCTTGGCGTCCGGGACCTCGGCGAACACCGCGGTGTCGGCGCCCTGCTCGCGCAGCCAATCGAGATGGCGCAGGAAATCCTGCAGGTGGCGCGGGGTCGGCCGCTTCGGTTCGGTCTTCACGCGGTCCCGCCCGCCGGGTGCGGCCAACGACGAAGACCATCTCCGCCGCCGTCGGCGTGAAGCCGGCCAGTTCCGCCATGCCGGGCGACGCCGCCAAGCGCGGATAAGCGGTGTCCTGGATCAGTGGCATCGCGGAAAATCCAAGGTCGCGGATCCGGGAGCGCCATCGGCCAACCCAGTCTGTCACTTATTCTATTCACGGACCGTTTGCATGTCATAGTCTGCGAGACCGATTGCGTGACTGTTCGGCGCCGGATGACGACCGTCCCGGATTGGCGGCGTACCTCAAGGCGTTGCGCGCCGGTGATACCCTGGTGGTGTGGAAGCTCGACCGCCTCGGCCGCGACCTGCGCCATCTGGTCAACACGGTGCATGATCTGACCGTGCGCGGCATCGGGCTGAGGGTGCTGACCGGCCACGGCGCCGCCATCGACACGACGACGGCATCCGGCAAGCTGGTGTTCGGCATCTTTGCCGCCCTGGCCGAGTTCGAACGCGAACTCATCGCCGAACGGACCCGCGCCGGCTTGGCCGGCGCCCGCGCCCGCGGCCGGACGGGCGGGCGGAAGTTCAAGATGACCGTGGCGAAGCTGCGACTCGCCATGGCGGCCATGGGCAAACCGGAAACGAAGGTGAACGAGCTGTGCCGGGAACTGGGCGTCACCCGGCAGACGCTCTACCGTCATGTCGGACCCGACGGCTCTTTGCGAGAGGACGGCCGCAAGTTGCTCGAACGGCGACATGGATGACGCGATGGCATGGAGTGTAGACGTTTCATCGTGGCTGGGAGCTTGCCGACCGACCCGATCAGAATTCGGGTTTGAAAACCATCAACCCGACGATTGCCACCATCGCCGCGAAGGCGGGCCAACCGAGCGCGAACCAAATGCGGAAAAAGCGGTGATACAGCGGCGGCAGGTCGGTCCCGGCGGCAACGGCGTCCTCGGCCATGCGCCGCATGCGGAGTTGTAGCCAAACCACCGGCAGCCAGCACGCGCCGGCGACAGCGTAGAGCACCAGTGTGAGCACGATCCAACCGGAGGTGAGCGGCCATCCCTGCTCCAGCACGAGCCATAGGCCGCTGATCGGCTGGATCACCACAGCGGGCGTGGTGAACAGCCAGTCGGCCAGCACGACGTTGCGGTTGGCGACCGCAATGGCGCGCACATCCTTCGACAGGTTGCTCGCCATGCCGTGGAAGGCCGTCCCCAGGCCCGTGCCGAACAGAAGGATGGCCGAGAGGATGTGGATGAATTTGAGCGCGGTCGCGTCCATGTCAGGATTCCATGGCCATCATCGCCAGCGTCGCCGCAGCGATGGGCAGGTTCTTGAGAAGCGGAGCGAAGGGGTGCGTCCAGTGTTCCGCTGGCAGGCCGGCGGCGAGCAGCGAGAACGCTGCCACGCTGGCGAGCATGGCGCCACCCACCGCCACGGGACGCCATCCGACCAGCAGGAGAAACCCGAGGGTCAGGTCAAGCCCGGCGCCACCGAACAGCGCCAGAGTGGCCAACGGGCCGTCCAACCCCACTGAGCCCAGCAGACGATAAGAGTCGGCCAACGGATACAGACCGAACGACAGCAGGCCCGTGACGATCCATAGCAGTGCAAGGCTCCAGCGCAGGATCGGCCGCACAAAGAACAGGCGCGCGTGCAGGCGATCCGCGTCCGACACTGAATGTCGGGCCAGAGCCTGCGGCAAGGCTTGCGGCGCCCGCCCGAGAATGTCGGCGAACGGCGCAGAGCTGGCGGTGTTGTCCGCCTTCAGCATGGCGAGGGTTTCTCGATTGACCGGCCCGCCCTTCAACCGCTCACCCAGGATGGAGACGACGCCGAGAAGTGATGCGGGGACCGCCAGAAAGCGCCGCGACGGCAGGTCCAGCCACGCCCGCAGGGCCGTGGTGAGTGTGTCCGTGCTCATCGGTTCGGTCCCGACCACGTCGATGCGGCGGGGCAGCGGTCCCACCCATGAGACCAGCCGCACCACCAGCGTGGCCAAGTCGTCCACATGCACGGGCTGGACCGTCCAGGTGCCGGGGCCGATGCGTATGGGAAGCGGCAAGGCCGCCAGAGCCGAGAACAGAGCCGTGCTGGCACCGCCACGGCCGATGACTACCGAGGGCCGCAGAACGCACCAGTCCAGACCGGTGCTGGTGGCCAGCACAGTCTCGGCGTGCCCCTTCGTGCGCTGGTAGGCGGTCTGTCCGTCCGGCGCGGCCCCCAGGGCCGACAGGTGGATCAGCCTGGGCACAGCGGCCGTGCAGCATGCGTGGATCAGCCGCTCCGTCCCTTCGGCGTGCACCGCAGCCATGCTGTTGGCGCCACGGCTGCGCACCAGCCCGGCGGCGTTGACCACCAAGCCGTGACCGGCAAGCTTGGCGGCAAGGTCGGCCTCGTTGTCGCGGATCAGATCGATGCCGTCACGGCCAACGGCAGTGACGCGGTGACCGGCGGTGGTGAGCGCCGCAGCCAGATGCCGGCCGATGAAGCCGCGGCCGCCGATGATCAGGACCGATGTCACGACTGCGTCTCCCCGTGATGACCGGCCGGGGGGGCCTGCAACATGCGGGCTATCGGACGCCACACCGCCCGTCCCATCACCAGCAGTGCAACGACGATGCCGGCCAGGGCATAGAAGACGGTCCGCTGTAGGACCGGACCGCTTCCCTCAGCGACCGCCGCATGATCGAAGAGACCGGGGGTCGAAACCACCAGCAACGGCGTCGCCACGGTCAGCGCACAGGCGTAGACCGTCCAGAACTGCGCCCGCTCTCGTCCCCCGCAGAGGTCCGTCAGCACGGTCAGAAGCGGACGGACAATCACGGCGCAGGCCACGACGGCGAGGAGAAGCGCCACCCCCCATACTGAAAACAGTGTTTCCAATGACATGACTGACCTCCAGGTTCATTCGATTCTGGACCTGGAATGGCAAAGGTCGTGCCACACCGCACGACCTTGTTTTCCGCGGCTGGATGGGCGTCGGGTGTTAACCGCGGTTGCGCTTTGCGTTAGGTTGCCTGTTAACGTTGGATACACCGGCGTGTGGGTTCAGAGGTGGTTGCGGTGGATGCATCGACAGCACTGATGGCGGCCATGGGCCTTTGCGCATTGGCAGGTGCCGGCTTGGCCATCCTCCTCTGGCGTCATGGAGGCGGGATCGCAGGAACGAGGCCGCTGGCAGCCTTCCTTCTATTGGTTGGTGGCTGGTCGGTTGGGCTGCTGATACCTGGACGGCTCGGCGCTGTGCTGATGGCTCTGGCGCCGCTGGGCGGTGCGCTGTTCGTCCATTTTTCCGCCCTCATGGCGGGATGGGGTAGGTCGGTGGTTCGCTGGGCCTACGGGGTGGGGGCGGTCGCCGCGCTCGCCGCGATTGTCGGCGGAACCGGGAGCTTCGTTCCGTGGCCGGGTACTGGCACGCTGTTCCGATACGAAGGGGCCGGGTTGGCGGCGAGTGCAACCACCGCCGTCCTCGCGGTCGCCGGACACCTGCTGCTGCTGCGCGCGTGGCGCACGGCCAGCGGGGTACGCCGACATCAGGTGGGGCTGGTGCTGCTGTCTTCCGGCCTCGGCCTGCTGTCGGTCAGCGGACTGGCGTTTCCAGTGCTAGGCATCGACACCTACCCGTGGCCGTTGCTGGTGCTTCCTCTTTACCTCGCCGTGCTGGCCTATGGCGTGCTGCGCTATCGGCTGATGGCGGTAAACCGCTGGGCGGTCCGGGCAGTGTGCTGGGGGCTACTGATCGCACTGGCCGCCCTAGTCTCCGCTCTAACCGCCGGTTTCGCCGCAGAGCGGGTCGGCGCGCCTTTCATCTGGACCGCGGTGGCGCTGCTGAGTGGTCTGGGCCTCGCCGGTCCGGTCCGCCGGCTGGCGGACCGCATCGTGTATCCCGGTGGCGATGTGACCGCTGCTGATCTCGCTCGGTGGCGTCAGGAACTGGGGGAGGCGACCGACGAAACTGCGCTGACGACGACGGCGGCACGGCTGCTGCACCAACGCGTCGCTTTGACCGGCGATGCCGCCGTTGCCGAGTTCGACCCTGGCGAACAGGATTTGAGCGATCTTGTCCATGCTCCACCGGGGCCGCGCCGGGTGGCCGAGGTTCTGGCTGAACTGGTCGCGCAGGCCCGTGCCGATCTCATCAAGCGGCGGGCTTTTGTCGAACGCCAGCGTCTGGCAGAGCTGGGCGCTTTGGCTGCCACTGTCGCGCATGACCTGCGCAATCCCATGAACGTGATCGCCATGGCGGTCGCCGATGCCACGCCGGAGACGCGCGGCGAGGTCAGTATCCAGCTCGGCCGCATGGACGCCTTGGTCCGCGACCTGCTCGACTACGCCAAGCCATGGCGGGTGGACCCGGCGGAGACTGTCCTTGTGGACGCGCTCCCCCAGATCGATGGCTCGGTGACCACCGACATCCCCCCAGGGCTTTCGCTGCGCGCTGACAACGCGCGCCTGAGGCAGGCTCTGGTGAACCTGCTGGATAACGCCAGGGCTGCCGGTGACCGCATCCTGGTGGCAGCCGAGCGCCATCCCGATGGTGTGGTCATCGACATCTGCGACGACGGTCCCGGCATACCGGCGGACATCCGCACCTCGCTGTTCCAGCCCTTCGTTTCGCGCAGCCAGGATGGAACCGGTCTCGGGCTCGCCATCGTCGCCAAGGTGATGGCGGCGCACG
Source organism: Azospirillum brasilense (assembly GCF_022023855.1). Classification (NCBI taxonomy): domain Bacteria; kingdom Pseudomonadati; phylum Pseudomonadota; class Alphaproteobacteria; order Rhodospirillales; family Azospirillaceae; genus Azospirillum; species Azospirillum brasilense. Next base: position 832,367 of record NZ_CP059451.1, read on the forward strand.
GCGGTTCTGTGTCTCTGGCCGAACGGCCGGGATGGTCCACCTGCTTCCGCTTGAGATTCCCGGTATGAGCAAAATTCTCCTTGTCGATGATGAGCCCGCCTTCCTCCGCCTTGCCGCGGCGTGGCTTGAGAAGCAGGGCCATACGGTGGCCACCGCCGCCGACGGAGCCCAGGCTCGCGATCTCTTCCAGCAGGAACGCCCGGATCTGGTGCTGCTGGATCTCGTCATGCCGCCCGAACGCACGCCAGAGGCAGGACTGGCTCTGGTCCCCATCTTCGCAACGGTGCCGGTGGTGGTGTTGACCGCGCATGCAGAGCACGAACTGGCCCTGCGGGCAGTGGCGGCAGGAGCCTGGGACTTCCTGGCCAAACCGGTGGAACCGGACCTTCTGCGCTTCGTCGTCAGCCGGGCTCTGGCCAAGCGCGCGTTGGAGCAGAAGGTGGCAACTCTGCGTGCAACCCGCGTACCGGACGATGGCATCATCGGCGCCAGCCCTGCGATCCAGCGCCTGAAGGACATGATCCGCCGCATCGGGCCGGCGGAGGTGCCGGTGATGGTGCTGGGTCCCAGTGGCAGTGGTAAGGAACTGGTGGCACGCGCTCTCCACACCGCAGGTCCACGCCACGCCGGCCCCTTCGTCGCCGTCCACTGCGGCGCCATTCCGGCGGAACTGCTGGAAAGCGAGTTGTTCGGGCATCTGAAGGGTAGTTTCACCGGCGCTCATCAGGATCGCCAGGGGCTGGTCGCGGCCGCGCACGGCGGCACCCTGTTCCTTGATGAGGTCGGGGAGATGCCGCCGGCCATGCAGGTCAAGCTGCTGCGCTTCCTGCAGGAGGGGACCTACACGCCGGTCGGTGGGCGGCAGGTTCTGACGGCCAACGTCCGCGTGGTTTCAGCGACCCACCGTGACCTGGAGACGATGGTGGCACAGGGGGCCTTCCGCGAAGACTTCTACTACCGACTCAAGGGCTTGATCCTACGGACGCCGGCCCTGGCGGAACGCCGGGAGGACGTCGCGCTTCTGGCGACCCGGTTCCTCGTAGACGCCTCCAGGCATTGTCCCCTTCGCCTGACGCCTGACGCGTTGGCATGGCTGGCCGCCCAGGATTGGCCGGGCAATGTCCGCGAACTCCGGGCGGTGGTGACATCCGGCGCCGCTCTGGCCGAAGGAAACGCCGTCACACCCGCAGACCTCGCCTTCGCCCGCAGCGGCGATCCCGCCGCACTTGCCCCAATTCCTCCGGCCACCCTGGCCGAAGCGGTAGCGGAATTGGAGCACCGGATGATCACCGCCACTTTGGCGGCCACTGGCAACAACCATAGCGCCGCCGCCCGCAAGCTCGGCCTGTCGCGGGTGGGACTGCTGAAGATGATGACTCGGCTGGGCCTGCGGCGGTCCAACTTATGAAAACCCGATGCCTGTGTGAACTTTACGCAGCTTTGGTTGCCGTCCCCCGTGAAGCTGCAACTCGAAACCGAACTGCGGCTTTCCAACGAGCATCTGAACTCTGCGCGGACCGGACGGGACGAGGCCCGAACCGCGCTGGTGCGGGTCCAGCACGAGGTGGAGAACCTGATGGCAACGAACCAGCGGCTGGCCGAAGAGGCCGCGGTCGCTGAAGCGGCAGCCCGCGGGGCGCCGGTCGGCGCGAAGCCCACAGCGCGGCAGGTGCCCGGAGAGCGGCCATCGGAAAGTTGAACGAGCCGGCCGCTCAGTGCCCCGTACAGCCATCTTGCAAGGCGGGAAAGCGCAGTGTCGATTGGAGCCTAGCCTGGACGCGGAACAGGAAAACGGAGCATTGCCTGAATCCCACCTTCCGGCCGGGACTGTATGTCCAGCTTGCCTCGAAGCTGCAACGCCAGCTGCTGCACGATCTGACGCCCGAGACCTGTCCCTTTCGGCTGGTTCGAGGTGAACCCGACGCCGTTGTCGCTGACGCACAGAACGTACTCGTCTGCCTCCTGCCGAAACGAGAGATCAACCCAGCCTGCCTGCGCATCGGGGAAGGCGTACTTGACCGCGTTGGTAACGAGTTCGTTGGCAATGGTGCCGACGGCGACAGCCGTGTTCATGTCCAAGTCCACGCTGTCCGAGCGGGCGCTCAGGGCAATCGGTCGGACGCCCACCATGCCCAGCTGGAGGTCCTCCACCAAGCTCTCCAGAAACTCCTTTACGTTCACGATGCTGGCCCCATCGACCCGGCGCAGGCGGCCATAGATGCGCGCCAACACATTGATGCGCTCAATGGTCCCTTGCATCATCGCTTGAGCGTTTTCCGGCCGCATGGCCGCCAAGGTCAGCTGGGCGGAGATCAACTGGAGATCGTTGCGGATGCGGTGATGGATCTCCTGCAGCATGAGATCCTTTTCCCGATCTGACGCGGCCAGCTTTTCCCAGGACTGGCACAGCTCCTCGAGTGTCGTGCGCAGCATTTCCGTGATCGCGGCGATACCAAGCCCCAGGCCGACATAGATCATGAAGGCCAACTGGTCGCCGTGATCGGCGATCCAGAGATTACCCCGCGGTTCCATGAACAACCACGCCGCGAAGCCACCCGATAGGAGAACGGCGATAAAACCAGACGCGCGGTCGAACAGCAGTGAGACCAGGAAAATTGCAGGGATGTATAAAAGGAAGGGGTATTTGCTTAGGATGGGCTCAAGGACGTAACGTAACAGCGTCGTGATACCGATGATCACGGCTGTAACCCCATATCGCACCCAGATCGATTGTGGGGCCTTGGGGAGGAACTGAAGAAGCAGGTTTTCCATACCTTAATCCGATCAAGCCGGCAGACCGGTATGGACAACACCTGAGGGCCGTCTTCGGTCACAGAACGGATTGTCTGGAAAGCTGCGGGACTGAGGCGCCCTCCGCGTTCACGGTCCGCTCTCACGAACCGGACGATCTGGTCACTCCCTATCGTGACCCCGCCAAGGTTCAGCTAATCCCGTGCCCTGGAAGGCAGATGGCGCAACGCCAAACGCGGCTGCTCTTTAAAACAATTCCAATGAGGAAGTAACTCATGACCACCACGCCCTCCGGCGCGGCGATCCCGCGCGAGACCCACCCCGACGCCCTGGCGCTGGTCCGCCACTTCGAAGGCCTGTACCTCGAAGCCTACCTGTGCCCCGCAGGCGTCCCGACCATCGGCTATGGCCACACCGCCGGGGTCAGGATGGGGCAGACCATCAACGGCCTCCAGGCGGAGGTCTACCTGCGCGCCGATATGGCCAATGCCGCTGCAGCGGTGGACCGGCTGGTCACGGTGCCGCTGACCGATCAGCAGCGCGGCGCCTTGCCCTCCTTCGTGTTCAACCTGGGGGCCGGCGCCCTGCAGACCTCGACACTGCTGCGCCTGCTGAACCAGCGCGACTATGTCGGGGCTGGGGCCGAGTTCCCGAAGTGGGTCTACGCCACCGTCAACGGCGTCAAGAAGCAGCTCGACGGGCTGAAGAAGCGCCGGGCGCCAGAGAGGGCGATGTTCGAGGCGGGCTGATCTTTGGGCGCCAGCCCCTCACCAACGCCAGGAAATGCGAGACACCGTCTGGCGCCATGAGGTGCCTCCGGCTCAAAGCAGGTGAGGGGCTTCACCCCGTTCGGGTCGGTTTGGACGCACTGGTCCAGCGTGGGTGATCACGTCACTGACTGCTTGGTTGTCCACTGCACCTCAATGACTACAATGGCATACTCTCGCCCGATCCTTGTGGCGACATAGTATCAAAGGCGCATTAGTCGATAACACAATTTTAGCAACTCCGTGCAATAAGTTCGGAGTCCTTTTAATGGCCTTAAGGGCAACTCCCGTCATGCGCAAACTCTTCAAGCTCGCTGCCGGCCTCACGATCGCCGGGGTAGCCGGCTACATCATCCTTGCGGAAGGTGTAGCGGTCGTCAGCGCCGATGCGGTCGTCAATGCGCGGGTCGCCGTAGTGCGTGCACCTATCGATGGTCTGCTTTCGCTGCAACCGCGCGCCATTGGCGAACGGGTTCAGCGAGGACAGACTCTCGGCAACCTGACGGATGTCCGCGCCGACGACGCCCGCCTGTTCGATTTGGAGCGCGTGGCCGGTGCGCTCGATACCGACATCGGGCGCATCCAGGCGCAGATTTCCAGCATGACGGCGAGCGCGGCCACGCTGCGTGAACGCACCGAAGCGTACCGCGATGGGCGCATCCGTCAGCTGAAGGCCCGGATCGACGAACAACAGGCCTTGCTGTCCAGCGCCAAGGCGCAGTCGACCGAATCCACCGCCGCCCTGAAGCGTGCGGAGGAATTGAGGGTCAACGGGGTCCAGTCGGTGGCGATGCTGGACAAGGCCCAGGCCGCGCATGAGGTGAACAGCCTGAACATTCGCGCGGCAACGGCCCGCCTGGACGTTCTGCGCACCGAACTGGAAGCGGCCTCCAACGGCACCTTCCTCGGCGACTCCTACAACGACACCCCCTATTCCAGCCAGCGGTCCCAGGAATTGGATCTGCGTCTTGGCGAACTGTCTGCCGAGTTGCAGGAGCGCACCCAGCGCCTGGCGAAGATCCGGGAGCAGATCGCGCTCGAACGCCAGCGGGTGGCCAAGCTCCGCGACGCCTTCCTGACCTCTCCGGTGGACGGGCTGGTGTGGGAAGCGCCCCTGGGCAATGACGAGTACGCGCGCAAAGGACAGGACCTGCTGCGTCTGCTCGACTGCTCCACGGTCATCGTCACGGCCAGCGTCGCGGAAAGCGACTACAACCGTCTCAAAGTCGGCGATCCGGCGCAATTTCGGCTGTCCGGCACCAACCGGGTCTTCAATGGCCAGGTGTTGCGCCTAGCCGGCTCCGGCGCCGCGACCGTCTACAACAACCTCGCCATCGCGCCGGGCGCGGACCATCTGAAGCGCTTCGACGTGGCCTTGGCGATCCCGGATCTGCTGAAGGACGCGGAAGCCGGCTGCGCCGTCGGCCGGACGGGCAAGGTCGTTTTCTCCGGTACGCCGCGCGACCTTTTGCGCACCGTCGGTTCCTGGCTGGGGCTCGCCTGATGGTTCTTTCGCCTTTCGAGGCCAGTTTCGCGCCGTCCCTTTTGGTCTGCGGCGCGGCGCTTGCGATCCTGCCCTTCTGCCGGCCAGACAACAGCCGGGTGCGGGTCGTGCTGTTTACCCTTTGCATCGTGCTGGGGTGGCGCTACATCGCTTGGCGCTTCGCCGAGTCGATTCCGCCCTTGGCGTTCAACGCCGAGGCAATCGGCGCCTGGGCGTTCGCCCTGCTGGAAGCGGCGACCACGGTCAGCTCGACGTTGGCCTTCGCGCTGATGTCCCGTGTCAAGAACCGCAGCGGCGAGGCCGACCAGCATGCCGGCTGGTGGCGGCCGACAGCCCCTCCGCAGCTGGACGTGCTGATTACCACCTACAACGAAGAAGAGGCGATCCTGGCCCGCACCATCGGCGGCGCCCTGGGCATCGATCATCCAAACCTGCGGGTGTGGGTCCTGGACGACGGCAAACGAGACTGGCTGCAGGATCTCTGCGCGCGCAAGGGCTGCCATTATCTGCAGCGGCCGGACAACAGCCACGCCAAGGCGGGCAACATCAACCACGCGCTGAAGCATCTGGCGACGCTGTCCCGGCAACCCGACTTCGTCGTCGTTCTCGACGCCGACTTCGTGCCGCATTCCAACTTCGTCACCCGTGCCCTGGCGCTGTTCCACGACCCGTCGGTCGGTCTGGTGCAGACGCCGCAGCATTTCTTCAATCCCGATCCGATCCAGTCGAACCTGCGGATCGGACGCGCCTACCCGGACGAGCAGCGCTTCTTCTTCGACCATCTGCTGGCCTCCCGCGACGCCTGGGGCATCGCCTTCTGCTGCGGCACCTCGTCCATGATGCGCTGGGAAGGGCTGCAGGCCATCGGCGGCTTCCCGACTGACAGCGTGACGGAAGATTTCCTCGTCACCATCCGCCTGAAGGAGCGCGGCTGGCGCACCGTGTACCTCAACGAGCGGCTGAGCGACGGGCTGGCGCCGGAAGGGTTGAAGGAATACGTCACCCAGCGCGGCCGCTGGTGCCTGGGCATGATCCAGATCTTCCGAGGCCCGTCCGGCCCTTTCTCGAAGAATCCCCTCAGCCTGATCGACCGGGTGGGCCTGATCGACTCCTTCCTCTACTGGGGGGTCACCTTCCCGTTCCGCTTTGCCTGCCTCTTCGCGCCGATCCTGTACTGGTGGTTCGGCATCAGCATCGTGAACGCCACCGCACCGGACGTCATCACGTATTTCGTGCCCTATTTCCTGGCCGCGATGATCGCCCTCAACTGGACCACCCGAGGCCAGATCATCCCGCTGCTGCATGACGTCAGCCAGATGCTGACGATGTTCGAGATCATCCAGGCGGTGGCGGTGGGTCTCGTCAAGCCGAAGGGGCACAAGTTCAAGGTCACAGCCAAGGGCGGGCAACGCGACCGGGTGACCGTCCAATGGGGCATGATGCGCCGGTTCGGGCTTCTGGCTGCCGCGACCGCGGGGGGCATGATCTACGCCGGTCTGGCCGACTACGCCCCCCAGGGCGGCGCCGGCGACGGCAAGGTCATCGTCCTGTTCTGGAGCTTCTACAATCTGGCGGCCCTGGCCCTGGCGATGGCGGTCTGCATCGAGTTGCCCCGCTACCGGCAGGATGAGCGCTTCTGGACCGACGAGCAGGCCGACATCGAACTGGTTGGCCGGGAGACCACCGGGCGGACGCGCCGCATGCGAGTGCTGGACATTTCGCTCGGCGGGCTGCGGATGTGGGGGATGGTCGATGCGGTGCCGGGGGCTCCGGTTCTCGTTCACATCGAGGGGGTTGGGCCGGTTCAGGCCGTGCTGGTGGGACAGGCGGACGGCGCTTTCACCCTGCGCTTCATCGAAGATGCACAGGTCCGCGACCGCCTGATCCGCAAGCTCTATTCCGGACGCTACAGCGGCGGCGCCCGGTCGATCAGCCTGGAAAAAATCCTCACGGGGCTGCGGGCTCGCGCGACGCGCTGACCGGTTCCGCATTTGCGGGGGTGGACGGTGCGTCCGGCCTCCGGGCAGCGAGCGTCAGTTCAAGCGCCATGGAGAGCTGGACGAGGCTGGTCGACAGGCTCGTCGCCTCCGCAAAGGCCCGGGTGGGGGGGACCGGTGTCGCGAGGTCGCCATGACTGAGGCGCCGGGCGGCCTCGGCCAGCACCTCCAACGGGCGTGACAGGCGCCCCACCCACACCCAGCCGGCCACAAGAGCGAGGATAGCCATGACAAAGCTCGCGAACAGGATGCGGTGCTGGAGTGCGGAGACGTCGGCAAGAGCGGCAGCGGCGTCGTGGCGGACCAGAACCACCCAGCCGAGGCCGCGGTATTCGCCCTCGCCGCGGGTCGGAGCCACGGCGGTGAAGTAGCTCTTTCCGTCAGGCCAGACGTCCTGGACGGTCTTCGTGACTCCCTGCACGCCGGCGCGCACGCTGGCGAGGTCGAGCTTCTGGCCTTGCAGGTTTTTTGGCCCCATCAGAACGACGCCCTCGCGGCTCAGCACGAAGGCATCCACGTCCGGCTTGTCGTCACCGCCGCGTTGCAGAACGGATTCGGCGACCTCGTTGGCCCAGGCCCAACTGAGATGGGCGCCCAGAACGCCGAGCGGAACGCCATCCTTGCGGGTCAACGGCATGGCGATATCGACGAAGCGCAAGGGCTCGCCATTGGGAGCCGGCGGCAGCTTCTGAGCCAGCAGAAGCGCTTCGTGCAGATCGCCGGCGAAGGGCGCCTGCGTGCCGGCACGGAACCAGGGCCGGGCCGACACGTCGACGCCCTCGAGCAGCCGTTGCGAGCTCACCACCACCTGCCCACCGGTTTCCGCAGCGCCGATCCAGGCATAGATGGGGACGTTCCGTTTCAGCGTGTCGAGCTGATCACGCAGATCATCTGTCCGCTCCAGAGAGCCCTGTGCATTGATCATCGACGCGACCAGCGTCATGTCGCGCCAGCGTTCGTGCATGCCCAGATCGAGCATGCCGGCAATCCGGGCGCTGACGTCCAGCAGGTGCTTATCCGCTTCCGTACGGACACGTTCCCCGACGGAGGCGCTCGCGTAGAGACCTACAACGGCGCTGGGAACAATGCACAGTCCAACAAGGCCCAAACGGAGAATGGTGCCAAGGGAATTCAGACGCTTCGTCATACCTGGGCCTCTTATCGGCATGATTTACCGTTGGAGATCATTGCAGGTAGATATATAGATAACGTTAATTGTAAAATCCTTATTTATGATTTCTTTCCGGATCCCCCATGACCGAGTTCCTCAGCCCGAAGCTGGTCCACCGCCAGTACGGTGACCTAACTCTTCACGAGTACTGGTGCCCCGGCTGCAACGCCATGCACCAGATCACCGTGGGCATCAAATGCTAACAATTGGATTACCAATATTTTCTGAAATTCTCAGGATCACCAAGAGTTACAGATATTGCGTTGGCGCATTTCATATATGCAAAGGTAATATAAATTTCCATAGGTCCGGATGAATAGTACTCGTTCATGATATTGGTTTCAGGAACAAATCCTGGTCCTGCGTGAAAGTGAATTGCAGGCGCTGGCATGGGTGGTTTGCTTGGGGTGTATAATGACCTGATGTCAGGGGATGTAATACATAATTGATCCTTATTATTTAAGATTAGCCTCATTGTACTATACTGAAAGTTCTCGTTGATATAAATGCTAGCATCGCCGTCGATAGCGTCGTTCTGGTTTCTCTCTGCCTTCTGCCACCTGTACGACTCGATCATGGCATTAGGTTTTGTATCCATAGAGAATTTTACATCGCTGTTAAAAACGTTTCGAATGAATCTTGCGTCTCTCCACGCTGCTGGCTGCTCGAAAGCTCTCAGCCTTTCTAATAGATTTATAGAAGAACTGGCTGTGGGGTTAGGCTTTTGGACATTTAACATTCCGCTCGATCCTGAGCAGCCACTCACGATAATGATAGAAAACAGTGATATTACTAATTTTTTTGTCGTGCGCATAAAAACATGCCCTTGGATGCGGTGCGTCACTGCATTTCGGACTTTTCGCCGCAAAAACTCAATGACGTATCGACTTCTGCGGCGACAGTTCGCACGCGCTCGCCGGCCAGATGGTGAACCTGCCGGACATCTCGGCAAATGAGCTGGATTGAGGGCGTGACCGCCGGGTATGTACGTCACCCCCTACGTTCGGTCGAGCCATCCGAAGATGGGCCGACGCCGGCCCGCGTTGTCCGGTCCACACAGCGGTCACTGTCCGCGACGTATGCGTGCTGAGCCGAGGCTCCTCCCGCCACCCAACGTCCGAAACGTCTTCGCAGACTGACCGGAGCCTACAGCACCGAGGTTTCACTCACCAGCCGCCCGGCGGCTTTTCCTTTACCAGAGTTCCCCATGTGCGACTTGCAGGACAACGCCCAACGCCCAACGCCCAACGCCCAACGCCCCAGGCATCACCTTGCCGGCCGAGACGACGCCTTCGCTACGAACAGCCTGCAATCTTTCTGCTGTGCATGAGTTGTTATCTGGATAGAAATGGCGGTCATATACTCGTTGATGCGGGTGACTGATGCGCGAATCCCCTCATGTTCTTCTGGCCGAGGACGAGGATCTGGTTGCCATGGTGGTGGCCGATTTTCTTGAGTCCGAGGGGTTTCGGGTCACCGTCACGCACAACGGACTAGCGGCCATCGAGGCTGACGCCATCGATCCGGCTGACCTCCTGCTCACCGACATGCGCATGCCGGTGATGGGCGGTGAGGCGCTGATCCGGCTCATCCGGCAGCGGCGCCCCGATTTGCCGGTTGTCGTCTCGACCGGATTCAGCGAGCACATTCCTGTCGAGGAGCCGGGACGGCTGGTGGTCCTGCGCAAGCCTTATTCCTTGTCCGCGCTGGTCCCGGTGATCACCGCCCTGCTGTCCAGACGGACGGGGCTGACCTCCTGAGTGAGGGGGATTGGCACCAGCGGACGAGCTGGACTGAGGCGACCAGCAGAACAACCGCCCATCGCAGTTTCCAGGTGTTGCAGATCCGCACTGCAAGTGCGGTTTCCGAAAACCGCGTCTCAGGTCAAGCGGAGTGCCGGATCTGCGAACTTGCGCAAATCCGCAAGCTGGGCGCTCGAATCCGTAAGGCCGACGGCCGGCAGCTCCATCACCTCAACCCTTTTCCCATCGTCGGTCTGCCGATCTGGCACAGGCGTCCTGCGCTTCAAGCCGGGCCTGAACGGCTCGTGCGACCAACTGCCGGCTCTGCTCCTGCACCGACCGCGCCCGCTCGAAGGCATCATCCCGAAGACGGAGGAGATGCTGAGATCGGTCCGCGGAAATGCGTGTTTCCATAGAGACTTAACCTACCCAGTGTGCCGCCGTTCCAGCCGCCGCAAAATTGAGTCTTTTCCGCCGCCCGGCCCTGGCCCGGCGGCTTTTCCTTTTCCGGAATCCCCATAACCGAGATCCTCAGCCCCAAGCTGGTCCGCCGGCAGTACGGCGAACTGACCCTGCACGAGCACTGGTGCCCCGGCTGCAACGCCATGCACCAGATCGCCGTGGACACCCCGTTCCGGAACGGCGCCCAGTGGACCTGGGATGGCAAAGCCGCGGCACCGACCTTCAGCCCCTCGGTGAGCATCACCCTGAAGTTCGTGTCGAACAGCGGGCGGGCTTCTTTGGTTTGCTATGACAGGAAGTAGAAGGGACACTTGCACAGTTTTGAAGTGGTTGAGAATGCGATTGCAGGCGTCTTCCGATCATTAGCCTTTCAGCATTGATGATAGCAATTGTCATGAGAATGTTTTCTGCGTATGACCAAAGTCGTGTATAAATGCTAATAAACATCGGCCATATTTGCTGAATGGTATGTTTGTGAGCTAAAACAGTCATGAGATGATCGTTTGAATACACACTATTGCAAGCGTTCGACGGATATCTGCTGATATTCGGATTGGCTGTATGTGTTTGAGAATGCCAATTCTTTAGTGATTTAGCATATCTGAAATGCGCATACTCCGGATTATAAATGAATATGTCTTGTTACCATATTGTTCCGTCAACTATTGTTTATAGCATGTCCGCTGAAATCTATGCACAATCATAGAGCAAAATGGAGGTGGCAAATGTTATGCTTTCATAAGTACATCGCATCTCTATCTGTTGTGTTCTGCGCCTTTTCAATGGGCGCGACAAATGTGTCGAAGGCTGCGGAAGTTGATAGCTTCGGTTCTTATACTGAAGAGAAGGATATTTGTGGGCCAACGCGCGATACCCCCGAGCTTCATAATGTGAGATACTCAGGCGACGGAAGCTGCCACAGGGTTGGTGATGGGAAGTGGTGTTTTAAGAGTACAATATTGACTGTCACGACTCCAAACGAGCGTTGGATATTTTCTTCAGGACCAAGGATAGAGTGTGTTCGGAATAATGATCGATCATGTGAATGGAATGCGCTGGGAGCTTCGGATAGGTTCTTTGTACAATTGAATAATCCAACACTGATTGATGCTGTAGCGCTTACGAATTCACGTAGCATAGGAATAAGAATATGCGCGAAGGCGCGATACTATCCCTAGGGCAATAGTGATCTGCCGTCTATGAGTTTGATTGAAAGCTGAGCCATGGCCTGATTAACCTTTTGCCGATTTACCTATCGACTTTCGCGCCGCCCGGCCCCCGCCGAGGCGGCCTTTTTTCATGCCCGAAGGAGGGGCACCCATCATGCTTCCACTGCTCATCCCCATCATCTCTGCCTTGGCCCCTGTGCTGCTGCCGGAGGTAGCCAAGGCCGCCCTCGGCACCGGCGAGACCGCCCGGCAGGTCGGCGAAGCTGCGGTGTCCGTCGTCTCCGCAGTGACCGGGGGCCCGATCAGCACTCCGGCGGATGCAGAGCGCGTCGCCGCCGCAGTGCAGGCCGATCCCGCCAAGCTGGCCGAGTTGTATTGCCAGCAGGGCGATCAGGTCGTGGCGCTGCTTCGGCTGGACAACGAGGACCGGGCCGACGCCCGCGCCCAGACCGTCCAGCTTGCCCAGGCCGGCAACCGCATCTCCTGGGGGCGCCAGTCGTGTCGGTGATCGTGCTGCTCGCCTTCGGCTACGTGCTCCAGCTCGTCCTGACGCAATCCATCCCGCCAGGGCAGGAAACCACGCATCAAGTGGGACATGCACGGCACGCGTGAAAGATGAGCGACGGGGAGACACTACTATACTCGCGCGTCGGCCCGTCCAGTGCCGTTGCGAACAGGAGTCTCCGCCTTTTCGCGACAGCACCAGGGCGGGCAAGCCCGCCCCTATTCTGCTGCAGCTTGAATCTGCTTCTGGCCGATAGTGTTGAAAAAGTCGGTTGCCGGTAGCGTCCCCCTGTTACGCCGGCGAAGGGTCGGCGGGCAATTGCCCTTCATGCCGGGCTGGGGTCCGGCATGGGGATGAGCTTGGCGAGTTTGCGGAGGTTCTGGGCGGCGGCGGCGAGGTGGAACTCATCGCGGGCGCCGTTCGGCCCCCGCAAACGCAGACGGTCGAGCCCCAGGATGCGTTTGAGGTGGGCGAACTGCACGGCGCCAATTACGATGACCGCCTGACGACGATTGGAATGGCCGGGTGGCGGCTCCGTCATCAGCCTCTCCCCCGCGATCGCGGGGGAGAGGCTGATGACGGGCGCGCGGATCACCGACCGGCAGGTCAGGCGGTACATGGACGAGCGCAGGCAAGGAGACAGTCAGGCGACGGCGGCGGCGAAGGCCGGGTTCAGCGAGCGGACGGCGCGCCGGATCGACGCCAACCCGATCCCGCCAAGCCAACGGCCCCGTGAACGGACCTGGCGTACCCGCGAGGATCCGTTCGCCGGCGTGTGGGACGAGGAGTTGGTGCCGGTTCTGCGCTCAGCTCCACACATCCGGGCGACCACCCTGCTGGAAGAGCTCCAGCGCCGTCACCCCGGCGACTATCCTGATCGCCTGCTGCGTTCGCTTCAGCGCCGGGTCGCCCTGTGGCGGGCGACCGAAGGCCCGGAGCAGGAGTTGATCTTCCGCCAAGACCACCCTCCCGGTTATCAGGCCCTGTCCGATTTCACCGAGACCGCCAGCCTCGGCATCACCATCGACGGCATCCCCTTCGACCATCTCCTCTATCATTTCTGGCTGGCCTACAGCGGCTGGGAGGCCGTCAAGCTCGTCCAGGGCGGCGAGAGCTTCACCGCCCTGACCGAAGGGCTTCAGGAAGCGCTGTGGCAACTCGGCGGCGTTCCTCACACCCATCGCACCGACCGCTTGTCCGCCGCCTACCGCAACCTGACGGCCGAGGACGACGAAGCCGCCGGGTACGCCGCCTTCTGCCGCCATTACGGCATGACCCCGACCCGCAACAACGCCGGCGTCGCTCATGAGAACGGCAGCGTTGAAGCCGCCCATGGACATCTGAAAGCAGCCTTGCGCGACGCCCTCGATCTGCGTGGGTCGCGCGATTTCCCGGACATTCCCACCTACCAGGCCTTCCTGCAGGACACCGTCGCCCGCAAGAACGCCCGCCGCCGAAAGGCGCTGGAGGTGGAGTTGCCGGAACTCAAGCCGCTGCCCCGCCACCGCACCACCGATTTCTCCACCACCACCGTCACCGTGACCCGTAGCGGCACCATCTCCGTGCGCAAGGTGCTCTACACCGTGCCGTCCCGGCTTGTCGGCTGCCGGCTTAAGGTGCATCTCTACGACGACCGGCTGCTCTGTTGGCTGGGCACGACCCAGGTGCTGACGCTCGCCCGCAAGCATCCCAAGGGCAAGCTGCGCGACCGGGTCGTCGATTACCGCCACCTCGCCGCATCCCTGGTGCGCAAGCCGCAGGCGTTCCGCCGCTCCGTTTTCCGCGACGAACTCTTTCCCCGACCGGCCTTCCGCCGGGCCTGGGAGGTGCTGGACGAACAGCTCGACGACCGGCAGGCGTGCCGCGTCTACGTCGGTCTGCTTCATCTGGCGGCCACCGGCGCCTGCGAGGCGGCCCTGGCCGAGCATCTCGACGCCGTGCTCGACCGCGGCGGCCTGCCCGATCTCGAGGGTGCCCGGACGGCCGTGGCGCCTCCCCAGCCGGCGGCGGTGCCACTGATCACCGTGGCGCCGCCCGATCTCGCCGGATACGACCGCCTGCTGCGGCCGGCCACCGCCACCCCCGATCCGGAGCCTGCATGACCGACATCGATGCCGCCAAACTGCCCGTGATGCTGTCCGCCCTGCGCCTGCCGACCATTGGCCGGCTGTGGCCGGGTTTCGCCGAACGGGCCGACCGAGAGGGCTGGGGGGCCGCGCGCTTCCTGGCCACCCTGTGCGAGCATGAGCTGGCCGAACGCACCGAACGCCGCATCGCCCGCCACATGGCCGAGTCGGATCTGCCCGACGGCAAGACGCTGGCCACCTTCGACTTCGCCGCCGTGCCCACCATCCGCAAACCCCACGTCGAGGCGCTCGGCCGGGGCGACGGTTGGATCGAGCGCGGCGCCAACCTGCTGATCTTCGGCCCCAGCGGCGTCGGCAAGACCCATGTCGCCGCCGCCATCGGCACCGCCCTCATCGAAGGCGGCCGGCGTGTCCTGTTCACCCGGACCACCGATCTCGTGCAAAAGCTTCAGGCGGCGCGGCGCGACCTCGCCCTGCCAAACCTGCTGGCCCGGCTCGACCGCTTCGATTGCCTGATCCTCGACGACCTCGGCTACGTCCGCAAGGACCAGGCCGAAACCTCGGTGCTGTTCGAGCTGATCGCCGAACGCTACGAACGCCGAAGCTTGATCTTGACCTGCAATCAACCCTTCAGCGCCTGGGACGCGATTTTTCCCGATCCCGCCATGACCGTGGCCGCCATCGACCGCTTGGTGCACCACGCCACCATTCTGGAACTGAACACGGAAAGCTACCGCCGCCGCTCCGCCCTGGCCGCGGCCCAAGACCCGAGGGCCGGCGAAGGGTAATCGACGCGACAACCGCGTAATTGTCGCCGGACCGGCGCGGCGGCATGATGGCGGCCATGTATGAGCCGCCGACCATCGCCCAGCTGAAGATCACGATCCTGGACATCGACCCGCCGATCTGGCGGCGCCTGCTGGTGCCGCGCAAAACCACGCTGGCCGAGTTGCACCACATCATTCAGGCCGCCTTCGGCTGGCTCGACTACCATCTCCATCAGTTCGAGATCGGCGGCTTGCGCTTCGGCGACCCCGACATGCTCAACGCCGACGCCTTCGACGACGACAGCCGGGCATTGCCGGAGGAGGACGTTCGCCTGTTCGACTTCCTGTCCACCCCGCCGCCGTTCCTCTATCTCTACGACTTCGGCGACGATTGGCACCATCGGATCGAGATCGAAACCCTGCGTTTGCCCGAGGCCGATCGCAAGTACCCCGCCTGCATCGACGGCGCCCGCTCGCGACCGCCAGAGGACGTCGGCGGTGTCCATGGCTACGCTGAGTTCCTCGACGTCTTGCACGACCCAAACCACCCCGACCATGCCGACATGAAGCGATGGGCGGGCCGAGCATTCCATCCCGAAAAGTTCGACATCGCCAAAACCGATCGCGCTGTTCGCTCCGCTGTCCGCGCCGCAAAACGCCGAGCGGCACTGTCACGATACGACTGATCCCACCCTCCGACCGGACACCGTAATTGGCGTCAACAGGACGTCAAAATTGTCGTTGCACAGCGAACAGCATCTCGACCTTCTTCCGCTGGCGCCGTGAGATGACATAGGCGTCGGTATTGGCGATGACCCGCGCCATGTCGCGGGCCCCTTCGTGGACGGAGTGGGGAACCTTGCGGGCGGGCGTGTTCGGACAGCAGCGCGGCTTGAGCGGACAGGGCGCGATAGCGGACCAGGCCGTCGCTGTCGGCGAGCGGGCGCGGCATCCGATAGGTCTTCTGCCGCGGCCGGAGTTCCTGGCCGGCTGGGCAGACATAGGCGTCGGCCTCGTGGTCGTAGGTGAAATCGGCCCGCTCGAAGGTCCCGTCGCGGCGCCCGGATTTGTCGAAGACCGGGATGTGCGGCTCGATCCCGCGCTCATGAACCAACCAGCCGAGCATGTCGGCTGAACCGTAGGCGCTGTCGGCGGCCAGCCGCTCGGGATAGAGCGCGAAGCGCTCCAGGGTCCGGTCGAGCATGGTGCACGCGGCGCCGACCTCCGCTTGGCGGATGGCGCCGCTCGCCTCGACATCGACGATGACGGCGTGGACGAGGTCGATCAGGTAGCGTCACCTCGCTGGACGCGCCCCAGGCCGCCTCGTCCAGTGTATCGAGATACTCCCGAACCGAGCGGCGGGGCGTCGCCATCGCCTCCCAGTCGACCTCTTCCGATCCCGCCACCGAACGCTGCCTGTTCGCGTCGGCCCGGATCAGGCTGGCATCGACCGCAAAGCCCTTGCCTCCCACAAGCCCGGCCTCCATGCAGCTCTGCACGGTGGTTTCGAACAGCGTGCGCAGGAGATCGCTGTCGCGGAAGCGGCCGTGACGGTTCTTGGAAAAGGTCGAGTGGTCCGGCACGGCGCCCTCCAGGCCGAGCCGGCAGAACCAGCGGTAGGCGAGGTTCAGATGCACCTCCTCGCACAGCCGGCGCTCCGAGCGGATGCCGCAGCAGTAGCCGATGAGCAGCATCCGGATCATCAGTTCCGGATCGATCGAGGGGCGCCCGATTGCGCTGTAGAACGGCTGCAGATGCGCACGGAGGCCGGACAGATCGACGAAGCGGTCGACCGAGCGAAGCAGGTGGTCCGACGGGACGTGGCGTTCGAGGCTGAACTCATAGAACAGCGCCTCCTGCATCACCGTCCGCTCGCCCATCATCGCCGCGTCCTCCTTCTGCCTAGGAGAATTGAATCAGGGCTTCAAGCGGCCGGCAACACCGACTTTTTCAACACTATCGGCCCATTGCAGTCGTTCGCGGATGGTCGATTTAACGTCGGCGATATGTGGCAATCAATCATTGGCGTCCCTGCCAATTCTGTGTGTGTGTTGTGCAGGGCTCCTTGTCCTCCCACCGACTGACCTCCGCTGAAGAAGGTGTACCCAATCACTGCTTGCCACTCATTACCCCTGAGGTAATCGACCGCCCCTCTCTTCCCGGGCAGGTTCAAACATATCGACGCCCCCGCCGGGATCCGGCCACAGCAGCAAGGAGAGCACCGTGCCCGTCAAGTCCAACGCCACCACGGAGAGTTCAGCCACCGCGAGTTCCGTCGCCAACGCCACCCGGGCCGTCGTGCAAGAGTTTCTTGCTGCCCGGCTGGCCGGGGACACCGAGCGGCTGGTTGTGCTCTTCGCCGATGAGGTCGATTGGATGCTGGCCGAGAACCCTGTCGTCCCGTGGATCCGCCCGCGGTCCACCGCCGCCGAATGCGCTGCCCAGTTCACAGAGTTGATGGCGTACACCGTACCCGAGGATGCCCGCGCCTCCGTCGACACCTTCCTCGTCGACGGCCCCCACGCAGTCCTGATGGGGCACGTAGCGGGAACTGTGCGCGCAACCGGAAAATCCTTCGCGGGGCCGTTCGCGCTGCACCTCACCGTCGAGAACGGCCGCATCACCCGGCACCGCCTCTACGAGAACAGCCTCTCGATCGCTGAAGCCTGTGCCCCGTGAGGGCGTAAGCGGTCGCATCCCGAAGGAGTGTGCCTCGGCGGCGCCTTTTCGCGACAGCACCAGGGCAGGCGAGCCCGCCCCTTTCCGTCGCAGCTTGAGTGAGCTTCTGCTGAAGCGGATATCCGAAACTGATCCACAGTGTGTCCGCCAACCCTCCGGTCGCGACCGCTACATCCTGTCAAGGCCCTAGTCTACGCTATCGCCGCCATCGGCAACCGCCCGGCTGACCAGCAGGAGCGCAGCGATCGGAACGACATAGCGCGCCTGCTCGCCTCCCTGTGTCCCGACAAGGAGCAGCAGGACGCGCTCGATCAGCTCGCCCGCGCGCACCTCAGCACCTCGCCATGACAATCGACGACGTATTCGACGCCATCAAGCGGGACGCCCGTCGACGGGCCTACATGGGGTCCGAGTAGCAGCGGAACGGAAAGTCCAATTGGGTTGGGAGGGCTGTGCGGAAAACCTCTCTGCGACGGTTTCCGCACAGCCGATCAATCCGACGGGGTTTCCCGGCTACGCTTCTGAAGCTTTCAGGCTGTTAGGCAACCCGTCGCCCAATCATGTCGGAAAACACATGCTTTCCGGCGTCCGGCCCGAAATCTGATTCGGCATTGTGTCACCAAATAAAACAATCCTATCCCATGATCTTTTTGGCAAGCAAAGCGCCGCCAGCCACAAGACCACCACCGACAACGACGGCCGCAAGAATCTTCTTCGTTTCTGGATCTAGGTCTTTTGTCAAATTCTCAAAAATCTTCCCAAGAGCTTGTGCCGTCTGCACGGTGGGGTCATTCGGGTTTAATGGGGAAATCTCATTGAAGCCTGACATCTTGTTGCCCCTCTTTCCGGCTTACCTAGAGATAGGCACTATCTATAATGCAAAAATGCCGTTTGGCAAAGCCCACGCTTGTAGCCGTCTGTGCTTGCCTCCCTACGCTTCTGGAATAAAGGCGGCATACCGAAGCTGCCTTGGGATGGATTATCGCACAGCCCCGCCACCCAATCTGACTTTTTGTTCCACTGCTACTCGGTCCTCTACACCGAAGTTGCGGACCTGGTGCGCACGCTGGGCTGGAAGTCGGATCGCGACGAAAACTTTCCCACCGCCGCGCGGCGCCTGGGTCTGCCCCGGCAGGTCTGTCGCGAAACGGCTCGTTTTAGCGTCAGGCGGCGTTGAGGGTGGGGATGGTGGCCAACTCGTCCTCCAGCTCGGCAGCAAGACGAGCCAGGTCATAGCGGGCCTGAAGGTTGACCCAGAGGTCCGGCCCGTTGCCGCACAGCTTGCCCAGGCGCAGCGCCATGGCCGGGGTCACCGGCGCTTCTTCACGCAGGATGGCGTGCAGGGTCTGACGGGAGACCTTCAGCAGCTTGGCGACGTCGGACACCGGGCGGTCGAGCGCCGGCAGCACGTCCTCGCGCAGCAGGGCGCCGGGGTGCATCGGGGCGAGGCCCCGCTTCAGGGGGGTGGTGGTCATCAGTGATAGTCCTCCAGGTCGACGTCGATGGCGTCCGGGGAGTCCCAGGGGAAGGTGATGCGGTAGTTGGCGGTGACCCGCACCGACCAGCGCTGCGGTGTCACTTCCAGGCCGTGGAAGTGACAGCCGGGAAGGTTCATGTCCTCGGGCTTGGTCGCGGCGTCCAGCGCCAGCAGGATGCGGCCGACGCGGGCAATGGCGGCACCCTGGACCGGCAGCTTGTCGGCTTTGCCGGTTTCGAAGTAGCGCCGCAGCGCCTTGTTCTGAATGGTGCGGATCATGAGTGTAATGTATTGCTTTACACTCATGGCGTCAACGGAAAAGTGTAAGGCGACAGTTTACATTCTTGTCGGGTTCGCGGCTATGCCAGAACCGAGCGGTTGAGGCATGACAGTTCCATCATTACGGATCGCCAGCGCCGATATGTCGCCTCGAACAGATCCCCCATCGCCCACCGCTGCAGGATCGTGAGCCGGAACTGCCGGCGGTGATGCTCCCTGTCATTGAGGATGTGGCACCGCTGGCACCACGCCGCGAGGTTCTTCGGCTTCACGTTGGGTGGATCGTGATCCCGGTGGCAGGCCGCCAGGATCACCCCGGTCTTACGCATCCGGCAGGCATCGACCATATCCGGCCAAGCCGCTTCCCCAAGAAAAAAGGCGCGGTCCCGAAGGGCCGCGCCTGATCTGGTTGTCTTGCTCGAACGCGTTTACCAGCGTCCGGCGCGGGCCTGCGGTCTGCCCTGGCCGCCGTCGCGCTGCCACGGCCTCGCTCCGCCGCGAATGGCCGGGCGGCCGGTGCCGCCGGAGAAAGAACGTTGCGGCTCAATGCCGGGAATCGTATGGATCGCCAGCGTCGCCCCGGTGAAGCGTTCGATGCGGGACAGGGTCTCGCGGTCGGCGCGGGAGGCGAAGGACACCGCGATGCCTGAGGCACCGGCCCGGCCGGTGCGGCCGATGCGGTGGACATAATCCTCGGCCGAGCGCGGCAGGTCGAAGTTGATGACGTGGGTGATGTCGCGCACGTCGATGCCGCGGGCGGCCACGTCGGTCGCGACCAGCAGACGGACCTGGCCGGTGCGCAGCCGCTGGAGCGTGCGGTTGCGCTTGGACTGGTCCATGTCGCCGTGCAGGGCAGCGGCGGCATGGCCGGCGGTGCTCAACTCCTCCGCCAGTGCGTCGGCGTCGCGCTTGGTCGCGGCGAAGATGATCGCTTTGCCGACTTCGTCCTGGCTGGCAAAGTGCATTAGCAACCGGCGCTTGTGGTCCATATCGTCGGTGTGGTGCAGGCGCTGTTCGACGTTGATCGCGGTCGCTTGGCTTTGGACGGCGACGCGTTCCGGGTTGCGCAGCAGCTTGCCGGCGAGTTGGCTCATGCGGCGGTCCAGCGTGGCCGTGAACAGCAGCGTCTGGCGGCCGGCCTTGCAGGCGTCGGCGATCCGCTCGACGTCATCGAGGAAGCCCATGTCCAGCATGCGATCCGCCTCGTCGAGGATCAGCACCTCGACGGCGCTGAGGTCGATGCGCTGACGTTCGATGTGGTCGATCAGGCGGCCGGGAGTTGCCACCACGACGTGCACCGGACGCGACAGCATGCGAAGCTGCTCGCCGTACGGCATGCCGCCGACCACATCGATGATGTTCATGCGCAGCGGCTTGGCGTATTTGCGCGCCGCTTGGGTGACCTGGCTGGCCAGTTCACGCGTCGGGGCAAGCACGAGGATGCGCGGAGCGGCGACAGCGGGAGGGGGCAGATCGGCCACGCGGGTCAGAGCCGGCAGCATGAAGGCCGCGGTCTTGCCGGTGCCGGTTTCGGCGGTGGCGAGAATGTCGCGGCCGGCCAACGCCGGAGGGATGGCCTCCGCCTGAACGGGCGTCGGCGTGGTATAGCCATGCTCACCCAGAACCTGGGCGATTTTGGAATGAATGCCGAGATCAGCAAACGTCTGTTCGGAAACGAAATTTTCGGACAAGGAGTGGGACCTTCCACAAGCATGACGGCGCAAAGCGGACCACGCCCCCGGTTGGGGAACGGTCAAGCGCCGGCGATCTCGCCAGGAGGAGGTCGAAAGAGGGAGTTGCGACTTGCTGAGGGGCGCGGCAGGGTGCCACGCCAAGAAACCTACCGCGTCTCTCTCAAGAGACGTTTTAAGCCTCCAGCGATCAGTATCAATAGAATAAGACATGACGCCGTAATATCAAGGTCATTCGGCAATCAGGAGCGAAACCAGACGCTTGTCAGCCATGCACAGGATTTTCCGCATAGGTGGTGGCGACTTGGAATCCGATGATCTCGGCTTTCCTCAACGTCTGTTTTTTTCATCTCCCGCCATCCGGTCCGGAGCCATTCGGCGTCTGGATCGGATGGCTTTGGCGGTGCCCTCCTGGACGCCGCCTTCTGGACACTGTGGACCGTCAGCGAGCCCTTGCTTTTCGGGCTGCATAGCGGGCGTCGCGGGCAGCCTTCGCCTCCACGGCCATGGTCACTTGGCGCGCGGCCTGCTCGGCGGCTTCCTGGGCCTCCAGCGCCTCGCGGGCGTCCCGCTCGGCCTGTTCCGCTTGCAGGGCCTCCTGCTCGGCAGCCTTGCGGGCGTCGCGCGCCGCGTTGCGCTCGGCCTCGCGAGCCTCACGGGCGATGCGCACGGCCCGCCGGGCCTCTTCCCGCTCCGCGAAGGCCAGATCGTTCACAGTCGATTGCGCCTTGAACTTCTCGAGTAGGGCCTTTTTCGCGCCCGCAGCCGTGCTCAGACGCTCGGAAAGCCCTGCGTTTTTAAAGCCGTTCATGTTTTTCCGTTTCGTGAATCCGGCCGTGCCCCGAGGAAGGTCGTCAGGCAAATCTTTATCGGTCACGGTCGCCGAAGGCGGCGATGCTGCACCGGCTATGGGGAGGGGGCGGCGTCGTTTCTGGATCCCGGTACAAAAAAAGGGCGGCCGGAGCCACCCTTCTTTCCCGAACCGGCTGCACTCAGAGTGCGCGCAGGTTCTCGGCGGCAACCTTGCCACGGCGAGGGTCGCGAACCGCGTCGAAGGACAGCTTCTGGCCCTCTCCGAGGTTGCTGATCCCGGCGCGCTCGACGGCGGAGATGTGGACGAACACGTCATCCGTGCCGTCTTCCGGCTGGATGAAGCCGAAGCCTTTGGTCGAATTGAAAAACTTGACGGTTCCGATAGCCATGGGTCAGTTCCCTTCCTGGCGTTGCCCGCACAACATTGCGCAGGGCATCAATCTCACTTCGGGTGTCGCTTTCTCCTGAGAATTTTCGTGGCCCCTCACCAAGGTCGTAGCGACAGATCAACGGGTTCCGTGCGACGTTTGTGGCTCAGACCTTTCTTGCGACTCAGAACTTTCTTGCAGCCGAACGCTTTCGCGGGAGGGCCGGCAGGGTATGGGGCAGCGATCCGACGACCCACCGGGCGACCCACGCTGGTCCGAGGCCGCGCGCCTCGCCACACAGCTCGACCGTATCCTTGATCGCTTTCCGCCGCACAGCGAGGCGCGTGCCACCGCCATCGACGATCTGGCCGCCCGGCTGAAGCGGACGCCGCAGACAATCCGCAGCTACCTGCGCAAGTACGGTAAGCGACGCTTGGTTCGCGACCTGCTGCGGGACGATTCCGGCCGCGGCCCGAGGCTGCCACCGGAGACCGAGGGCATCGTCAAAGCGATCCTCGACCAAAAGCACCTCACCCCCGAAGGGTGTTCCCTGAACGAGGCGATGATCGTGATCAACGGCCGGTTGGAGCAAGCTGGGCTCAAGCCGGTCTCGTTCAACACGGTGAAGAGCCGCCTTTGGAAGCATTGGACCGCCGAAGAGGTTGCGCGCCGCCGCGGCGATCGGACTGCGGCGCGGAAACATCGGCGGCGTGGCGGCGCGCTGGTGCCCGATTATCCGCTTCAGGTCTGCCAGATCGACGAGACGGAGATCGACGTCCTTGCCGTCGACGATGAGGGCAACCTCCTGAGGCGGCTCTGGGTCATCGTGCTGGTCGATGTGCTGACTCACATGATCATGGGGTTCTGGCTGTGGCCGCGCTCGGCCAACCGGGAGGCCATCGGCTTGTGCATTCAGCACGCCATTCGGCCGAAAGGAGCCTACTTCCAGAAATTCGGCATCGAGGCCACGGATGTCTTCGGCCGGCCGGAGCGGATCATTTCGGACCGGGCGGCTTGGTACAAGTCTCTCCAGGACAATCGGAGCCTGGAGGACCTGCGCGTCGTGGTGGAGCCACGGCGCGGCGAACCGCACATCCGAGGCGTCGTCGAACGTCTCCAGGGTTCGATCAATCAGCAGCTCCGCAAGGGCCGAGGACAAACAGGCCGTTCTGTCGCCGACCGCGGCGATTACCCGGCCAAGGAACGCGCCTGCCTCACCTACGAGCAGATCGAGACGGCGGTCGCCATTACCGCGTTCCGCATCTGCAACGGAGAGATGGACGAGAAGACCCGGAAGCGCCCCGACCTCGAATGGGGCAAACACGCTTGCCGGATTCCCGAGCATCTTCTGACCGTCGACTGGGAGGCGGTGCAGCTCGCTTTCCTGCCGGAACGAGCATGCCGCCTGTCCAGCAAGGGGATTCCGGCCTTTGGTCTCACCTACTGGGAGGACGAGGATCCCCGACTGGCCGAGCTTTACGCCAACCGCGGCCGGGAATCGCTGCGCATCAAGGTCAACCGCAACGATGTCAGCCACATCTACGTACGGCATCCGTCGTGGGAGTCGTGGGTCGCGGTGCCGCGGGCTGACGGCTTGCTCACGCCCCTGACGGCTTGGGAGTGGGAGGCGCAGAAGGAACGAGAGCGGGCTGAAGCCGAAACCAGTTGGATGGAGCGGGGAAAGTCACGCGAGATGGTCGACGCGGCCCTGACGCCGACGGCGGGAACCGGGCGCAAACCGCGCGTCAGCCGGAAGGCCGCCAGTGAGGCGGTGGCGGCGCGCGTCGCTGGCGATGCCCCCAAGCCCCACGCATCAGAGATGGCGCTCAATCGCCTCAAGACGTCCGGCGATGGACTGGGCCGCTTGCCGGTGGTCGACGACTGTTTCGATGTGGAACCCTGGGGGAATGCATGACCGACCATCTCAGCGATGAGGCACGCCGGCAGCTGGAAACGCTGGGGACCGCGGAGCGTTGCGCCGCAATCGAAGCGAACCGATGGATCGGCTACCCCGCGGCGGTGCGCGCCCTCGACGCGCTGACCCAGGTGCGGGAGCGCCCGAAATCCACCCGGACAACCGGCGTGGTCGTGTGCGGGCCGTTTCGCAACGGCAAGACGATGGTCGCCGACAAGTTCCTCAGCATGGAAACCGTGCAGGTTCGTGCCTCGCATTATTATCAGCTGCCGACCGACGCATCGCGGCAGGAGTTCCTGACCGGCATGATCCGGGCGATGGGACGGGTGCCCGATCCGACGCAACGGACGATCGAGGGGCGGCGCCACCAGTTGGAGGCCCTGCTCGATGAGTACGAACCGCGGGTCTTCATCTTCGACGATGCGCATCATGGCTTCCGGGGCAGCGCCGCGAAGGAGTTCCACACGCTTCTGCGGGTCATGGGCCATCGCTGGGACATGTCACCGGTGCTGATCGGCGACCGGTCGTTGGCGGAAGCGATCCACAACGATGGCGAACTGCGTACGCGGCTGACCAACCGGTCCTTGCCGCGGTGGCAGTACGACGCTGATTACGCCCGCCTGCTGAACAGTTTGGTGCGCGCCCTGCCGTTGCGCCAAAAGTCCGAGCTGACCGATGAGGCCCTGGCCAAGCGGATCTTCCAGGTGTCGGAAGGCCTGATCGGGGACATCGTGCAGAATATCGCTGCGGCGGCTGTGGCGGCGGTCCGGGCCGGCGAGGAACAGATCACCTTGGCCCTCTTTGACTCCCTGAAGCTGGAGCCGCCTTCGAAGCGATTCTCACCGGACGAATTGCGCGGGCTTTCCTGATGGCGGGCCGCTTGCCGACCATCGGGCACGGCGAGGTGTATTCCTGCGAGCCGCTCGAACGGGGCCGGCCCAGTCAGGGGGCGCACCATTGGGCGTCCGAGCCGGCCCCCATCGAGGGTGAGCTCCTCAGCAGCTGGTTCAGCCGTTATGCCTGGGCAAGCGCGGTGGGGCCGCAAGCCCTTCTTTTTGAGTTTCGTGGGGTCTTCGGTCGCCATCCGGCCGACCTCGACAACGGACTGCCGCGTCGAACCTTCATGCTTCTCGCGCAACGCACTGGAATCCCCGTTCCGTGGTTCGAGCAGGCGCAGCGCTTTTCTCCAACCGCCTCTGCGATGTGGACGGGAGCGCTGCGCAGCCCACGCTTTTGTCCCGGCTGCTGGGCGGCGGACCCCATCCCCTATGTCCGCTGGCAATGGCGGGGAACCTTGTTCCGGGTCTGCACAGAGCATCAGGTTTGGCTCAATCCGTGCTGCCCGACGTGCCGGTCTCCGCTGTCCGTGCTCGGCGGGCGGCTCCGGCGCCCTCTGTGGCGCTGTGCAACGTGCCGATCCGATCTGCGGCAGGAGCGCATGGATCCGGCGTTGCCGCAAGCGGTCCTCACGCAAGCCCTCATCGAGGTCATCACGGAGTTGGCGAAGGAGATCGGACTGGAGCGGACCGTCACATCGGCGGCGCGTGCGTTGTCCGTACTGGATGCCGACATGAGCGCCTTGGAGGCCGCCCGGTCCGATCGGGATGCTCAGCCAACGAACGCGGCGGCCGGACCTGCGGGGCATCTTGAGGACTGGTGTCGCTCCGGCTTTATGAGCGGACTCCCGCAGTTTTCGGCGGTTTCGGCCCGCCTTCCGGCTTCAAGGCCGAACTGATTTCCGGCTTTGTGACCGGACCCTGCCCATCCCATGACCACCCTCTCGCCCCACCTTGCGAGCGACGCTGACGTGCGTGTCCGACTGTTCAAACGGACTGTACAGGCGGCCAAACGATCGTTTTCTCAAAACGGATTGAACTGTACAGTGGGGCAGTTTTCCCGCTTCTATGAACGGATTCCATGGCCCTCATCGGCTACGCCCGCGTTTCCACCGAAGACCAAGCCACCTTCAGCCAACTCGACGAACTGAAAGCCGCCGGCTGCTCGGTGATCTTCGAGGAAAAGGCATCGGGCGCCAGCCGGGCACGCCCGGAACTCGCCAAGGCTGTCGCCCAGGTGAAGCGCGGTGACATCCTGGTCGTGGCGCGCATCGACCGGCTGGCCCGTTCGCTCTCCCACCTGCTCGACGTGATCGAGGGGCTGGAGGCGGTCGGCGCCCACTTCAAGTCGCTGCGCGACCCGATCGACACCTCCACACCGCAGGGCAAGTTCGCCCTCCAGGTGCTGGGCGCCGCGGCCGAGCTGGAGCGCGCGCTGATCCGCGAGCGCACCAAGGCCGGCTTACGGGCCGCCAAGGCGCGCGGACGGGTGGGAGGCAATCCCGCCCTCAGGCGCCGCGATCCCGAGGCCATCGCCCAGCTCTCCGCCATCCGCGACCGGCAGTATGTGGCCGACCTCCTGGCCACCATGGACGCGTGGCTGCCCAAGGTGCGTGCCCTGCGCCCGGGGAACTCCTGGGGCAAGGTAGCCAGGGCACTCGGCCGGCTCGGCTCGCCCGACCAGCCCTGGACCGCCGACCGGCTGTCGCGGGCGGTCCACCGCCTTGTCGCGGAAGGCTTGGCCGAGCCGGACCTGATCGCGCCGGCACCGCGCAAGCCGCCCAAGGACGACCTCCTGTTGGTCATCGCCGGCATCAAGGGGGCCGACCCGACCATCAGCCTGCGCACGATCGCCGCGCGCTTGGAGGGATGCACATCCGCACGCCGCGCCGTGGCACGACTTGGTCGGCGTCTTCGGTCAAAGCGTTGCTCGACCGTGCCGAGCGGTTCGGACTGTTCATTCCGGTGACCGATGGGAAGCGGGCTCGTCGTTCAGGGCCTGACGCGCCAAGCGTCCCAGAAGCTTGATCCTCCTTGGCCTCGAGCCGCGCGAGGCTTGCCAAACCGGACCGCGAAGAATGTCTTCGGCCATCCGCCGGTAGACGGAGGCTGAGCGCAAACCAAAACCGGGAACCCCGGTTTCGGCGAGGGACAAGGTGCGCGGCCGATCACTCGGTTGGCAAGGTTGCCTTGAACCGGTCCGCGCGGGCCTCCCGAAACAGGGTGTTCAAAATCCGAAGCAGACGCTGCCGCTCCCGGCGTTGGGCGGCGAGTGCGGCTTTCCTCTCGCGTTCCTGTCGCCGATGGGCGGCGGCTTGCCAATCCAGCAGCGTCTTCCGAGCGATGGCGGCAGCCTCCTCCTGAACGGTCCGAACGGCCGTGAGCGCGGCGGCCTGCGGGCGCGCCGGCCATCGGCTGCTGCGCTCAACCAGCATGCGGCGGCCCACATCGTCCAACTCGGTGTAGAGCATGCCGATGCTCAAAGGACGGGGCGGCAACACATCCTCCAGCCAGGAAAAGCCGTAGCCGCGCTCCGACGCGCTTTCGGTCAGCAGACGGGCTATGGCCGACAACAAGGCCCGGCGCCACCAAACTGGGACCGTCGCCAGCGGATAGGCGGAGGCGCACCGCAGCCGGTCCCGCCATCCGGTGGGCCATGGCGGCTGCACGATCCGGTTGATGAGAGCCCAATCATCCCCATTGGCCATGTTCAAGTGGCAGAGCAACCGGGCCAGATCCTCGACAAGGTCGAGAAAGGCGTGCCGGCTTGAGCGGCCGGCCCAGCAATCGTCGGGTTCGTGGCCGTCGAGGACCGCCGCGAGATGCTCTTCGAACGCTCGCAAGTTTGCCCAGTCATCGAGGGCACACGGTCGCGTCAGCCCGCCGCCTCTGTCCTCGTCGCCGAGAGCCTCGTCGAGGGATCGACCGCAATGCCCGCACAGCAGAATGGCGGAATCAGCGAGCGTCACCCACCGTTGCGGCTGCCAGCCGTCGCAAAAATGACAGCGCTGTTCCAAAGGCAGCCCATGGGTGGCGCACAGCCCCCGGGCGGCGATGGCCCAGTCGCGTCGAAGCCACGCGTCCCGTCCGGCTTGCCGATCATGCCGCAGGCACGCCGGACACCAAGCCACCTCGACCCGTCCGTAAGGCCCCCAGGCCGTCGTGTCGTCCGGAGCCCGTTCCCAACACGCCCAGGGGCGTGGCCATCCACGTCGGGACAGGGCCATGGCCGCCACGGTTTCACGGTCCAGACGGCTCGATGCGGCCAGGAACCGGATGTCCTCCGCGGCGGGAGCCCAATCAATATCGCGTTGATACGCGCCTTCGGAGTGTCGGCTGAACAGAACGGCCGGGGTCAATTCCCAGCCTTCCAAGCCATAGCGACAGGCGATCCGCGCACGCCAGGAGGACAGCAGCTCACCAGCCATCGGACGAGGGGCTATGGGAAAGGTCTGAACCATTCTCATCCCGTGCCCGCCCGTGTGCGGGGCGGCCGGGCCGGGCTTTTCATCGTCATGGCGACGAGCGGCAACACCAGATCGTCGCTGATGAACGACGACAGGTCCAGTTGCTCCCGACCGGACCGGATCGCATCGACCGCCACCGTTTCGATCAAGCGGCAGATCCGCACCGTGACCCCGTCGTCAGCTCCAAGACGCGTTTGCGCACGGCGGCGTTGTCCAGCTGGGACGCCTTGCGCAACGGCAAGACCGCGGACAGGCTGGCCAGCAGCAACCGAAGCGGTTCTCCATCGCGCCATCGCGGCAAATGGAACGCGTCGAACCGCTCGGCGAGTTGCGGGTCGGTGAGCAGCGCTTGGCGCGCGAGATCGGTCCCGGCGCAGACCAGCGGGATGCGCAAATCGTTGGCCAGGAAGCGGATGGTGTTCAGGAAGATGCGCTGCTGCCGGTAGGTCCCGGCCAGCATGGTGTGCACCTCGTCGATGATCAGCAGGCGCGTGCCCATGGTGCGCAGCAGGTGGCGGCACAGATCGCGGATTTGCTTGGCGGCGGGACGGCTGCCCATCCGTTGCGGCGCTCCCAACGCGGCGAAAAGCTCGCCGTAGAAGTCCGCCTCATCGGGCTCCGGCGGCATCTGGAAGGCCACGACCGGCATGGTCGTCATGCCGGATGTCCGATCGAAGGAGGAGGGGTGCGCCCGCGTGAAGCAGCGGACGATCATAGTCTTGCCCATGCCCGTGTCGCCGTACAGGAGCAGGCAGGGCATGCGGTCGCGCGGCGGATAGCTCATCACGTCGGCAAGCCGGGCCAAGGCGGCGTCGGCGGTCGGGTACTGGATCCAGCGGTCGGCACGCACCCGGGCGATGCGGTCTTCGGCGGGCAAGGTGGCGAGAGCCCGGTAGGTGGGGTGCAGGTGGGCGAAGTCCTCGGTCACGACCAGTCCTCCACGGCGTAGGGCAGCAGAGGAATCGGGGCCGGCCCGACCGCGCCGTCCCCGGCCGGTTCGGGAAGCGTCTGCGGACGATCGGTCGCGATGGGCGGCGGGCACGGCAGGTCCTCGGCGTCCGTAAGATGCGCAACCCGCTGTGCCGCCCGCCGCGCCCGTTTCGTCTGTGCCGCGGCTTCGGCCACCAGGGCGCGTTGGGCTTCCACCGCGTCGAAGATCAGCTGTTCGTCGACCGCGGCCCGACCCTGTTCGCGGAGTCGGCGCTGGGCCTCTCGGTGCTCCCACAGGCTGATGGGAGGCCGGGCGAGATCGCGATAGCGGATCGGCCAACGGGTTCCGTCGGGCGCCTCCAGCCAGATGCGGGACAGGTCGCGCGGATCGAAACGCACGGGCAGGCGCGTCTCCACCCGCCCGGCCCACACGCTCAGCACGTCGTCCCAGTAGTGGATGTTGAACAGGCGGATGCCATCGCGCCGAACCATCCGCTCTTGGCAGGGCAGCAGGTCGACCAGAAAGCCGTCGAGGTCGCAGGGAACCCGCACCGCTTCGGGGCGGCGGGCGAGGGCACCGGTCCAGGCGGCCGACGGTGGCAGGCCGATACCGTCGTGCACGTCCGCGTGATAGGGCCCGACGATCTGGATCGCCAGCCATTTCTCAAGCTCTGCCAGCGTCAGCGCCGCGTGCCGTTCGGGATCGTAGTTGCCACGTTCGGCCACGTTGGCGAAGGTGGTGCCCGGCAGCAGATGAGCCTCCCCCATCATCGTGCCGATCAGCCGTTCGATGTGGCCGCCGTAATGCGGCGTGCGGACCGGGCGGTGGAGAAGGTCAATGCCGTGCTCCTCGGCGCCGCGCTTGAGGGCCTGGGCGCGGAACTCCTTGGCATTATCAAGGTGCAGGGCATCGGGAAGACCGGACACCAGCCAGGGAGCGGTGATGTCGCGCGCCGCCAGCCACGCCTCCTTGGGGGCGACGGCATGGTGAAGAGCCAAGGCCACCGACGCCGACGAGGGGGCCTCCAGCGTCAGGTGAAAACCGGCGACCATGCGGCTGGCGATGTCGATGGCCAGGGTGAGCCAGGGCCTTTGGATGGGAAGGCGGTGCCGGTCATCGACGACGAAGACATCGACCAGTGTGTGGTCGACCTGCACGACCTGCAGCGCCCACTCCGCGGTGTAAGGTGACGTCACGGGCCGGAGACGCGCCGCCGCCTTGCGGTAGCCCTCGCGGTCGGTCATCACCGCTCGGGCGTCCAGCCGGTCGAGACGGGCCTTGATGGCGTCCCAGGAGGGTGGGCGCAGGCTCTGGGCGCGGCAGTCGTGGGCGATGTGGCGGACCAGCGCGCTCACCGATGGCTTCTGGCGCGTCCGCCAGACGTCGCGGATGGCGGCCTCGATAACCGCCTCGATCGGTGCGGGCAGGCGCTTGGTCCCGGAGGGCTGGCCGCGTTGCGGACGGACCAGCGCGCTGGTCACCGGGGCCGCCCGATAGGC
>NZ_CP059452.1:0-65000 GCF_022023855.1 Azospirillum brasilense
ATGGACTGGGACAAGTTGCGGGTGTTCCACGCTGTGGCCGAGGCCGGCAGCTTCACCCACGCGGGCGAGGCCCTCAACCTCAGCCAATCGGCGGTCAGCCGGCAGATCAGCGCGCTGGAGGACAGCCTCGGCGTTCCGCTGTTCCACCGGCACGCCCGCGGCCTGATCCTGACCGAGCAGGGCGAGTTGCTGAATCACGCGGCGCGCGACATCTTCGCGAAGCTGTCGATGACCCAGGCGATGCTGAGCGAGAGCAAGGACGCCGCCAAGGGGCCGCTGAAGGTGACGGCCACGGCGGCCTTCGGTTCGACATGGCTGACCCCGCGCATCGGAGAATTCCTGGCGCTCTACCCGGACATCCAGCTCACCCTGCTGATCACCGACACGGAGTTGGATCTGGGCATGCGTGAGGCCGACGTGGCGATCCGCGTCAGCCCACCGCGCCAGCCCGACCTGATCCAGCGTCATCTGATGACCTTCCGCTCTCACCTCTACGCGCACCGCCGGTACCTGGACCGGAAGGGAGAGCCGCAGACGGTGGCCGATCTCGCCTCGCACGATCTGGTGACCTATCCGCAGGAACTGCGCCCGCCCTTCGCCAACACCCACTGGCTGCGCGATCTGGTGACCGATCCGGTGGCCCGCGACCGGACGGTCCTCCAAGTCAACAACCTGTACGCGATCTTCCGCGCCGTGGAAAGCGGGCTCGGTGTCGGCTCGCTGCCCGACTATCTGGTGACCGGCCTGGACGATATCGTGCGGGTGCTACCGGATCAGTCCGGATCGAAGGTGGACGCCTTCTTCGTCTATCCGGAGGAACTGCGCCATTCCAAGCGCATCGCGGTCTTCCGCGACTTCCTGGTCAAGAAGGTTGCGGAGAGCCAATTCTAATTCCCGCTCAGCGGATTGGCCAACAAGGGGCGCGGCGCCGGACAGGGCCGTGCCCCTTTGTTCTTTCGGCCATTCGGCTTTGGCCGGCGGCGGGGCGAACCCCGTTTTCGTGTTGGGCCGATGCAAGCACCGCGCGCTTCGAAGACGAACCGCGCAATCCGCATCCGGCGTTCAAGCGGATTCGGCGATCGGTTCGGCCGGAGTGGAATCGCTGTCGAACAGGTCGGGGAAGCGCCGGGCCAGATCGGGCAGGGAGTTCAGAATCTCGCGCAGATGCACGCGCATGGCAGCCTCGGCGGCGTCGGGGCAGCGCGCCCGGATGCCCTCGACGATCTGCTCGTGCTGGGCGATCAGCCGGTCCAGCGGAGTCGCCTGGGGCAGGCTGAGGTAGCGCACGCGGTCCATCTGGGCCTTGGTTTCCTCCACCACACGCCAAGCGTATTCGCAGTCGACCCCCAGCGCGATGGTGCGGTGGAAGGCTTCGTCCAGATCCAGGAAGGCCGCCGGGTTGGTGCTCGTGGCGGCGTCGCGCTGCGCCTTCAGGTTGGCCTCCAGCTCCGCGACGGCGCGGGCCGGCAACCCCTCGCCGGCCTTGCGGGCCACGGCCAGTTCCACCGCCTCGCGGACGAAGCGGGCGTCCATCACCTGCTTGGCCGAGATCTTGACGACGAAGGTGCCGCGCTGCGGGCGGATGACCACCAGTCCGGACTCGCTCAGCTTGATGAAGGCCTCGCGCACCGGCTGGCGGCTGACGCCCAACTGCCCCGCAACCTCCTGCTCGGACAACGGCTGGCCGGGCTGAAACTGCATCGTCACGATGGCGTGGCGCAATTCCCGAAAGACGCGGCGCGCCACGGGCTCGGTCGAATCCGGCTCGATCCTCCTCAACATGTTCCCCCCAATCCCTTCTTTTTTCCGTCCGCCCCGCCGGTGCCCGCCCGGACGATCCTGTACGGCGGATTCATCCTGCACCGTTCGCAAGCCCATGGACAACACCATTCTTGTATACTACCATACCAGTCGCGTATCGAACAATCGCCTCCGTGCAAGAGGCGTTGTCCTCAAAGGGAGGAAACATGAGCATCATCACTCGTACTTGGCGCGTCGCCGCCCTCGGCTTTGCGCTGGCCACCGTCGCCGGCGGCGCGCTGGCCGCCGATTACACGCTCAGCGTCAACACGGCGCTGGCCCAGCAGGACCCGCTCTACAAGGGGCTGGAGGAGTTCAAGAAGAACGTCGAGGCGCGGTCCGGCGGCAAGATGGCCGTCCGCCTGTTCCCCGGCTCGCAGCTCGGCAAGGACGAGGACGTGCTGGAGCAGGCCCGCGCCGGGGCCGGAGTCGCGGTCGTCGTGGACGGCGGGCGTCTCGCCGTCTTCGTGAAGGAGTTCGGCGTTCTGGGCGGCCCGTACCTCGCCCAGGGGTACGACGGCATCCGCAAGGTCGTCACCTCGCCGATGTTTGACCAATGGTCGGACAAGCTGCGCAAGGCGTCGGGCCATCAGGTGCTGTCCTTCAACTGGTGGCAGGGCGAGCGGCACCTGCTGACCAACAAGTCGGTGAAGGGTCCGGAAGACCTCGCCGGCATCCGCATGCGCACGCCGGGCGCTCCGGTGTGGATGGAGACGATCCGCGCCATGGGCGCCACCCCGACCCCGATGGGCTGGTCGGAGGTCTACACCGGCCTGCAGCAGAAGGTGATCGACGGCGTCGAGGCCCAGCATCCGGCCAGCTTCGGTTCCCGTCTGTATGAAGTGACCAACCACGTCACCAAGACCGGCCACATCAACCTGATCACCGGCATCGTGACCAGCGCCGCCTGGTTCGACAAGCTGCCGCCGGAGCAGCAGACGATCCTCAAGGAAGAAGCGCTGAAGGCCGGCGACAGCGCGTCGCGCGCCACCCAGGCGTCGCTCGCCGACTTCGAGAAGCAGATGAAGGACAAGGGCATGACGATCGAGGAGATCGACGTGACCCCGTTCCGCAAGGCCACCGCGCCGGTCTACGAGAAGCTGGGCTACGCGGAACTCCACAAGGAAGTGGAAAAGCTGCTGCAGAACTGACGCAGGGTTCGGTTCGCGCTGACCTTGCTCCCTCCCTGACCCTCCCCCGCTTACGCAGGGGAGGGGACAAATTCTCCCTCCCCCGCCCAGTTCCAGCGCAAACCTTTGGTTTGCGCTGACGCGGCAGGCGGACCTTTGGTCCGCCGAGAGGGGGGAGGGCCGGGGCGGGGCAATGCTTCCTAAATCCAAAGCCGTCCGCCGCCATCAAGGGACCGCCATCATGTCGTCCTTGTTTCACAAGGGGGAAGCCTTCCTGGCGATGCTTCTCCTCGCCGCCATCGTCCTGCTCGTCTTCGCCGCCGGCGTTATGCGCTGGTTCGGCCATCCTCTGGTCTGGTCGGTGGACGTGGCGCAGCTCCTGTTCGTCTGGGTCGCCTTCCTCGGCGCCGACATGGCGCTGCGCAAGCGCGCCCACATCGGCATCGACTATCTGGTCAAGCGTCTTCCGGCCTCCAGCCGGGCCGTGCTCGATTTGGTGCTCGGTGTGCTGGTCCTCGCCTTTCTCATCACCATGACGGTGATGGGCTACCGGCTGACCATGCTGAACCTGGAGCGCCAGTTCGGCGACAGCGGCATCAGCTACGCCTTCGTGACATCGGCGGTGCCGGTGGGCTGCCTGCTGCTGGCCGTCACGCTGACCGGCCAGATCCTGGAAACGCTGCGCGAGCTGCGCAGCCACCCCAAACCGGTCTTCGCGCCGGCCCCCAAGGCCGGCGACATCGAGGAGGTCGTGCCGTGACCCTTCTTGCCGTCACCTTCTTCGCGCTGATGGCCTTCGGGCTTCCGATCGCCTTTGCCATCGGCATCGCCGGCTTCTCCTTCTTCGCCACGAACGACATCATCCCGATGTCCATCGGGGTGCAGCAGGTCGCCTCGGCCTCGCAGAGCTTCCCGCTGCTGGCCGTGCCCTTCTTCGTGCTGGCCGGTCACATGATGAACCGGACGGGCATCACCAGCCGTCTGATCAACTGTTCCAACGTGCTGGTGTCCTGGATGTCCGGCGGGCTGGCGCAGGTCTGCATCGTGCTGTCCACGCTGATGGGCGGCGTCTCCGGCTCGGCGGTTGCCGACGCCGCGATGGAGGCCCGCATCCTCGGCCCCAGTCTGATCGCCCGCGGCTATTCGAAAGGCTTCACCTCGGCCACCATCGCGGTCGGCTCGCTGATCACCGCGACGATCCCGCCCAGCCTTGGTCTGATTCTCTACGGCTTCGTCGGCAACGTGTCGATCGGCCGGCTGTTCCTGGCCGGCGTCATTCCAGGTCTGTTGATGATGGCCGGGCTGATGCTGACGGTTTGGCTGATCGCCAAGCGACGCGGCTACCGTCCGGAGATGGCGGAGCGGCCGACCCTGCGCGCCGTGTGGCGGGCGATGGCCGACGCGAAATGGGCACTGCTGTTCCCGGTGGCCTTGCTGTTCGCCATCCGCGGCGGCCTGTTCACCCCGTCGGAGGTCGGCGCCTTCGCCGTCGTCTACGCCGCCGTCGTCGGTTTCCTGCTGCACAAGGAGCTGACTTGGGCCGCGGTGGCCGAGGCGCTTCAGGAAGCGGTGGTGGACACCGGCCTGATCATGCTCATCATCCTGTTCTCGGGCATGGTCGGCTACGCCATCATCTTCGAGCAGGCGCCCCAGACCATCGCCGAGGCGATGACCCAGCTCACCACCAACCCGCTGCTGGTGGTCGCGCTGATCCTGATCTTCCTGTTCATCGCCGGACTGTTCGTCGAAAGCACGGTGCTGGTCCTGCTGCTGACGCCGATCTTCCTGCCGATCGTGACGCCGCTGGGCGTCGATCCGGTGCATTTCGGCATCCTGATGATGACCATCGTGACGCTGGGCTCGATGACGCCGCCGGTGGGCGTGGCGATGTACACGGTGTGCAGCCTGCTCGACTGCCCGGTGGAGGAGTATGTCGTCGAATCGCTGCCCTTCGTCGGCACCATCGTCCTGCTGGTCGCCGTGCTGACGCTGTGGCCGGGGCTGGTGCTGTTCCTGCCCAACATGCTGATGTAAGACCTGATGGGAGGGCAAGGAGAGCTTGTCTTGGAACGGGGCGCTGATATACTAATATATGGCGCTCCGATCTCTCGGCGGACCCACGGCCGGTCCGGGCACACCAAGCCCCGTCCATGGAGCGTCCTTGTCATTGTGGAAACGGGGCAGGGCCGCGTTTGAAGGGCAAACGCCAAGGGGCGGTCCGGGCAGGGCCGCCCCTTCGCGCTTCCAGACGCTCTATTTGCCCCTCACCATGCCCCAGAGCGGCTCGATCACCTTGTGCACCAGGGGGATCAGCAGGGCGCCCAGCAACAAGCCGAACACCCCGGCCCCGGCCGCCCCGACCAGCCATTCCACCGAGGCCTTCGCCGCCGGCACGGCCTCTCCCGCCGCTACGGCGGCGCCGTGGATCGCGTGCCCGACCGCGGTCAGGCCGAAGCCCTCCAGCCCATGGATGACGATGCCGCCGCCGACCCACAGCATGGCCGCGGTGCCGACCAGGGCGAGCAGCTTCAGGAAGACCGGCATCCCCTTGACCAGCCCACGCCCGATCGCCTGGGTGACCGGGGCGAGCGTTCGGTCGGCCCCGCCCGGAGCGCCGGGGGAGGGGGTGCGCAACCCCAGGAGGCTGGCCGCCGGGCGCCCGTTCTGCGCCAGCGACAGGCCGACGTCGTCCGCCTTCACGATCAGCGCCACCGCGCCGTAGACGAGGCCGGTGATGCCCACCCCGACGATGGCAAGGACGGCCGCCTGCATCCAGAAGGACGAGGTTTCGGCGGCGACCGTGGACAGGACGATGGCCATGATCTCCGCCGACAGGATCAGGTCGGTCTTGATGGCGCTGTTGACCTTCTCCCGCTCGAACTGTGCGGCGTCCTGCCCTATGGCGTTCGCTCCTTCGGCGTCATGATGCGCCGCGTGAGGGCGCAGCGCCTCCCACACCTTCTCCGCCCCCTCGTAGCAGAGGAAGCCGCCGCCGAGCATCAGCAGCGGCGTGATCGCCCAGGGCGCCACGAGGCTGAGCGCCAGCGCCAGGGGCAGCAGGAAAATGAGCTTGTTCTTCAGCGAGCCCAGCGCAATCTTGCCGATGATCGGCAATTCACGCTCGGCGGTGAAGCCGACCACATAGCGCGGCGTCACCGCGGCGTCGTCCACCACCACCCCGGCGGCCTTGGCCCCCGCCCGCGCCGCCTGCCCTGCGGCGTCGTCCAGCGAGGCGGCGGCGACCTTCGCCAACCCGGCCACA
This sequence comes from Azospirillum brasilense, assembly GCF_022023855.1. Classification (NCBI taxonomy): domain Bacteria; kingdom Pseudomonadati; phylum Pseudomonadota; class Alphaproteobacteria; order Rhodospirillales; family Azospirillaceae; genus Azospirillum; species Azospirillum brasilense. Next base: position 6,193 of record NZ_CP059452.1, read on the forward strand.
TCGTCCAGCAGTGCGATCAGTCCCGTGCTCAAGGTTTTGGCTCCCCTCCGTACCGGCGTCCATGGAGCAGACAACGCCGCCGGGGGCAAGCCGGACCTTCGGAGGGGCGGTCAGTCGTCGATCAACTGATCGGCGGTGAGCATGTGGACATCCGGGTCCGGCGTGTCCCGGCCGTCGTCCAGGTAAAGCACCCGGTCCACCAGCACCAGGACGCGCACGCCGTCCACCGGCACGACGCTCAGCCGCCGGTTGATGACGGCGTTGCGGAAGGCCACGGCCCGGTCGTTGTAGGTGACCGACAGCACGTCGTTCGTTCCTTCCAGCATGGGCAGCGCGTAGCGCTCCATCATCTCCGCGGTCAGCCCGTCGATGCGCGGCAGCAGGGAGGAACCAACGATGTCGAAGCGGTGCCGCTCGATCCAGCGGGCCAGCGGCGGGGATACAGCCTGAGCGATCAGGCCGGGTGTGTAGAGGGTGCATTTCTCGCTCATGCTCCGCACCATCGCCTTCAGGCCGAGGAAGGTGGGATGGTGCCGGAAATGGCCGGTCAGCACGTCGCGCAACAGCGCCTGCTCCCGCGGGTCGGGCAGGGCGGCGCCGGATTCCCAGCGGGCGACGGTTTCCTCGGTGGTGGCCAGCATGACGGCGAACTGCGCGGTGGTCAGGCCGTGCAGCCTTCGCAACGCGCGCACGATCTGCGGCCACTCATGCACCGGCACAGACGGCTCTCCAGATTATCTCCAGGGGTAATGATCGGAGAATACGCGATTCCCCGGCAAACACATACGCAATCATGTGGGAGAAGTCATACCGGAGTATCCATTTTTTGGTTCGCCAAGCCGACTGTTCCGACCCTAAACGCTTGAGGCAGCTGTAATTTTTCGGTCTTGCTGCTCTGCGGGCATAGCGCTTCTGGTATCGGGTATACCACGGCACAATAGCCCCATCAGCAAAGAGGAGACACATCATGGCTTACGCTTCCGCCCATCACAGCCATCACGACGGCCTTCTGTCGAGCATCGCCAAGGGTGTTACGGAATTCGCCAGCGCTTGGTTCTCGGCCACTCCTCTGTATATCGTATACCAAGCCGTGTCGTCCGGCACCTACGCCCCGGCTGCCAGCACCTCCACGCTCGACCTGCCGACGCTGATGCGCGAATGACCGGCGCCAGGGCCTTCCGGCCCCACGACGCGGCGGCCCGCCCATCCGGGCCGGAAAAAAGGACCGACTCCTCCGGAGCGGTCCTTTTTCAGTTTTGTGCGCTGTTTTACCCGGCGACGGTGAAGGTCGTCGGCGGCTTGCCTTGGCGCTGGCGCTCCAGCATCGTCAGCAACGCCTGATCGAGAAGGCGCGTGTAGGCGTTCATGCCGAACAGCGGCCCGCCGTTGCGCTCGGCGCGCAGCCTTTTCCGAACGGCGTCGAGACCGGCCCGGTTGTTCGCCCAATGAAGAACCGCGCTTTCGTATTGCGGCAGGGATTCCGTCGCGAAGTCGGGAAGGCCCGCGGTGTGGAGCAGACTGGCGGCGATGCGCGATTGCAGCGTGCGTCCCGGGCACGTCACCAGCGGAAGTCCCACCCACAGCGCGTCGCTCGCCGTCGTGTGGGCGCCGTAATGCAGGGTGTCCAGCATCAGGTCGGCGTTCTGGAGCCGGGACAGGTGATCGTTCAAGGTCGGCGCCCAGGGCGCAAAGACGACGCGGTCCGCGGCGATGCCCGCCGATTGGGCGGCTTGAAGCAGGTTCCGCTCGGCCTCCGCCGTCGCATGGGCAAGCCAGAGCACCGCGTCGGGGATTTTGTGCAGCAACGCCATCCAGACGGCCCAGATCTCGGGCGTGATCTTGTAGGCGTTGTTGAAGCAGGCGAGCACGAAGCCGTCCGCCGGAAGACCGCAGGCCGGCCGCGGAGGCGGCGGCGGAACTCCATGACGCCGGTCCCGCGGCAAGAAGCAGCGCGGCATCCGCGCGACCGCCTCGGTGAAGCCGCTTTCCAGCTCCGGCGGCAAAGAGACGGGATCGGCGACGATGTAGTCGATCCAGGGCGCTCCCATGGTGCCGGGATAACCCAGGAACTGGACCTGCACCGGTGCCGGCCGGGCGGCGAGGATGTGCGGCCGCGGGTGGCCGGTGTAGCCCTTGAGGTCGATCAGAATGTCGACGCCATCCCGCCGCATCGTCTCGGCGGCCTCCTCCGCGGTCAGGGAGTCGATGTCGATGAAGCGGTCGACACCTTGGCGGATGCGACGGCGCTCGACGCTGTCGTCGTCCGGCCCGTAGCTGTAGGCGAGCACGCGGAAGCGCGACCGGTCGTGCAGCGCCAGCACCTCGGCCAGCAGCTGCGCGACCGGATGCTGGCGGAAATCGTTCGACAGGTAGGCGATGGTGGCGACGCCCGTCCTGCCGGGCTTCGTCTTCAGCCGCACCGGCTTCGACCGGATCGTCTGCGCGTGCGCCCGCGCCGCCGCCAGGAGCGACCGGGCGGAAACGCGGTGGGACAGCATCATGGAGGCCTGGACCGGCACGCCCTGCGACGCGATGGAGTCCAGAGCAACCGCGTCGTCGTCGAAGCTGGACCAGTCGCAGGACCGTTGTTTGGTCTGGATCAGTCCAACCGTCGCGGTCGGGTTCCCGGGCGCGATCCTCAGCGCGCGGCGGTAGGCTTCTGCGGCGGCGGCCAGCTTGTCCTGCCCCTTGAGGGCGGTCCCCAGGTTGAACCACACCGCCGGGGCGTTGGGCGCCAATGCCGCCGCCTGACGAGCCAGACGCTCCGCCTCCGCAAGGCGTCCCAGTTGGAACAGTGCCGCCGAGAGGCTGAGCAGCGTGTCCGGACTCGCCGGGTGCAGCGACCGCGCCTGTTCGAGCATCCCGGCGGCCCGGTCGTAGGCGGCCATCCTGAACAGGGTGTTGCCGATGTTGAGCAGGATTCCGGGGTGATGGGGGTCGCAAAGACGCGCCCGCTCGAACGCGCTCAAGGCGTCGTCGTAGCGCTGTCTTCCAAAAGCGGCGTTGCCGACCGCCGCATGGAGGTCCCGCCCGAACCCCGCGATCTGCGGAGTCAGGCCGGCGCCCCTGGTCGCCTGTTCGAACAACGTGACGGCGCGCCCCAGATCGCCTTTCTGGGCCAAGGCCAGTGCGTCCGACAGTTTGCGCATGTCCGGCGCGGAGGGACCGCCGGACTGCCTGTTCTTGTTCATGGTCGATACAACCCGGATTGCTTCGGTTCACGCAACACACCGAACCGGGCTGCGCCCGTCGCAGTCCGGTTCGTGCGAGCCGCACCGCCATCGCGACGCGCTCCATAAGGTTATGCTAACGCGGCGCCACCCCGGGGAGGAGAGCGTTGTCGTCGGACCTGCTTCCACACGCAGGCCGTGCCGGGACCGTCAGGCGTCCCCGGCGATCTCCGCCAGAAGCTGGACCTGGAAGGACAGCAGGAAAGCCGCCCGCTCCTGCGCCCGCTCCCGGCCGGCCGGGGTCTGCATGGTGTTGGGCAGCAGCAGCAGCTTCGCCTTGAAATGGTCCAGCGCGTATTGCAGGTCGTCCAGCGGGCGGGTCTCGGCCATCGGGTCCTCGCCGTGGAACAGCGCCCGCTTCATCAGGCCGGAGGTGGCGAAGCAGCGGGCGATGCCGATGGCCCCCAGGCTTTCCAGCCGGTCGGCGTCCTGGACCAGCTTCGCCTCGATGGTCAGCGGCGGGATGCCGGCGGAGTAGCTGTGCGCCTCGATGGCGTGGCGGGTGGCGGGGATCAGCGCGTCCGGGAAGCCCATGCCGCGCAGAACCTCCTCCGCCCGGTCCGCCGACAGGCGGGAGGCGCGGCTGCGGTCCGGATGGTCCTTCGGCACGTTCACGATGTCGTGGAGCAGGGCCGCGGCCAGCACGACGAGCATGTCAGGCGGCGGTCCGCCCTCCCGTACGGCCTCCGCCGCGGCCAGGGCCTTGGCGGTGCGCCAGACGCGAAGAAGATGGTCGATATCGTGCGCCGGGTCCTCGGCCGCGTTGGAACGCAGCCATGTGGTGATGGAGCTTTCCCAAACATCGACATCGCTGAGCACAACATCTTTTGGCATGAGCGCTCGTCCTCTTTCGTGCTTTTTACATAATATGGGGATGGGCAGGGCTGTTGTCCCGAAATCATTTGTGGACGGGCATCCCCCACCCCGAATCGGGACTCCCAAATCAGGTCCCCCTTATCCGGAATGGTTGCGTCGCGCCGAATGCCCGATGACCAAGCGCCGTCCCGCCGTTAAGGTGACGCCCGCCCGGAACGGGCCGACCGACAGGCAGAGGGGAGACATGCAGCCGATCATTCAGGTGCGTGGGCTGGAAAAGACCTACGCCACCGGCTTCCAGGCGCTGAAAGGGGTCGATCTCGACATCCGCCGCGGCGAGATCTTCGCCCTGCTGGGACCGAACGGGGCCGGCAAGACGACGCTCATCAGCACCGTCTGCGGCATCGTCAACGCCACCGCGGGCACCGTGACGGTCGACGGGCACGACATCGTGCGCGACTGGCGCGCTGCGCGCTCGCTGATCGGCCTCGTCCCGCAGGAGCTGACGACCGAGGCATTCGAGAGCGTCTGGGCCACCGTCAGCTTCAGCCGCGGGCTGTTCGGCAAGCCGCCCGACCCCGCCCACATCGAGAAGGTGCTGAAGGACCTGTCCCTCTGGAACAAGAAGGACAGCAAGGTCATGGCGCTGTCCGGCGGCATGAAGCGCCGCGTGATGATCGCCAAGGCCCTGTCGCACGAGCCGCGCATCCTCTTCCTCGACGAGCCGACCGCCGGTGTGGACGTGGAGCTTCGCCGCGGCATGTGGGAGATGATCGGGCGGCTGCGCGACAGCGGCGTGACCATCATCCTGACCACCCATTACATCGAGGAGGCGGAGGAGATGGCCGACAGCATCGGCGTCATCTCCAACGGCCGCATCGTGCTGGTCGAGGATAAGGCGGCGCTGATGCGCAAGCTGGGCAAGCGGCTGCTGACCCTGCAGCTCCAGAACCCGCTGGAGGCCATCCCGGCGGAGCTGGCCGGCTACCCCCTGACCCTGTCCGGCGACGGGCGGGAGCTGGTCTACAGCTTCGACACGCAGGACGACCAGACGGGCATCGCCCGGCTTCTCCGCAAGCTCGGCGACCACGGCATCGATTTCACGAACCTGCACACCGAGGAAAGCTCCCTCGAGGAGATCTTCGTCAGCCTTGTGAAGGAGCGGGCATGACCTCCCCCATCAACCTTCATGCGGTCAAGGCCATCTACCTGTTCGAACTGGCCCGCACCTGGCGCACGCTGTTCCAGAGCATCGCGGCGCCGGTCATCTCGACCTCGCTCTACTTCATCGTCTTCGGCGCGGCCATCGGTGGGCGCTTCACGGCGGTGGACGGGGTGAGCTACGGCGCCTTTCTGGTGCCCGGCCTCGTCATGATGTCGGTGCTGACGGAAAGCGTCTCCAACGCCTCCTTCGGCATCTACATGCCGCGCTATTCCGGGACGATCTACGAAGTGCTGTCGGCCCCGATCTCGGCCTTCGAGACGGTGCTCGGCTATGTCGGGGCGGCGGCGACCAAGTCGATGATCCTCGGCGTGCTGATCCTGCTGACGGCCCGGCTGTTCGTCGACTACTCGATCCAGCACCCGTTCTGGATGGTCGCCTTCCTGGTGCTGACCTCGGTGACCTTCAGCCTGTTCGGCTTCATCCTGGGCGTCTGGGCGGACGGCTGGGAGAAGCTGCAGATCGTGCCGATCCTGGTCATCACGCCGCTGGCCTTCCTCGGCGGCAGCTTCTACTCGATCAGCATGCTGCCGCCGCTGTGGCAGAAGATCACCCTGTTCAACCCGGTCGTCTATCTGGTCAGCGGCTTCCGCTGGAGCTTCTATGGCCAAGCCGACGTTCCGGTGGGGATCAGCCTCGCCATGACCGCGCTGTTCCTGGCGCTCTGCCTGACAGCGGTCTGGTGGATCTTCCGCACCGGCTACAAGCTGAAGAACTGACCGGTCCGGACGGCGGGGATCACGCTCCGCCGTCCGGTTTCCCGCCGCCCGACTTTCCATTGTCCAGCATCCCGTGGGCGCGGTGCCACTCCTCCAGCGATTCCGGCGGGTAGTCGTCAGTTTGCTCGTCCCCTGGTCCGGCCTCGACCGGCACCCAGTTGGCTTTCGACTCCAGCATCATGTGGACGTGGGCCGGCGCCTCCGGCAGGGGGCTGTCGATGACGCTGGCGAAGGGGTGGAGCAGCTCCGGCCAGCGCGGGTCGCTTACCCACAGGGCGGAGCCGCAGCGCGCGCAGAAGCGCCGCTCGCCGGGGCTTTCCTGCCCGTCGATGCGGGCGTGGAAGACGGAGATGTGCTCCGCCCCCGTCACCTCCAACGTGTCGGCCTTGGCCCCCAGATTGATGGCGTAGCCGCCCCCGCCCGCCGTCTTGCGGCAGATCGAGCAGTAGCAGCGCAGGTAGGGGACCGGTGCGTAGGCATCCACCGAGAATCGCACCGCGCCGCAGTGGCAGGACCCGTCGAGCTTCATCCGTCCTCTCCTCCGATCCTCGGGCGCCCGGCTGCGGCGCCGCCCCCGTCCAACCCTCCCGGTCCGGGAAAGTTTCCGGGGGACGCGGCATCGTTTCAAGTCACGGATGGCAGTAGGGCAGGCAATCGCATGCGCGCCTTATGAACCCTCTCCCCAGAGGGGAGAGGGGATTTTGCCGGCCCTCAGACGTCGACCACCGGGGCCATGGCTTCGGCCATCGCGAGCAGGGCGGCGTCCTGGAAGCGCGGCGCCACCAGCTGCACCCCCACCGGAAGCCCGCGCGGCCCGCGGCCGCAGGGCATGGCGAGGCAGGGGACGTGCAGCACGGTCCAGATCGAATTGAAGATGTGGTCGCCCGTGGTGTGCAGCCCCTCCGGCGCTTCGCCCGGCGCAGGCGGGGTCAGGATCACGTCGATGGACTCGAAGAGGGCGGCGAAGCGCGGCCGGCAGGTGTCGGCCACGTCGTAGGCCTCGGTCAGGGTGCGCGTGGTGATGCCGTGGTTGTGCTCGCAATGGTCGGCCAATTCGGGATGCAGCCGGTGGCGGTCGCTGATGTAAAGGTCGAGGAAGGAGGCCCGCCCCTCGCCGCGGCGGATCACGTCCTGAACCTCGGCCAGGGTCGAGAACGCGTCCGGCAGCTCGAAGGGCACGACCACCGCGCCGGCCTCCTCAAGCCGCCGGGCGGCGAGCAGCAGCGCCGCCTCGCCCGCCGGCTCGATGCGTGACCAGACGGGGGAGCGGCAGAGCCCGACGCGCAGGCCCGCCAGGGTGACTGGCGGCGTCTTGCCCATGCCTTCCAGTTGGAACGCCTCAGCCATCAGCGCGAGGTCGGCGACCGAACGCCCGTACCAGCCGAGCGTGTCGAGGGACACCGCGTAGTGCTTCATCCCCTCGCGGCTGACCACGCCCCAGGTTGGCTTGAAGCCGTAGATGCCGTTGAAGGCGGCGGGGCGGATGTGCGAACCGCCGGTCTGGGTGCCGAAGGCCAGCGGCACATGCCGGTCGCCGACCGCCGCCCCCGACCCGGAGGAGGAGCCGCCCGGCGTGTGGGCGGGGTTGACCGGGTTCCGCGTCGCCGCCTTGCGCCCGCCGGAGGCGAACTCCACCGTGTCGGTCTTGCCCAGCAGGATGCCGCCGGCGCTGCGCGCGATGGCCACGCAGGCGGCGTCGCGGGCGGGCCGGTGGCCCTGGAAGATCGGCGAGTTCTGGGTGGTCGGCAGGTCGGCGGTGTCGATCACGTCCTTCACGCCGAAGGGCAGGCCGTGCAGCGGGCCGGCGGCGGGGCGCTTGTCGGCTTCCCGCGCGGCGGCCAGCGCCAGGGCGGGATCGACGATGATCCAGGCGCGCACCTCCGGATCGCGGGCCTCGATCCGTTCGAGGCAGGAGCGCACCAGCGCCTCGCTGGTCAGGCGGCCGTCGCGGATGGCGCGGGCGGCCTCGCTGGCCGTGAGTTCGAACGGTTCCATGGCGGGTCCTTTCGGTGAATCAGGCATCAGGCGGGAAGGGCGGGGCGCTGGCGGTGGTGGTCGGTCGCCGCCTGGAAGGCCGCCCCGGCGCGGAAGACCAGCGGCTCGTCGAACCAGCGCCCGACGATCTGCATGCCCACCGGCATCCCGTCGCCGTCGAAGCCGCAGGGCACCGACATGGCGGGCAGGCCGAGCGCGCCGAAGCCGTAGGTGAAGCGGCTGACGGCCCGCGTCGCCTCGATCATGTCGGCGCTGTCGTAGATGCGCGGCGCCACGATGGGGGTGGTCGGGGTGAGGATCAGGTCCACCCGCTCGAACAGCGTGCGGAACCGCAGCTTCCAGGAGGCCAGCCAGCGCCGCGATTCCGCATACTGCACGCCGCTCACCGGCAGGCCGAGCTGCAGGCGGCGCAGCACCTCCGGCCCGATGGACTCTGGCGCGGTCTCCATCTTGTCGAGGTGATACTGCGCCATGTCGGCGACGAGCAGCGAGAAGGCGGTGCGGGCCTGCGCCACCTCCGCGTCCTCGATGGTGATGTCCACCAGAACGGCCCCGGCCCTCTCCAGTACCGCCGCTGCTGCGCGCACCCGCTCCGCCACCGCGGGCTGGAGGGTGTCGAAGTAGAAGTTGCGCGGCAGCCCGATGCGCGTGCCGGCGATCCCCGCCTTCAAATCCGGCAGGAAATTGCCGAGCGGGACATCCGCCGAATTGGGGTCCTCCGGGTCGTAACCGGCGATGGCGGCGAAAGCGCGCGCCACGTCGGCGACCGAGTAGGCCAGCGGGCCGACGGTGTCGAAATCGACGCTGCACGGGATCATGCCGGTGTTGGACACCCGGCCGACGCTGGGCCGCAGCCCGACCACCCCGCAGAGCGCCGCCGGGATGCGGATGGAGCCGCCGGTGTCGGTGCCGATGGAGACCCGGCACAGCCCGGCGGCAACCGACGCCGCCGAGCCGCCGCTCGACCCGCCGGGCACCCGGCCGGTGTCCCAGGGGTTCCGGCAGGGGCCGTGATGCTCGTTTTGGTTCGTCGAGCCCAGGCAGAATTCGGACAGGTTGTTGCGCCCGACCAGGATGGCCCCGGCGTCGCGCAGGCGGCGGATCAGAGGGGCGTCCCGATGCCCCAGCCGGGCGAAGCGGTCGGACGAGCCGTAGCTGGTCGTCTCCCCGGCCATTTCGAAGCAGTCCTTGACGGTGACGGTCATCCCGTCCAGCAGGCCGGGCCAGTCGCCCGCTGCCCGCGCCTCGTCCTGCGCCCGCGCCCGGCGGATCGCCCCGTCGGCGTCCACCGCCAGCAGGGCGTTGACGATCGGGTTCAGGCTCTCGATGCGGGCGAGGCGGGCGCGGGTTTCCGCCTCGCTGGTGCCGGGCATGGATGGGCTGCCGCCGCCGGACCGGGCCGGATGCGTTGTCGAAAGTTCGGACATGCGTTGCTGCTTTCCGCTCGCGTGCCGGATGGCTTCGGACGAACTGCTCCGGCGACGGCCTGTTGAAGTCGCTTCGTTGCGCTTAGGTGTGGGGCCGCCGGGTCAGGCGGCGTCCGCCAGCGCGAGATGGGCGATGACCGCGTCCAGCGGCATCACGTCGGCGTATTTCTTGCCCATGTCGAACAGGTTGGCGCGGTGCGGCTCCTCCGCCCGGTCGCCGACGCACTCCTCGACGATGATCGGGCGCAGCCCGTGGGCGGAGGCGTCGATCACGCTGGCCCGCACGCAGCCCGAAGTCGTGCAGCCGGTGACCAGCAGCGTGTCGACCGCGTTCGCCCGCAGCCAGGACGACAGGGCGGTGCCGAAGAAGGCCGAGGCGTGCTGCTTGCGCACGATGAACTCGTTGGGCAGCGGTGCGACCTCGGGAGCGAAGGCGACGTCGGGCGAGTCGGCGGTCAGGGTCAGCAGCGACGGAATTTTCTCACCGAACGGGCCGATACCGCCCGGAGCCTCCGGCGCGATGAAGCAGGCGTGGGCGATCGGCATGCCCAAGGGACGGACATGTCCGATCAACTTTCCCGTGGCGGTGATGGCGCTGTTGATGTTGAAGCCGCCGAAGGCGTCCTCGCGCGTGAAACCGATCTGGAAGTCGATGATGAGGAGGGCGCACTTGCGGCCGAAGCCGAGCGGCTTGCCGATGCCCTGGCGGTCGTAGATGGAAAGATCGCTCATTTCAGGAGGTTCCTTCTTCCGCTGCTGCGCCGCATCATGGGCGCCCAACCAGCATACAACGAGGTTTTTTTGCATTCAAAGTCCATAGTTTCACCATTTCAAACCCGCCTCTGCCCGCCTTTTGCGCAGATAAGCATATTGCTGTATTCATAAGCAATGCCGCAGAAAGCCTCTTTAAATAACTGATTTAAAAGGACTTATTGCCACTCCGCGACAGCTTGCCGCAGGGTGGCACGATTCCTGCGAATTTGGTCGGACATAAGGGGGCAGCGCAGATTGTGTGCAAAAATAGACCGGACAAATCTTGGTGCTGCCCGTAAAATCTTTGACACAGAGGAGCAGGCTTATGGACGGGATCAATCGCAAGGAACGGGCCGGCCGGATCGAGCGGAGCGGTGTCAACCGCCGCCAGTTCGGCACCCTGCTGGCCGCGGGCGCCCTGGTGGCTGGCAGCGGCTGGCCGCTGCCGGCGTCGGCGGCTCCGCCGGTCCTGCGGGTGCGCATCGGCAGCGACATCGGCAACCTCGATCCCGCCCGCATCTTCCAGATCGAGAACCAGACGGTCGCCACCCAGATCTTCAACGGGCTGGTCAAGTACGACGAGGCGACCAACGCCATCGTCCCCGACCTCGCCACCGGCTGGGAGATCTCCGGCGACGGCACCGTCTACAGCTTCGCCCTGCGCGGGGGCGTCACTTGGCACAAGGGCTTCGGCCCCTTCACCTCCGACGACGTGAAGTTCTCGTTCGAGCGCGTGCTCGACCCGCAGACCGGCAGCAGCTACAGCGGTCAGCTCGCCTCCATCAAGTCCATCGAGACGCCGTCCCCCGACCGCGTGGTCATCACGCTGAAGGAGCCGAACTCCGGCTTCCTGCACAAGGTGTCGGCCTTCAACCAGGGCTGGATCGTCAGCCGCAAGGCGCTGGGCGAGATCGGCGACAAGGCCTTCGCCCTGAACCCCATCGGCACCGGCCCCTTCGTGTTCCAGAACTGGGCGCCGGGCCGCGAGGTGAAGCTGTCCGCCAACAAGGATTATTTCGCGGGCGCCCCCAAGGTCGAGGAGGTGCAGTTCCGCGTCATCAAGGACGAGACGGCGGCGGCCATCGCCCTGGAGAACGGCGAGGTCGACATCTTCTTCGGCCTGCAGCAGCCGGAGGTCATCCAGCGCCTGAAGGGCGGCGGCTTGGTCACCGTGCTCGACCGCGACGCCAACCACACGATCAACCTCGTCCTCAACACCTCGATCAAGCCGCTGGGCGATGTGCGGGTGCGGCAGGCGATCTACCATGCCATCAACCGCAAGGCGCTGATCGACGGCTTCTTCAAGGGCACCAAGACGGAGGCGAGCGGCTTCCTCACCTCCTCCTTCCAGGAATTCACCGACCAGGTCCCGCTGTTCCCCTACGACCCGGCGAAGGCCAAGGCGCTGCTCAAGGAGGCCGGGGTGGGCTCCTTCTCGCTCGACCTCGTGGCGCCGGGCGCCAACCCCTACGACAAGATCGTCGTGCCGATCGCCAGCGACCTCGCCGCCGTGGGCATCGACGCCAAGATCAAGGTGCTGGAGCGCGGCGCCTACCTCCAGGCGCGCAACAAGGGCACGGTGCCGACCTGCGTCACCGGCGTCGTCGGCGCCCCCGACCCGGACAGCCCGATCCTGTCGCTGTTCGCCAAGTCCTCCTTCCCGCCGGGCCTCAACACCGCCCATTACGAGGGCATCGAGGACATGATCGCCGCCGCCCGGCAGGCCCAGGGCGACGCCGCCCGCAAGGAGGTCTACGGGAAGATCCAGGCTAAGGTCATGGGCGACGTGCCGGTGATCCCGCTCTACGCCGACCACCTGTTCATCGCCCACACCAAGAAGGTCTCCGGCTTCGTCCAGAACTCCCTGTTCACGATGAGCGCCTATCCGGTCTCGCTGCTGGAGGCCTGACGATGGACCGGCTTCTTCGCCAACTCTCGCAGCTCGCGATCACGGTGTTCGGCATCGTGACCGTGACCTTCTTCCTGGTCCGGATGATCCCCGGCGACCCCGCCCAGTACATGCTGGGCGACTACGCGACCGAGGAAGCGCTGGCGACGCTGCGCGCCCAGCTCGGTCTCGACCAGCCGGTCTATGTGCAGTACGGGCTCTACGTGCTGCGCGCCGTCACCGGGGACTTCGGGTCGTCGGTGGTCACCGGCCGCCCGGCGCTGGAGGAGATCCTGTTCAGCCTCCCCGACTCCGCGATCCTGGCCTTCGCCGGGCTCGCGGTGGCGGTGGTGATCGGCATCCCGCTCGGCATCCTCACGGCGGAGCGCCAGGGATCGTGGAGCGACATGCTGATCATGATCGTCGCGCTGTTCGGCATCTCCTTCCCGGTCTTCTGGCTCGGCCTCGCCTCCGTCCTGCTGTTCTCGCAGGAGCTGAAATGGTTCCCGGCGCTGGGGGCCAGCTCGGGCGGCGGTGTCCTCACCCACCTGCACCATCTGGTGCTTCCGGCGGGGGTGCTGGGCATCTCGGTCGCGGCCTACATCACCCGCCTGACCCGCTCGGCGATGCTGGAGGTGCTGGGCCAGGACTGCATCCGCGTCGCCCGCGCGATGGGGGTGCCGGAGCGCCGGGTGGTGTGGCGGCTGGCGCTGAAGAACGCGCTGGTGCCGATCCTCGCCATCGTCGGGGTGACCTTCGCCTGGTCGCTGGGCAGCGCCATCCTGATCGAGGTGGTGTTCAGCCGGCCCGGCATCGGCTCGATGATCCTGAAGGCGGTCTCGGCCCGCGATTACCAGCTCGTCCAAGCGGGCGTGCTGGTGCTGGCCGTCGCCGTCGTCCTCGTCAACAGCCTGCTCGACCTCGCCTACGGGCTGGTCGATCCGCGCCTGTCCACACGGTGATCCATGGCAGCCACAGCAACCCTCTCCGCGTCCGCTTCGGCGCGGCGGTCGTCCCTGATGCGCTATTTCCGCCATCCGGGCTTCCTGATCGGCGTGATCCTGCTGACCCTGCTGCTGATCGTGGCGGTGGCGGCCCCCTGGATCGCCCCGATGTCGCCGCTTGAGACCGACCTCGCCAACACGCTGGCCCCGCCCTCGGCCGCGCATCTCCTGGGTACCGACCAGTTCGGGCGCGACGTGCTGTCCCGCCTGATCTGGGGCACCCGCATCTCGCTCCAGGTCGCCGTCGCGGTGATGGCGCTCTCGCTGTCGCTGGGGATGGTGATCGGCGCCGTCGCCGGCTTCTTCGGCGGCTGGGTCGAGCGGGTCACCGTCTCGATCATCGACATCCTGCTGGCCTTCCCCGGCTTCCTGCTGGCGCTCGCCCTGGTGGCGGCGCGCGGCTCCTCGCTGGAGTCGGTCATCATCGCCGTGGCGCTGGCCTTCACCCCGCGGGTCGCCGCGGTGATGAGGGCGGTCGTCCTGACCATCAAGCCGCGCACCTACGTCGAGGCGTCGCGGGCCATCGGCATGGGCACGATGCGGCTGCTCTTCCTGCACGTCGTGCCGAACAGCCTGCCGCCGGTGATCGTGGTCGCCACGGTCAGCGCCGCCACCGCCATCCTGGCCGAAGCGGGCCTGAGCTTCCTCGGCCTCGGCGTCCAGCCGCCGGCCCCGACCTGGGGCAATGTCATCGCCGACGGGCAGAGCTTCCTGGCCTCCAACCCGCTGATCTCGCTGTCGGCGGGGATCTGCATCGCGGTGATGGTGGTCGCCCTGAACCTGCTGGGGGACGGCTTGCGCGACACGCTCGACCCGCAGATGCGCCGCTCTTCCGGACGCGTGCTGTGAGAACGCCTATGCCCAACCTTCATCCCGTGGCCCCGGCGGCTCCCATCGCCTCCGCCACGGCCCCCCGGCCGGTCGCGCTGGAGCTGCGCGACCTGACCACGGTCTTTCCCGGCGACGACGGACCGATCACCGTCATCGACGGCGTGTCCCTCGCCGTGCGGGCCGGCGGCACGCTGGCGGTGGTCGGCGAGTCCGGATCGGGCAAGTCGATGACCTTCCTGTCAGCGCTCGGCCTCGTCGCGGCACCGGGCCGCGTCCGCCGCGGCGAGGTCCGGATCGACGGCGCCGACATCCTGCACCAGCCGCCGGAGCGGCTGCGCCGCCTGCGCGGGGCGGTGATCTCGATGATCTTCCAGGACCCGCTGACCGCGCTGAACCCCGTCTTCACCATCGGCGAGCAGATCGTCGAGGTGCTGCGGGCGCACCAGCGCATCGGCCGCGCCGCCGCCCGCGCCCGCGCCATCGAGCTGCTGGCCCGCGTCCAGATCCCCGACCCGGCGCGGCGGGTGGACGACTACCCGCACCAGCTCAGCGGCGGGCAGCGCCAGCGCGTGCTGATCGCCATGGCCATCGCCCTGTCGCCCAAGATCCTAATCGCCGACGAGCCGACCACGGCGCTCGACGTGACGGTGCAGGCGCAGATCCTCGACCTGCTCGCGGATCTTCAGGCGGAGACCGGCATGGCGCTGGTGCTCATCACCCATGATCTGGGGCTGGTCGCCAAATACGCCGACGACGTGGCGGTGATGTACGCCGGGCGGCTGGTCGAGACCGGCTCCATGGAGGAGGTCTTCACCAAGCCCCGCCACCCCTACACCCGCGCGCTGTTCCGCAGCATTCCCCGTCTCGACGGCCCGGTGGACGAGGAGCTGCCGGCGATCGAGGGCCAGCCGCCCAACGTCGCCCGCCTGCCGCCCGGCTGCGCCTTTGAGCCGCGCTGCACGGTCGGCCGCGGGCGGGCGGACTGCTGCACCCGGCTGCCGCTGCCGCTGGCCGGCGACCGGTCCGGCCACCGCAGCGCCTGTTTCCACGAAGACCTGCCCGACCGGAAGGAGGCCATCCGATGAGCGACACCCTCTCCGCACCGCCTCCGGCCCTGGAACTCGTCGACGCCACCCGCGTCTTCACCCGCCGCGGCGGCCTGTTCAAGAAGGCTGGCAAGGCGGTGCGGGCGGTGGACGGCGTGTCGCTGACCATCCGCGCCGGCGAGACGCTGGGGCTGGTCGGGGAGAGCGGCAGCGGCAAGAGCACGCTGGGCCGCCTCGCACTGCGGCTGGTCGAGCCGACCAGCGGGCGGCTGCTGGTCGACGGGCGCGACGTGACCGGCGTGTCGAAGGCCGAGATGCAGGCGATGCGGCGCGACATCCAGATGGTCTTCCAGGACCCCTACGGATCGCTCGACCCCCGCGTCACCATCGGCCAGAGCATCGCCGAGCCGCTGAAGGTCCATGGTCTGTGGGACGGCGACGGGCCACAGAAGGTGGCCGGGGTGATGAGCCTCGTCGGGCTCGACCCCTCGCACGCCGACCGCTACCCGCACCAGTTCTCCGGCGGCCAGCGCCAGCGCATCGGCATCGCCCGTGCCCTGACGCTCGACCCCAAGATCCTGGTGCTGGACGAGCCGGTGTCGGCGCTCGACGTGTCGATCCAGGCGCAGATCATCAACCTGCTCCAGCGCATCCAGCGGGAGCGCGGGCTGTCCTATCTGTTCATCGCCCACGATCTGGCGGTGGTCCGCCACGTCAGCCACCGCATCGCCGTGATGTATCTCGGCAAGGTCGTGGAGATGGCGGAGCGCGACAACCTCTACCGCCGGCCGCTGCACCCCTACACCGTCTCGCTGCTGGCGGCGGTGCCCATCGCCGACGTGCGGATGCGCAACCGCCGCCGCACCTCGGTGACGATGGGCGAGATCGGCTCGGCCACCAACGTGCCGCCGGGCTGCCGCTTCCACCCGCGCTGCTACCGGGCGCGGCTGGTCGCCGCGGCGGGCGGCGTGCCCACCGAACGCAGCGGGGACGCCCTGCTGCCGCGCGCCTGCCTGATCGACCAGCCCGCGTTGAAGGCCTGCGGCGGCGCCGATCAAGTCGCCTGCCACTTCCCCGAAACACCGGAAACCCGGTCCGAGGTCGCCACGGCGGTCCTTCAGGACATCGGCTATCCGCCCATCCGCCCCATCCCCCTGCAATCGGCGTAAGGATCACCCCATGTTCAGCGTCACCGACGAACTCAAGGACAACTATTCCGGCGTCTTCCAGAACCGGATCGGCTTCGGCCGGAAGGCCGCCATCATCTCCATCGACTTCATCGACTTCTACACCCAGCCCGGCGCCCCCTTCTTCGGGCAGGGTGTGGTGGACGCGACGATCGCCAGCGCGCCGCTCTACGCCGCCGCCCGCCGCGCCGGCCTTCCGGTCATCTACACCAAGGTCGTCTATGACGCGGCCGGGACCGAGGGCGGCATGTTCGTCAAGAAGATCCCGGCGCTGCGCGCCTTCACCGCCGACAACCCGCTGGCCGAGTTCGACGCCCGCGTGATGCCGGAGCCGCAGGACGTCGTGCTGGTCAAGCACCATTCCTCCGCCTTCTTCGGCACGCCGCTCAGCACCATGCTGCGCGTGATGGAGTGCGACACGGTCATCCTCACCGGCTGCTCCACCAGCGGCTGCGTGCGGGCGACGGCGGTGGACGCGGTGTCCCACGGCTTCCGCGTCATCGTCCCCGCCGAATGCGTGGGCGACCGCCACCAGTCCCCGCACGACTCCGCCCTGTTCGACATGAACGCCAAGTACGGCGACGTGCTGCCGGTGGCGGAGGTGATGGCCTACGTCGAGAAGCAGGCCGAGGCTGTGGCCGCCTGATCCCGTTCCTTCGTCCCTGACCCCATCCGAACTGTATGGAGCGGTGGCGCGCCCGCGGCCGACCGGCGGGCGCGCCCCTGAGCAATCTGCCGACATGATGCCCCTTTCCCATCCCCTCCAGTGGTGCCTGCTTGTGGGGGCGACCCTCCTGTTCACCGCCCTGTTCATGGTGGCCGGCCTTCCCGGTGCGACGCTGCTCGGCCCGATGGCGGCGGCGATCCTGCTGGGGGTGCGCGGCGCCTCCATCGAGCTGCCCAAGCGCTTCTCCTGGCTGGCCCAGGCGCTGACGGGGGGCGTCGTCGCCCGGTCCATGGACGTGACCATCCTGCACGACGTAGCGCTGCACTGGTTCCCCATGCTGATGGCGCTGTCCACGATGCTGGCCGGCGCGGTGCTGGTCGGCTGGCTGCTGGAGCGGTCGGGCCGCTTTCCCGGCGGCACCGCCCTGTGGGGGACCATGCCGGGCGCCGCCCCGGCGATGATCGCCATGGCCGGCGATTTCGGCGGCGATCCGCGCTTTGTCGCCGTCATGCAGTATCTGCGGGTGATCGTGGTCGTCGTCCTGGCCTCGCTGGTCTGCC
This sequence comes from Azospirillum brasilense, assembly GCF_022023855.1. Taxonomy (NCBI): domain Bacteria; kingdom Pseudomonadati; phylum Pseudomonadota; class Alphaproteobacteria; order Rhodospirillales; family Azospirillaceae; genus Azospirillum; species Azospirillum brasilense. The sequence goes on from NZ_CP059452.1 coordinate 23,538, forward strand.
ATTTCCTGCTGGGCAGCGTTCCGGTGCCAATCGCCGTTCCCGGCGCCGTTCCCGCACCGTCGGCCTCCGTCGCCTCGACGCTGGCACTGGTGGCGGTCGCGCTGGCCGGCGGCTGGGCCGGGACCGTGACGCGGCTTCCGGCGGGGGCGCTGCTGGGGCCGATCCTGCTCGGCGGCACGCTCAACATGACCGGGCTGGTGGTGCTGGATTCGCCGTCTTGGCTGATCGCCGTCGCCTTCACGATCATCGGCTGGACGACCGGCCTGCGCTTCCGGCGGGAGCTGCTGCGCGATCTGGTGGCGTCGGTGCCGCTGATGCTGCTGTCCACCTTCGGTCTGGTGGCGATGTCGCTCGGCTCCGCCTGGCTGCTGGTCACGCTGACCGGCAAGGACCCGCTGACCGCCTATCTGGCGACCAGCCCCGGCGGGCTGGATTCGGTGACGGTGGTGGCGCTGGGCAGCGCCGCCGACGTGCCCTTCATCCTCACCCTGCAGACGCTGCGGCTGTTCGGGACGATCCTGATGAGCGTTCTGCTTGTGCGATTCCTGCGCCGCCGATAGAACGCAATCCCTTGCCCCGCCATTTTCCAACCGTCGGTGCCCGAAGCCCCGGCCGGAGGACACCGTGACCCCGTTCAGCGATGAGAAGGCGACCGGGACCGTCCGGTCCGAACAGGTTGGCTCCATCATGACCGCCCTGCGCAACCGGGTGCTGGAGGGCAAGCTGCTCCCCGGCACCAAGCTGAAGGAGGCGGAACTGGCCGCCCAGTTCGGCGTGTCGCGGACCCCGATCCGCGAGGCGCTGGTGGCGGCCGAGCGGGAAGGGCTGGTCACCTACGAGACCAACCGCGGCTACACGGTGCGCCAGTTCACCCGGCGCGACCTTCTGGAAAGCTACGAGATGCGCGCCCTGCTGGAGGGGCACGGCTGCCGCATCGTGGCGGAGCGCGGCCTGCCGCTCGACGTGGAGCGGGCGCTGCGCAACGGCCTCGACCGCGCCGAGGCGCTGATCGCCGGCGACAGCCCGCTGGAGGGGGAGGCGCTGGAGCAGTGGCGCCTGCTGAACCAGCGCTTCCACACCACCCTGATGGGGCTGGTGCCGAGCGGGCTGTTCAACCGCTCCTTTCAGACCGTCTACCGGGTTCCGAAGATCTACGACGTCCTCGAGATGGAGAAGGACGGCCCCACCCTGCGCCAGTACAACGAGGAGCACCGCCGCATCCTCGACGCCATCGCCCGCCGCCAGAGCGGGCGGGTGGAGTTCCTGATGCGGGAGCATCTCCAGGGGCCGTGCGATATGCTGCTCCGCCGGATGGAGGAAACGCCGGGCGGGTGAGGGGGGTGCTGGGGTGCTGACGGTGCCCCCTCCCTAACCCTCCCCCGCTATCGCAGGGGAGGGGACTTGCTTCTCCCTCCCCTGCGATAGCGGGGGAGGGCCGGGGTGGGGGAAAGAACCTCGCCATTTCATACACTTACCGTCCTGTCATATACGCACCCTATATTTCGCGCCCCCCACCGCCCCCCTCGAATCTATACGCGCATCGGGCGCAGCCTGATCGTGCCGGACACAGCCGTGCCGGCATCCGATCCACGCTGACGCGCGCCCGGCTCTCCGGACGCGCCCCGGAGGCAACCATGCTGGACATCATCGCGCTGGCGATCACCGCGGCCTTCTTCGCTGCGTCCATCGCCTATGTGCACGCCTGCGACCGCTTGTGAGGGGGACGGGCCATGATCGTCGATTACGCGCTCGGCGGCCTCGTCGTCGCCGGGCTGCTGGGCTACCTCGTGTACGCCCTGATCCGCCCCGAACGGTTCTGAGGAGACTCCCATGACCGTCAGCGGCTGGATTCACATTCTGCTCTTCGCCGCCCTCGTGGCCGCCGTGGCGCGCCCGCTCGGCGGCTACATGACGCGGCTGTTCAACGGGGAGCGCACGCTGCTCTCGCCGCTGCTCGGCCCCCTTGAGCGCGGGCTCTACCGGCTGGCCGGGGTGGACACCAAGGCGGAACAGCATTGGGTGACCTACGCCGTCGCCATGCTGCTGTTCAACGTCGCCGGCCTGCTGCTGCTCTACGCGCTGCAGCGCCTGCAGGGCGTCCTGCCCCTGAACCCCAACGGCATGGCGGCGGTCCCCGCCGATCTCGCCTTCAACACCGCCGCCAGCTTCGTCACCAACACGAACTGGCAGAATTACGGCGGCGAAAGCACGATGAGCCACCTCGTGCAGATGGCCGGGCTGACCGTGCAGAACTTCGTCTCCGCGGCGACCGGCATCGCGCTGGCCGTGGCTCTGGTCCGCGGCTTCACCCGCGCCGGGGCGCGGACGGTCGGAAATTTCTGGACCGACCTGACCCGCGGCACGCTCTACCTTCTGCTGCCGCTCAGCCTGTTCTACGCGCTGTTCCTGGTCTGGCAGGGCGTGCCGCAGACGCTGGCCGGGACGGTGGACGCCACCACGCTGGAGGGCGTCAAGCAGACCATCGCGCTCGGCCCCGTCGCCTCGCAGGAGGCGATCAAGATGCTGGGCACCAACGGCGGCGGCTTCTTCAACGCCAACTCCGCCCATCCCTTCGAGAATCCGAACGCCCTGACCAATCTGGTTCAGATGCTGTCGATCTTCGCCATCGGCGCCGGGCTGACCAACCTGTTCGGGCGCATGGCCGGGGACGAGCGGCAGGGCTGGGCCATACTGGCCGCCATGGGCCTGCTGTTCTTCATCGGTGTCGCCGTCGTTTACTGGGCGGAGGCCCAGGGCAACCCGGCCTTTGCCGCCCTCGGGCTGGACAACGCCGCCGGCAACATGGAGGGCAAGGAGACCCGCTTCGGCATCGCCATGAGCGCCCTGTTCGCCGCGGTGACCACGGCGGCCTCCTGCGGCGCGGTCAACGCCATGCACGACAGCTTCATGCCGCTGGGCGGCATGGTGCCGATGGTCAACATGATGCTGGGCGAGATCATCGTCGGCGGCGTCGGGGCCGGCCTCTACGGCATGCTGCTGTTCGCCATCGTCACCATGTTCGTCGCCGGTCTGATGGTCGGGCGCACGCCGGAGTATCTGGGCAAGAAGCTGGAGGCGAAGGAGGTCAAGATGACCATGCTCGCCGTGCTCTGCCTGCCGCTGATGATGCTGGGCGGCACCGCCTTCGCCGTGGTGCTGGACACCGGCCTCGCCTCCCTCGCCAACGCCGGGCCGCACGGCTTCTCGGAGGCGCTCTACGCCTACGTCTCGGCGGCGGCCAACAACGGCAGCGCCTTCGGCGGGCTGTCGGGCAACACGCTCTGGTACAACCTGACGCTGGCCGCCGGGATGCTGGTGGGCCGCTTCCTGGTCATCGTGCCGATGATCGCGGTCGCCGGCTCGCTCGCCGCCAAGACGCGCAGCGCGGCCTCGGCCGGCACCTTCCCGACCCACGGCGGCCTGTTCGTCGGGCTGCTGGCCGGGGTCATCCTGATCGTCGGCGGCCTGACCTTCTTCCCGGCGCTCGCCCTCGGCCCGGTGGCCGAGCATCTGGCGATGCGCGCCGGCCTCCTCTTCTGACCGGGGACCATCCATGGACACCCATTCGAAAACCGCCACCCGGACTCCGGCCTCCACGCTGCTGGACCCGGCCATCCTCCTGCCCGCCATCGCCGGCTCCGTCCGAAAGCTCGACCCGCGGCTGATGGCCCGCAACCCGGTGATGTTCTGCGTGGAGGTGGTGGCGGCGCTGACCACGCTGCTGTTCCTGCGCGACCTGCTGACCGGCGCCGGGCTGACGGGCGCCGGGGGGATCGGCTTCTCCCTGCAGATCGTGCTGTGGCTGTGGTTCACCCTGCTCTTCGCCAACTTCGCCGAGGCGGTGGCGGAAGGACGCGGCAAGGCCCAGGCGGCCAGCCTGCGCCGCACCCGCACGGAGACCACCGCCAAGCGGCTGGCGGGCGAGGGCTGGGAAAGCGTTCCGGCCACCCTCCTGAAGCCCGGCGACCTCGTTCTGGTGGAGGCCGGCGACCTCATCCCCTCCGACGGCGAGGTGGTGGAGGGCGTGGCCAGCGTCAACGAGGCCGCGATCACCGGCGAATCCGCCCCGGTCGTCCGCGAGTCCGGCGGCGACCGCTCGGCAGTGACCGGCGGCACGCAGGTGATCTCCGACTGGATCAAGGTGCGGATCACCGCCGCCCAGGGCAACACCTTCCTCGACCGCATGATCGGGCTGGTGGAGGGCGCGCAGCGGCAGAAGACGCCCAACGAGATCGCGCTGAACATCCTGCTGGCCGGCATGACGGTCATCTTCGTCATCGCCGTGGCGACCATCCCCAGCTTCGCCGCCTATGCTGGCGGCTCGGTCGGGGTGCTGGTGCTGGCGGCGCTGTTCGTCACGCTGATCCCCACCACCATCGGCGCGCTGCTGTCGGCCATCGGCATCGCCGGCATGGACCGTCTGGTCCGCTTCAACGTGCTGGCCATGTCGGGCCGGGCGGTCGAGGCGGCGGGCGACGTGGACACGCTGCTGCTCGACAAGACCGGCACGATCACGCTGGGCAACCGGCAGGCGGCGGAGTTCCTGCCGATCCCCGGCGTGGCCGACCGCGATCTCGCCGACGCCGCCCAACTCGCCTCGCTGGCCGACGAGACGCCGGAGGGCCGCTCCATCGTCGTCCTGGCGAAGGAGAATTACGGGATCCGCGCCCGCGACATGGCCGGTCTGCACGCCCGGTTCGTGCCCTTCACCGCCCAGACGCGGCTGAGCGGCATCGACAGCGACGGCGTGACGATCCGCAAGGGTGCGGTGGACGCGGTGCTGTCCCATGTGCGGAATTATGGGCAGAGCGTCGCCAACCAAGGCAACACGGTGACCGCGCTGCGCCCCGATCCCGCCCTGGAGGCGGCGGTGCGCGAGGTCCAAGCCATCGCGGAGCGCGTCGCCAAGTCCGGTGGCACGCCGCTGGCCGTCGCTCGCGACGGCAGGCTGCTCGGCGTCATCCATCTGAAGGACATCGTCAAGGGCGGCATCCGGGAGCGCTTCGCGGCCCTGCGCCAGATGGGCATCAAGACGGTGATGATCACCGGCGACAACGCGATGACCGCCGCCGCCATCGCGGCGGAGGCCGGGGTGGACGACTTCCTGGCCCAGGCGACGCCGGAGATGAAGCTTCAGCTGATCCGCGACGAACAGGCGCGGGGCAAGCTGGTCGCCATGTGCGGCGACGGCACCAACGACGCCCCGGCGCTGGCCCAGGCCGACGTCGGCGTGGCGATGAACACCGGCACCGTCGCGGCGCGCGAAGCCGGCAACATGGTCGACCTGGACAGCGACCCGACCAAGCTGATCGAGATCGTGGAGATCGGCAAGCAACTGCTGATGACCCGCGGCGCCCTGACCACCTTCTCCATCGCCAACGACGTGGCGAAGTATTTCGCCATCATCCCCGCCATGTTCCTGGCCTTCTACCCGCAGCTTGGCGCCCTGAACGTGATGGGGCTTGCCAGCCCGGAGAGCGCCATCCTGTCGGCGATCATCTTCAACGCGCTGATCATCGTGGCGCTGATCCCGCTGGCGCTGCGCGGCGTCGCCTACCGCGCGGTGGGGGCGGCCCGGCTGCTGCGCCGGAACCTGCTGATCTACGGGCTGGGCGGCCTGATCGTGCCCTTCGCGGGGATCAAGCTGATCGACCTGCTCGTCACCGCCATCGGCCTCGTGTGAGGAACCCGCCATGATCAAGGAACTGCGCCCCGCCCTCGTCATGATCGCCGCGCTGACCGTGGTGACCGGGCTGGTCTATCCGCTGGCCGTCACCGGCATCGCCCAAGCCGTCTTCCCGCATCAGGCCAACGGCAGCCTGATCGAGCGGGACGGAACGGTCGTCGGCTCCGCCCTGATCGGCCAGAGTGTCACCGGGGAGGGCTATTTCCACGGGCGACCCTCCGCCACGCTGGGGCCGGACCCGGCCGACCCGTCGAAGAGCGTGCCGGCGCCTTACAACGCCGCGGCCTCTGGCGGCTCCAACCTCGGCCCGACGTCCCAAGCACTGGCCGACCGGGTGCGGGAGGAGACGGAGCGGCTGAAGGCCGAGAATCCCAACGCCCCGGTGCCGGTCGAGCTGGTGACCACCTCGGCCAGCGGCCTCGACCCGCACCTCTCGCCCGCCGCCGCCGACTTCCAGGTCCCCCGAATCGCCCGCGCCCGCGGCATCACGGAGGCCCAGGTCCGCGCCCTGATCACCCTGAACACCGAGCCCTCGCCGCTGGGACCGCTGGGGGAGCCGGTGGTCAACGTGCTGCGGCTCAATCTCGCCCTCGACGCCGCCTCGGCGACGCATTAGCTGAAGGTCAAAAGGCGGTCCCGTCCGTTCTCCCGCGCGGGCGGGGGAGGGGCCGGGGCCGCCGATCCGTTCCGAAAGCCGCCCCCGATGCCGAACGACCGAACCGCCGCCGCCGCCCGGCCTTCGCCCGAAGCGCTCCTGCGCGAAGCGGCGCGGGAGGGGCGCGGGCGGCTGAAGCTGTTCCTGGGCGCGGCCCCCGGCGTCGGCAAGACCTACGAGATGCTGCTGACCGCCCAGGCGAAGCGGCGCGACGGGGTGGACGTGGTGGTCGGCGTGGTCGAGACCCATGGCCGGCGCGAGACCGAGGCGCTGCTTGCCGGGCTGGAGGTCATCCCGCGCCGCAAGATCGACTACAAGGGGCGCCGGCTCGACGAGATGGACCTCGACGCCATCCTCGTCCGGCGCCCGGCCATCGTGCTGGTGGACGAGCTGGCCCACACCAACGCCCCCGGCAGCCGCCACGCCAAGCGCTACCTCGACGTGGAAGAGATCCTCGCCGCCGGGATCGACGTCTACACGACGATGAACATCCAGCATGTGGAGAGCCTGAACGACGTCGTCGCCCGGATCACCCGTGTCCGCGTGCGCGAGACGGTGCCGGACTCGATCCTCGACCGCGCCGACGACATCGAGGTCATCGACATCACGCCCGACGACCTGATCCAGCGGCTGAAGGACGGCAAGGTCTATGTCCCGCGCACCGCCGAGCGGGCCATCCGCCACTACTTCTCCCCCGGCAACCTGACGGCGCTGCGCGAACTGGCGCTGCGCCGCACCGCCCAGCGGGTGGACGAGCAGCTTCTCACCCACATGCAGGCCCACGCCATCGCCGGTCCCTGGGCGGCGGGGGAGCGGCTGCTGGTCTGTGTGAACGAGGACCCGGCCTGCGCCGCCGTCGTCCGCTACGCCCGCCGTCAGGCGGAGCGGCTGCGCGCCCATTGGACCGCGCTGCACGTCGAGACTCCGCGCAGCCTGCGCCTGAGCGAGGCCGAGCGTGACCGCATCACCGACGCGCTGCGGCTGGTCGAGAAGCTGGGCGGCGAGGCGGTGACCATCCCCGGCGGCGACGTCGCCGGAACGGTGGTCGAGTATGCGCGGACCAACAACGTCGCCCACATCGTCATCGCCAAGTCCCACCGCGGCCCTTGGGCGGAGCTGCTGCGCAGTTCCATCGCCTTCCGGCTGATCCGGCAGGCCGGCGGCATCAGCGTGCACGTCATTGCCGACGACGCCGAGGAGCCGATCCCGCCCAAGACGGTGCGCACCGCGGCCCCTCGGCGTCCGGCGCTGTCCTGGTGGCCCTACGCCGCCGCCACCGGCTATGTCGCGCTGGCGCTGGGCGTCGGGCACCTGCTGCATCTGATCTTGGATGTCGGCAACATCGGGCTGGTGTTCCTGACGGCGGTGCTGGCCAGCGCGGTGACCGGTGGGCTGGGGCCGTCGCTCTACGCCTGCGTCGCCAGCATCCTGGCCTTCAACTATTTCTTCCTGAACCCGCTCTACACCTTCTCCATCGCCGATCCGGAGAACATCGTCGCGCTGTTCTTCTTCGCGGTGGTCGCGGTGATCGCCAGCAACCTGACCGCCCGCGTGCGCGCCCAGGCCGTCACCGCCCGGCTGCGCGCCAAGACGACCGAGGACCTCTACGGCTTCAGCCGCAAGCTGGCCGGCGTGGTCACCATGGACGACCTGCTGTGGGCGACCGCCCACCAGATCGCGGCGATGCTGAAGGTGCATGTGGTCCTGCTGCTGCCCGACGGCGACACCGTGTCCGTCCGCGCCGGCTACCCGCCGGAGGACGAACTGCGCGAGGCCGACCTCGCCGCCGCCGTCTGGGCCTGGGAGAACAACCGGCCCGCCGGGCGCGGCTCGGACACGCTGCCCGGCGCCAAGTGGCTGTTCCTTCCCCTGCGCACCGGGCGCGGTCCGGTCGGGGTGGTCGGCATCGACACCGACACTGCCCGCACCGGCAAGCCCGGCGCCCTGCTGACCCCCGACCAGCGCCGCCTGCTCGACGCGCTGACCGATCAGGCCGCACTCGCCATTGAGCGCGTCACCCTGGCGGAGGACGTGGACCGCGCCCGTCTGGCCGCCGAGACGGAGCGGCTGCGCTCGGCCCTGCTCACCTCGATCTCCCACGACCTGCGGACGCCGCTGGCCTCCATCCTGGGGTCGGCGACCAGCCTGACCGCCTACGGCGCCGGGATGGACGAGGCGTCGCGCCGCGACCTCGCCGCGACCATCCAGGAGGAGGCGGAGCGGCTGAACCGCTTCATCGCCAACCTGCTGGACATGACGCGGCTGGAATCGGGGGCGATCCGCCCGCGCACCGGCCCGGTCGATCTGGCGGAGACGGTGGGCAGCGCGCTGGGGCGGGCGGGCCGCATCCTGGCCGGGCACCGGGTGGACGTCGATCTGGCCGCCGACCTGCCGATGCTGGAGGCGGACGACGTGCTGTTCGAACAGGTTCTCTTCAATCTGCTGGACAACGCGGCCAAATACGCGCCAACAGGCTCGCTGATCCAGGTCGGGGCGTCGCGGGAGGGCGGTCGGGTGCGCATCGAGGTGCGGGACGAGGGCGACGGCATCCCGGCGGCGGATGTCGAGCGCATCTTCGACAAGTTCTACCGCGTCCAGGCCCAGGACCGGCAGCGCGCCGGGACCGGGCTGGGGCTGGCGATCTGCCGCGGCTTCGTCGAGGCGATGGGCGGCACCATTGCCGCCGGCAACCGCAAGGACCGCTCCGGTGCCGTCTTCACCCTGACCATGCCCGCCGCCGCCGCGCTGCCCGGCCTTGAGGAGCCCGGCATTGAGGAGATGACGCCATGAGGTCGGATACGCTGCCGCTGCGCGTCCTGGTGGTGGACGACGAGCCGCCGATCCGCCGCTTTCTGCGCACCACCCTGTCCGCCCAGGGCTACGACATCGCCGAGGCGGAGGACGGGGCGGGCGCGCTGGAGGCGGTGCGGCGGCGCCCGCCGGACCTGCTGGTGCTCGACCTCGGCCTGCCGGGGATCGGCGGGCTGGAGGTGATCCGCCGCCTGCGCGCCGACGGGGTGGCCGCCCCGATCATCGTGCTGTCCAGCCGTGCCGACGAGGCGGGCAAGGTGGAGGCGCTGGACCTCGGCGCCGACGACTATGTGACCAAGCCCTTCGGCATGGACGAGCTTCTCGCCCGCATCCGCGCCGCCCTGCGCCACCGCCTGCAGCAGCAGGGGGAGCGCCCGCTGTTCCGCAGCGGCGACCTGGCTGTCGATCTGGTCCGGCGGATCGTGACGGTCCGCGGCGCCGAGGTGAAACTGTCGCCCCGCGAATACGACCTGCTGCGCCTGCTGGTCGCCCATGCCGGCAAGGTGCTGACCCACCGCTTCATCCTGAAGGAGGTCTGGGGTGCGGACACCGACGTGCAGTATCTGCGCATCTACATCCGTCAGCTCCGCCAGAAGATCGAAGCGGAACCGGAGCGCCCCCTGCACATCCTGACCGAGACCGGTGTCGGCTACCGTCTGCGCGCGCCGGATTGATTCCGCCCCCACATCCGATGCAACCCACCGCTGCACGCTAAACCTGCTGCGCTGTGGTTGGATTCGTGCGACAGAACCCCCAGGGCCGCTGTTTCAGGCGCAAGCCCCAAGAAAAGAGATGACCGCACACCGCTATTGAGCCCAACCGAAGCCTTCGAAGAGATTTTGATATGGAAAGCGTCGATCTCTGGTCGCAGCTCACCGCCCTTGGGCAGGTGGTCGCCATCGACCTCGTTCTCGCCGGCGACAACGCCATCGTGGTCGGCATGGCCGCCGCCGCCGTTCCCATGGAGCAGCGCCGCAAGGTGATCGTCTGGGGCATCGGCGCGGCCATCATGCTGCGCATCTTCTTCGCGCTGATCACCACGCAGCTTCTCGCCATCATCGGGCTGACGCTGGCCGGCGGCGTGCTGCTGCTGTGGGTCTGCTGGAAGATGTTCCGTGAACTGCACTCCGGAGGGGCGGACGAGGTGACGCCCGACGAGGCGCTGGCCGGGACCGGCTCCGGGGACGCCGCGGTCGGCGCGGCGGTGGCGACGACCACCTTCGGCGCGGCGGTCTGGCAGATCGTGGTGGCGGACGTGTCGATGTCGCTGGACAACGTGCTGGCGGTGGCCGGTGCGGCCAAGGATCACCCGACGGTCCTGGTCATCGGCCTTCTGCTCTCCGTCGTCCTGATGGGTGCTGCGGCCAACATGATCGCGCATGTGCTGCACAAGCATCGCTGGATCGGCTGGATCGGCCTCGCCATCATCACCTATGTGGCGCTCGACATGATCTGGCGCGGCGGCAACGAGGTTCTGGCCCAGGCCCATCTGCTCTGATGTCCCATCCGCTCTGACAATCGAAAACCCCCGCCCTCCGGCGGGGGTTCTTTTCTTCAGGCGCCAGCACTCTCCAGCAGCGCCCGCAAATCCTCCTGGCGCTGGACCGTCCGTATCCCCAGCGTGCCGTCGCGGCCCCGGATCGACACTTCCCGGCGCTCCAGATGCTCCAGCCGCCGGAGCCCCGCCAGTTCGGCGGCCGCGTCGGAGAAGATCACGGTGGCGCCCAGCGTCTTGGTCATCTCCTCCAGCCTTGCGGCGACGTTGCCGGTGTCGCCGATGAACTGCAGCGATCCGTCCTCCGAGCAGGCCACCGCCCCGACCACGGCGAGGCCGGAATGCACCCCGGCCCCGAAGGCCAGCGGTTGGTCCAGCTCCTCTGCGAGGTCGCGGCTCAGCACCTCGATGTCGCGCCACAGGTCGGCGGTGGCGCGCAGCGCGCTGGCCGCCGCCGCGGTGGGGTCCTCCTCGTTGGCGAACATGCCCATCACCCCGTCGCCGGCGATGGCGATGACGTAGCCGCCGTGCCGCCGGATCGCGTCGGTGACCACCTGGACGTAGCGGGTGACGATGAACAGGGCGTCGAAGGGCAGCCGTTCCGCCGCCAGCGAGGTCGATCCCCGCAAATCCACGAACAGCGCGGTGATCGCCAGCTCCCGCCCGCTGTCCATGGGGGCGGTGACGGCGAAGGTGCGGCCGTTGTCCCGCGCCGACAGCAGCGGCGTCACCGACAGCGGCGCCACCGGGCGGAGCTGGCAGGCGAGACGGACGGCGCGCGGCGCCTTCATCCGCTCCAGCACCGCCCGCTCGGTGGCGTTGGGCGGCGGCAGGGCGTCCACCCCCTCGGTTACCCGGATGCGGCAGGTGGAGCAGCGGCCCCGCCCGCCGCACAGCGCGGTGTGCGGGACGCCGTTGGCCCGGCTGGCCTCCAGAACGGAGGTGCCGCGCGGGACGGTCACTGTGCGTCCGCCGGGATAGGCGATGCGCACCGGGCTGGTCGCCCGCGCCCGCCAGTTGCGGTACTGCCGCATCCCCAGCGTGCCGACCAGCAGCAGGACGTAGGTGTTGAACACGCCGCCGCTGATCGCCGCCAGCGCGGCACGGTTCTCCGCCTCCGGCGTGCCGGCGGCGGGCGGGCGGAACTGCTCCAGATAGGTGGGGTCGGCGGCGGCCCGGCGCTCGGCGTCCCAGCCGGCGTTGACGATCCCGGCCAGCGCCAGCAGGGGCAGCAGCATGGCGAAGGCGCCGAGCAGCGCGGCGCGGCGCCGGTACCATGGCTTCGTCATCAGCCAGCCGCGCACCCCGATGCAGCCGTGTATCCACACAATCACCAGCAGCAGGAGCTGGCGCCACAGCAGGGTTTCCGGCGCGGTGATCCAGTAGAGGACGATCGCCCGCGGGTAGGTCAGCGGGTCGTTGTAGAGGTCGTCCGACAGCATCCCGGCCATGCCGTGGGAAATCAGCAGCAGTGGGATGCACAGGCCGAGCCCCAGCTGCCACGCCTCCCCGGCGGGCATGCGCAGGTGGCGCCGCCGGTACAGCGCCCACAGCCCCAGCCCGGCGTGGGTGACGAAGGAGCCGGCGAGCAGCGCCTGCCCCGGCAGCGTGTCCCAGGCCCACAGCAGGGTGCGCCGCGCCACCTCCATTCCCGGAAGCAGCAGCAGCCCGGCGGCGTGGGCCAGGAAATGGGTGATGACGAAGGTGAACAGCGTCAGGCCGGTGAACAGGCGCAGCGGGCGTTCGATCCGGCGTTTCATGAACGGATCCCGGTCATGAACGGTTCCGGGCGGCGATGGGACGTTCGTTCATGTTGGTCGGCGGTCTCGGGCTGTGGGTCTCGGCTTCTGCGTGGCGTCCTTCGGTATCCTATGAGATCATCCCGCGCCATGCCACAGCCCGACACCCATTCCCGTTCATGAGGCGCCGGACCGAAACGCTGGCTGGGGCGGCGCTGTTCCGCTCCCTGTCCCCCAACGAGTTGCGGGCGCTGGAGGACCGTTGCGTCTGGCGCCGGGTGGAGGCCGGGCAATGGATCATCGATTTCGAGGATGAGGGGACCGACGTCTTCGTCGTGGCCGCCGGTCTGGTCCGGGTGACAATCCGCGCGATCTCCGGGCGGACGGTGATCCTGCGCGACATTCCCGCCGGGGAGTTCTTCGGGGAGCTGGCGGCCATCGACGGGAAGGCCCGCTCCGCGGGGATCGTCGCCGTGACCAACGCCACGGTCGCCTGCATGCCCGCCGCGCTGTTCCGCGATTGCATCCACCGCCACCCCGACGTCTGCGACCAGGTGATGGTCCTGCTGGCTGGGGAGATCCGGAAGCTCGCCACGCGGGTGAACGAGTTCAACACGCTGGACGTGCGCCACCGCATCTACGCCGAGCTGCTGCGGCTGGCCCGGCCGGACGGGCGGGGGGAGCACAGCGCCACCATCTCCCCGCCGCCGCCCCACGCCGACCTCGCCGCCCGTGTCAGCACCCGGCGCGAGGCGGTCTCGCGGGAGCTGAGCGCGCTGAAGCGCGACGGGCTGCTGGAGAAGCGGCGGGGGGCGCTGGTCCTGTTGGACACCCGCCGCCTGCGGGAGCGGGTCCGGCAGGCGGCGGAGGAGGATTGACGGCGCGCCTTACGCCTTCACCGCCTCGGACTCGATGATGATCTGGATGTCGTCGCCGATGTTCGGCACGCCGTACTTCATGCCGAAGTCGGAGCGCTTGATCGTGCCGCGGGCGGAGAAGCCGACCGTCTCCTGCTTGCTGGCCGGGCTGACGCCGTCCTTGTTGAAGGTCACGTCGAGGACCACCGGCTTGGTGACGCCAAGCAGGGTGAGGTCGCCGTGCAGCTTGCCGGTCTTGTCACCGGTCTTCTCGATCTTCGTGCTCTTGAAGGTCAGCTTCGGGAACTCCTTCACGTTGAAGAAGTCCGGCGACTTCAGGTGTTCGTCGCGCTTGGCGTGGTTGGTGTCGATGCTGGTGGTGTCGATGGTCACCGACAGGCTGCTCTTGTCCGCGGCGTCCTTGTCGAAGGACAGCTCGCCGGCCACCGTGTTGAAGCTGCCCACCGCCTTAGAGAAGCCAAGATGGTCGACGATGAAGACCACCGCGGTGTGGGCCGGGTCGAGCTTGTAGGCGACCGGGGCGGCCTGGACGGTCATCGGCAGGGCGACGAGGGCGGACAGGGCGGCGGCGGAGAGAAGACGCTTCATGATTCGGAAGTCCTTTGTCGGATGGAACGGGATGAATGGGGTGGGTCAGTAGCCGGACACGTCGGAACCGGCGGAGAGAAGGAAGGCGACGCCCACGGCGGCGACGGCCGGCACCAGGGCGATGGCGGTCAGCGCCACGGTGCCCATGGCCCGCCCCGCGGCGGTGCGCGGCAGGGGCAGGCGGTCGCGCAGCCGGTCGGCGAAGAAGGCCGGCAGGACGAGCAGCAGGGCTTCGGCGTGGGCGGAGGAGAAGAAGGTCAGGGTGGCGGCCAGCAGGACCAGGATGCCCAGCGCCGCCTGACCGGCGTTGCCCCAGGCGTGGCGCTCCACCGGCCAGTTCCACAGCAGCAGGCCGCCGGTGGCCGCGGCCAGCGCGAAGGCGAGCTGGGCGACGGAGGCCGAGGCGCCGACCAGCGCCACCCCGCCCACCGCTACCGCGGCGGCCAGCAGGGCGACGCCGGGCGTCGCCGCTCCCTCGCCCTCGCCGGCGGTCCGCGTCAGGGCGATCCAGCCGCCGGCCAGCAGAAGGACCGCGGCGGTGATGGTGTCCAGGCTGCCCGGCAGCACCGGCAGGGCGATCCACAGCAGCGCCGCCGTCACCCAGGCGCCGAGCAGCCAAGTGCCGCGGCGGCGGTCGAGCCCGGCGAGGTCGGCGCCGACGCCGATGACCAGACCGGCCACCGCGCTCCAGAACAGGCGGCCCATGCTGGAGGGCGGGGGCAGGGCGGGCAGGCCGACGATCAGCGCGTAGGCCGCCAGGAAGGCGGCGGCAACACCCGCCGCCGCCAACCGGGGACCCCGCGTGCGCCCGCCGGCGAGACGGACCACACCGACGGCGGCGACGCCGACCACCAGCGGAAACAGGGCGGTCTGCACCACAAGATCATCGAGCAGAGCCATCGTCGGAACACTCCAAGCCGCAGGAAACAGGACGCGGGGCGGAGCCTGCCGGGATGGAACGGTCAGGCCAGCGCTTCGCGGCGCAGCTGGAGAGTGCCGCCACGGCCCGCCGACGCCTGTGCGAAAACGCACATCGCGAACAGGGGCCGACAACAGGGGCCGACAAGGCGGGGATATCAGAAGCCGTGAAAACGGGTGAAGTCGGCGACCGGTGCGCGCTCGGTCTCCAGGCGGTTTTCCGGCGCGTCGGGGTCGGCGTGGCCCAGCGCCATGCCGCTCAGCAGGATGTCGGTGTCCGGGATGTCGAGATGGCGGCGGACGATGCGGTGGTACGTGATGAAGGCGGCCTGCGGGCAGGTGTCCAGCCCGAAGCCCCGCGCCGCCACCATCACATTCTCCATGAACATGCCGACGTCGAGCCAGCTTCCCTGCTCCATCCGCCGGTCCATGGTAAAGAACAGCCCGACCGGGGCGCCGAAGAAATCGTAGTTGCGGGCGTGCTGGTGAGCCATCGCCTCCCGGTCGCCCTTGGCGATGCCGAGCAGGCCGTAGAGGTCCCAGCCGATCTTTCGGCGCCGCGCCAGATAGGGCTCGAACCACTGCGTCGGGTAATAGGTGTATTCAGCGCCTGCCTGGTCATCCGCCGGGTCGAAATGGGCGGCGCGCAGCTCCGCCGACAGCGCCTCGCGCGCAGCACCGGCCACCGCGTGGACTTTCCAAGGCTGGATGTTCGACCCGCTGGGCGCCCGGCTGGCGGCGTCGAGGATCTCTTCCACCACGGCGCGCGGCACCGGCTTGGCGGTGAAGGCGCGGACGCTGCGGCGGCTGCGCACGGCCTCCAGGGCAGACAGGGGGCGGGAAAAGGATTCTTCGGACGCCATGGGCGCGCTCCGCTGCGGACGGTGTCTCACGAACCCTGTCCGGGGAACGGCGGCCCTCTCAGGACCGAGAAGGACGGTCAGGCTGGCAGCAGGCGCTGCACCGCGTCAAGGAGCTGGTCCTCTTCGAACGGCTTTTCCAAGAAGGCGGTCACGCCGGCTTCCCGCGCGCGGGCGAAGGTCGCGGGATCGCCGCGCCCCGACACCATGATGACGGGCAGGCCGTGCAGGTTCGCGCCGAAGCGCTCGATGAACTCCAGCCCGCTCATCACCGGCAGATGCAGGTCGAGAACGAGGCAGCCCGACGGCTTGCCGTTGTACTGATCCATGAAACTCTGGCACGACGCATAGTCGCGCACTTCGAAGGCACAGGCTTCGAGCAGCGCCTTCATCGAGTCCCGCACCGGCTCGTCGTCGTCGACGATGTAGACGATGCTATCGCCCGGTTCGGCCAAGACTGCCTCCAGCATCGGAAATCACGCGGAATGACGCCCGTCGTGGGGCGTTACAGGGAAGATAGAAGCCGACCGGCGGTGCCGGAATACGGAGTTCCCCTTATCGGGCGCGGTTTTGATGTGGATCAGTCGCCGCCAGCGTCGCCCGGCGACCCGAATTACTCCCCTTTGGGGGCGATCCCGGCGGCCAGGGCCATGCGGACCAGCGAGGGCAGGCTGTCGGCGCGCATCTTCTCCATCACGCGGGCGCGGTGGATCTCGACGGTGCGCGGGCTGATGGACAGCTCGAAGGCGATGACCTTGTTCGACTTGCCTTCGACCAGCCATTGCAGCACGTCGCGCTCCCGCGGCGTCAGGCAGGACAGCCGCTCCAGCACCTCCGGAGACGCGGCGGGGGCGGCTGGGGACGGGGCGGGCGCTTGGGCGGCCTGCGGCGCAGGCGTTGGAACGGCGCGGGCCAGGGCGGTCTTCACGCTGCCGATCAGGGCCTGCTCGTCGAAGGGCTTCTCCACGAAGTCGACGGCGCCGGCCTTCATGGCCCGCACCGCCAGCGGCACGTCGGCGTGGCCGGTCATCACGATCACCGGCAGGCCGCGCCCCTCCTGCACCAAGCGCTCCTGCACGTCGAGCCCGCTCATCTGCGGCATCCGCACATCGACCAGCAGGCAGCCGGGACGCGACGGCGCGTCCGATTCCAAGAAGGCGATGGGGGACGCGAAACCCTCGACCCGGAAGCCCTCGCATTCCAGCAGGATCACGACGGAGTCGCGCACCGCTTCGTCGTCGTCCAGGACGAAGACCGTCATGTCCGACGGGGATAATTCGGGCGGCAATGGGGGCTCAGGGCGCATCATCCTCTCCGGCAACCGGCACGGTGAAGGCAAAGGTGGCCCCTCGGTCCCCCGGTTCCAACCACAGGCGGCCGCCATGGGCCTCGATGATCGACCGGCAGATCGACAGGCCGAGTCCCATCCCCTTCTCCTTGGTGGTGACGAAGGGCTGGAAAAGCTGGGCCAGCACGGTCTCGTTCAGACCGGGGCCGGTGTCGCGGACGGTGACGCGCATCAGCGCCGCCGATTCCGGATCGGGGCCGGTGGTGACCGTCAGTTCCCGAATCTCCGACTCGGCCATGGCCTCGATGGCGTTGCGGACGAGGTTGAGGACGACCTGTTGGATCTGGATCTTGTCGATCAGCACGGGGCGCTCGTCGCCACTCATCTCCAGCCGGACATGGACGCCGCGCTCCTTGGCGCCGACCAGGGCGAGGGCGCTGGCCTCCTCCACCACCTTGCCGATGCTCTCCACCGTGTGCTCGGTCTGGCCCTTCTCGATGAAGTTGCGCAGGCGGCGGATGATCTGGCCGGCGCGGGCCGCCTGGGCGGTGGCCTTGTCCATCGTCTCCCGCGCCTTGTCCGCCCCATCCGGACGGTCGAGCAGGCGCTTCACCGCCTTGGCGTAGTTGATGACGGCGGTCAGCGGCTGGTTCAGCTCGTGGGCCAGGGTGGAGGCCATCTGACCCATGGCGCTGACCCGGCTGACGTGCAGAAGCTCCGCCTGAAGCTCCTGAAGGCGCTTTTCGGTGGCCTGCCGCTCGGTCAGGTCGCGGATGAAGCCGGTGAAGCAGCGATGCCCGGCCAGCTGAACCTCGCCCACCGCCAGCTCCATCGGGAAGACCGAGCCGTCGCGGCGCAGGCCGGAGACCACCCGCCCGATGCCGATGATCCGGCGCTCCCCGGTGGTCAGATAATGGTCCATGTAGCGGTCGTGCTGCTCCCGGTAGGGGGAGGGCATCAGCAGGCTGACGTTCCGCCCCGTCACCTCGGCGGCGCTGTAGCCGAACAGCCGCTCCGCCGCCGGGCTGAAGGACTCGATCAGTCCCCGCTCGCTGATGACGATGATCGCCTCGGGCACGGTCTCCAGGATGGAGGTGAGGCGGGCCTCGCGCTCCCGCAGGGCGGTTTCGGCCCGCTTGCGCTCGCTGATGTCGCGGATGATGCCGATGTAGACCCCGCCGCCACCCGCCTCCCGGCAGGCCTCGCCGACCGACAGTTCCATCGGGAAGGTGGTGCCGTCGCGGCGTAGGCCGGTGACCTCTCGCCCGATGCCGATGATCCGGCGTTCCCCGGTCCGGTGGTAGCGCTCCAGATAGCCGTCATGCTCCTCCCGGTAGGGCGGCGGCATCAGCATCTTGACGTTGTGGCCGATGACCTCGGCGGTGGTCCAGCCGAACAGCCGTTCGCAGGCCGGGTTGAAGGTCTGGATGCGCCCTTCGGCATCAATGATGACGATCCCGTCCGGCACCGTGTCCAGCATGGCCTGAAAACGCAGCATGAGGTCCGGATTTCCCGTCCCGATATCGTCCGCCATCCCCGTCCCCAACGTCCCTTGTCCCTTGGACCCTTCTTGCTCCAAGAGTAGTTGAGTTGATTTCTCGGTCAACCGGGATTGGGGCCAGGATTGGAGGTTGCGGGCGGGAAGATCGCTCCCCGCCCGTGCCGGACCGGCGAATCACGCCGCCTGCTGGCCCTCCAGAGTGACCGCGCGGTCGTGCTGAAGCTGGGCCGACACCTCCTCGGCGAGGCGGAAGGCCAGCGCCACGAGGTTGATGGTCGGGTGGTCGCACCCCATGCTGGGGAAGACCGAGCTGCCGCCGATGTACAGGTTGTGCATCCCGTGCACCTTGCAGCGCGCGTCGACCACACCCTGCTTCGGGTCGTCGTGCATGCGGGTGGTGCCCATATGGTGCCAGCACCAGGAGATGCGCTCCGCCCAGGCGCGCTCGGCGGCCTCCTGCGGGTCGGCCTCGGTCACCGTGATCAGGCCGTTGCGGGTCAGTTCCGTCCGCACCAGCGCGTTGGTGCGCAGGAAGTTGTCGCGGTCCTGCTCGGTCAGGCGCCACACCGTGTCGGCCCGGTTGAGGCCAAGCGCGTCGCGCTCCGTCGCCAGGGTTACGCGGCTGTCGGGGTTGGGCACCGGCTCGACGATGGTTTCCAGTAGGAAGCTGCGCGTCACCCAGGCCGGGTTGACCACATTGTCGAACAGCGCGTAGGCGAGGTTCGGCAGATTCAGCGCGATCTGCGGCACCGCCTCGCGCAGCAGGGCGCGCAGGTCGCCCTCGGCGTGGCCGAACTTGCGGCGGTCGGACATCAGCATGCGCAGGTCGTGCAGCGCGCGCACCCCGGCGGTCGCCTCACCGTGATACTGCGCCACCAGATAGCTGCGCGAGTTCATCAGCCCCAGCCGGCGCTGCGTCTCCACCGTCGGCGACAGGGAGGCTGAGACGGGAAGGTGCTTGGCGTTCAGCCGGCGGCGCGACAGCGTCAGCGTCATGTCGTAGAGGCGGCGGTGCCGCGCCTGATCGGTCAGCCGGACCGAGCTGGCCTTGATGCGCGGGTGGTCGGTGAAGTAGCGGCCGACCAGATCGTGGCCGTTGCCCAGCCCGGCGCTTTGCACCCGGTTGGACAGCAGCAGCAGGCGGGCGTTCTCGATGCCGCCGCAGCACAGGACGAACTGCCGCGCCGTGACGGTGAAGCGGGCGCCGCTAAGGGCGGCGCAACGCACCCGCTCGACCACCGTGGCGGTGTCGTTGGTCTCGAACTCGGTGACATTGGCGTTCAGGTAGCAGGCGATGTTCGCGGCCTGGACGATCTCGTCGACGGAGGTCACGCCGACGCGCGGCTGGTCGCTGATCTGGGCGATCCGGTTCTCCAGCGCGCCGCCCTCGACCGGCAGGAACTCGATCCCGTCTGGCGCCAGGGTCTTCTCCCAATGGCCGTTGTCGTAGATGCGAGACGGCAGATTCAGGTGGCTGTGGGCGCGGGCGTAGTAGGGGGCCAGCATCTCCGGCCCGAAGGGCCAGCCGCTGTTCGGCACCCAGGGCCGCGCCTCCATGTCGATCGGCTCGAAGGGCCGGCAGAAGCCGCCCCAGCAGTTGGTGCTGCCGCCGAAATAGCGGCTGCGCGCGGTGGACAGGCGCTCGTAGGGCAGGCCGAGATTCTCGCCGGCGTAGAGCGACTGGGTGTGGCCGTCGGGGTCGAGCCCGCCGCTCTCCAGAAGGACGATCTTCCAGCGCGAACCGGCCAGCGCACGGGCTATGGCGAGCCCGGCGGCACCGGCGCCGACGATGCAGAGGTCCGCGTCAAGGTTGGTGCCCGAGGACACCGAGCGAGCATCGAGAATCATGCTGCGCCTGCTTTTCTTTGGGGTTGAACGCACGGGACTCAGATAAATCTCAAGTTCCCCATGCCGTTACTGAAATTGCGGGCTAGCCCGTCCAGCGGATTGACCCCGGCACCGCCCCCGCAGCCAGCAACTGCGCGGGTTTTATCCATTTTTTCAAAGGACTGACCGTCCCATCCCCGCACCACTTTCGATGCGGAGTCCGAAGGGGTAGCCCGGCCTTCCCCCGGATTAAAAATTCGGCGGAGTGCCCCCCAGCGCCTGGAGGAGGGACACGGCGGCCAGCAGGCGGCTCTGCCGCACCGACAAAGCGCTCTCCTCGTCCGACAGGGCGGCGGTCTGGGCGGTCAGGACGCTGCTGTAGGGCAGGGTGCCAGCCCGGTACTGGTTCAGGGTCAGCCGCTCCGCCTCGCGTGCCAGCCGCACGGCGTCGTCCTGCACGGCGGCCTGCCGGGCCAGGATGCGCTGGGCGGCGAGCTGGTCCTCGACCTCCTGGAAGGCGGTCAGCACGGTCTGGCGGTACTGCGCCACGCTCTGGTCGAAGACGGCGCGGCGCAGCTCCACCTCGGCCGTCCGCGCGCCTCCGTCGAACAGGGTCTGGGCGACCTGCGCCCCGACCGCCCAGATCGCCGTCGGCGCCTGGAGAAGCTTGGGCAGGATCGTCGCGCTGTTGGTGATGGAGCCGGACAGCACCACGTCCGGGTACCAGGCCGACTCCGCGATGCCGATCTGGGCGTTGGCCTGGGCCATCTGCCGTTCCGCCGCCGCGATGTCCGGCCGGCGCTCCAGCAGGGCGGAGGGCACGCCGGGCGGGATCGCCGGGACCGCGGCAGTCAGCGGCGCCGGGGCCAGCGCGAAGGCGGCGGGCGCCTGCCCGACCAGAACCGCCATGGCGTGCTCGAACTGGGCGCGCTGCACCCCCAGTGCCACGAGCTGCGACTCGGTGGAGCGGACCTGGGTCTCGGCGGTGAAGACGTCGGCCAGGGTCGCCGTGCCCACGGCGTGGCGGTTGCGGGCGATCTCCAGCGACTGGCGGTAGGCCGCGATGGCCCGCTCCAGCAGCGCCTTGCGCTCGTCCGCCACGCGGAACTGCACGTAGGCGGTGGCCAACTGCGCCTGCGCCGACAGGCGCGCGGCGGCGAGGTCGGCGGCGCTGGCCTGGAGGTTGGCGTCGTTGCTTTCCACCGACCGGCGGATGCGGCCCCAGAGGTCCGGCGCCCAGCTCGCCCCCAGCCCGGCGTCGTAAGTGGTCACCGGGGTTCCGCCGCGGCTGATGCCGGTGCCGGAAACGCTGCGGTTGCCCGACCCGACGGTTCCCGCCCGGTCGGCCCCGCCGCTGACCGACAGGATGGGGAAGAAGGCGGAGCGGGCCTGATCCGACAGCGCCTCGGCCTGCCGGTAGGCGGCTTCCGCCGCCTTCAGGCTCTGGTTGTCGACCTCCACCCGGCGCATCAGCCCGTCCAGCACCGGATCGTTGAAGACGGTCCACCAAGGACCGGCCTCCGCCTGTCCGGGGGTGGCGGGGCGCCAGCCGTCGTCGCGCGGGACGGGGGGAGCGAAGGCCACGGGGGTGATACCGCCCTCCTTGTAGGCCGGCGGCACGGCGGCAGAGGGCCGCTCGTAGTCCGGTCCCACCGCGCAGGCCGACAGCAGGGTGAGGGTGCCGAGCGCCGTACCCAGCAGACGGGCGCGCCGCCCGATGATCGTCGTCATATCAGGTTCATCCACGGTCAATCCCCTCTCCCGCCCCGGGAGAGGGAAGGGGCCCGCGCCGCAGGCGTGGGAAGGGTGAGGGTGCCGCCGAGAATCAGCGCCATGATCCTCGCGGGACCCTCACCCGCCCGCTGTCGCGGGCACCCTCTCCCGGGGCGGGAGAGGGACTTGTCGGCAGTGGCCGCCATCATGCCGCGACACCCGCCTCGGGGCGCCGCCAGCGCCGCCGGCACCACAGCCGGAAGCGGTCGAGGTACAGGTAGGTGACCGGCGTCGTGTAGAGGGTCAGCATCTGGCTGACGACCAGACCGCCGACGATGGCGATGCCCAGCGGCTGGCGCAGCTCCGCTCCGTCGCCGGAACCGAGCGCCAGCGGCAGGGCGCCCAGCAGGGCGGCGACCGTGGTCATCATGATCGGGCGGAAGCGCAGCAGGCAGGCGCGATGGATCGCGGTGCGCGGGTCCAGCCCCTCGCTCCGTTCCGCCTCCAGCGCCACGTCGATCATCATGATCGCGTTCTTCTTGACGATGCCGATCAACAGGATGACGCCGATCAGCGCGATGATGCTCAGTTCCTTGTCCAGCGCCATCAGCGCGACCAGCGCTCCCACCCCGGCGGAGGGCAGGGTGGAGAGGATCGTCAGCGGGTGGATGTAGCTTTCGTAGAGCACGCCCAGCACGATGTAGACGGCCAGCAGCGCCGCCAGGATCAGCACCGGCTGGTCGCCGATGGACTGCTGGAACACCCGCGCGGTGCCCTGGAAGCTGCCCTGGATGGTCGTCGGCATGCCGATCCGGTCCATGGTGTGGCGGATCAGGGTCAGCCCCTCGCCCAGCGAGATTCCGGGGGCGAGGTTGAAGGAGATGGTGGTGGCGACGAACGGCCCCTGGTGGTTCACCGACAGCGGCGTGTTCTCCAGCGAGACGCGGGCGATGGCCGAGAGCGGAACCATCGTCTCCACCCCTGTGCTGAGCGCCGATCCGGTGGAGGCGGCGTTGCGGCCGGTGGTGGCGATCTGGTTGATGCGCTGGTTGCGCGCGGCCTCGGTGTCGGCCGTGGCCGCCCCGGCGATGGCGCTGGTCGCCTGCGTCCCGCTGACCGCCCCGCCGGATTTGCTGATGAGGATGTCCTTCATCATCTCCGGGTCCTCGCGGTA
The DNA here is from genome assembly GCF_022023855.1 of Azospirillum brasilense. NCBI lineage: Bacteria > Pseudomonadati > Pseudomonadota > Alphaproteobacteria > Rhodospirillales > Azospirillaceae > Azospirillum > Azospirillum brasilense. The sequence goes on from NZ_CP059452.1 coordinate 46,671, forward strand.
CTGGGGGGCGACCTCCATGATCACACGGTACTGGTTCAGCGGGTTGTAGATGGTCGAGGCGGAGCGTTGGCCGAAGGCGTCGTAGAGCGTGTTGTTGATCTGGTTGAAGGACAGGCCCAGCCGCGCCGCGGCGTCGCGGTCCACCGTCACCTCCAGCGCCAGCCCGCGCTGCTGCTGGTCGGAGTTCACCTCGGTCAGTTCCGGCACCTGCTGGAGCGCCTGGGTCAGGCGGGGCGCCCAGGTCTGCAGCTCGTCCAGCGTGTCGCCCTGCAGCGTGAACTGGTAGTTGGCGTTGGCCTGCCGTGCCCCCGCCCGCAAATCCTGCATGACCGACAGGTAGAGGTTGGCGCCGGGCACCTGGGTGAGCTGGCCGCGCAGCCGGGCGATCACCGCGTCGGCCGTGACGTCGCGCTGCGCCAGCGGCTTCAGCGTGACGGCCATGTAGCCGCTGTTGGTCCGGCTGCCGCCGGTGTACCCCACCACCGTCTCCACCGCCGGGTCGGCCTGCACCAGCGCCACGAAGCGCTCCATCTTCTCCTTCATCAGCGTGAAGGAGGTGCTCTGGTCCGCCACGACGAATCCGTTCAGCCGGCCCGTGTCCTGCTGCGGGAAGAAGCCCTTGGGGATGATCGTGAAGAGATGGATGCTGAGCGCCACCGTCGCCGCGAAGACCACCATGGTCAGCAGGCTGTTGTCGAGCGCCGCCGTCAGCGTCCGGTCGTAGAGGCGCAGCGTCCCCCCGCCGATCCACGCGCCGACCCGGCGCAGGGCGGCCACGGCGCGGCCCGGCTCCTTGGCCTTGCGCGGCTCCCGCAGCAGGACCGCGCACATCATCGGCGTGGTGGTCAGGCTGATGACCATCGAGACCAGGATGGCGATGGACAGGGTCAGGGCGAATTCGCGGAACAACCGCCCGACGATGCCGCCCATCAGCAGGATCGGGATGAAGACGGCGACCAGCGACACGCTCATCGACAGGACGGTGAAGCCGACCTCCCGCGCGCCGCGCAGCGCGGCCTGGGTGCGGGACATGCCGTTCTCGATGTGGCGGGCGATGCTCTCCAGAACGACGATGGCGTCGTCAACCACGAAGCCGGTGGCGACGGTCAGCGCCATCAGCGACAGGTTGTTCAGGCTGTAGCCGAGCAGATACATGGCGCCGAAGGTGGCGACCAGCGACACCGGCACCACCACGCTGGGGATCAGCGCCGCCCGCGCGTTGCGCAGGAACAGGAACACCACCATCACCACAAGCCCAACGGCAATGATCAGCGTGTGCTCCACCTCGGCCAGCGAGGCGCGGATGGTCGTGGTGCGGTCGCTGGAGACCGACAGGTCGATGTCGGCGGGGATGGAGGCGCGAAGCTCCGGCAGCATGGCCTTCACCCGGTCCACCGTCTCGATGATGTTGGCCGCCGGCTGGCGGTTCAGCATCAGCAGGACCGACGGCTTGCCGTTGGTGATTCCGGCGTTGCGCAGATCCTCCACGCTGTCCGACACCTCGGCCACGTCGGACAGGCGGACGGAGGCCCCGTTGCGGTAGGCGATGACCAGCGACCGGTATTCCTCCGCCTTGCGGGCCTGATCGTTGGTGTAGATCTGGAAGCGCAGCTCCCCGTCCTCGACGGCGCCCTTGGGGGCGTTGGCGTTGGCCGACGCGATGGCGGCGCGCACGTCCTCCAGCCCGATGCCGTATTGGAACAGGGCGCGCGGGTTCAGCTCCACCCGCACGGCGGGGAGCGAGCTGCCGCCGATGCTGACCTGCCCGACGCCCTCCACCTGCGACAGCTTCTGCTGGAGCACGGTCGCCGCGGAATCGTAGAGCTGCCCCTGGCTGAGCGTCGCCGAGGTCATGGTCAGGATCATGATCGGGGCGTCGGCGGGGTTGACCTTGCGGTAGGTCGGGTTGCTGCGCAGGCTGGACGGCAGGTCGGCGCGGGCGGCGTTGATGGCGGCCTGCACTTCGCGGCCCGCGCCGTCGATGTCGCGGTTCAGCCCGAACTGCAGCGTGATGCGCGTCGATCCGGCGGAACTGGAGGAGGTCATCTCCGTCACGTCGGCGATCTGCGCCAGATGCCGTTCCAGCGGTGTCGCGACGCTGGCCGCCATCGTTTCCGGGCTGGCGCCGGGCATCGAGGCGGTGACCGAGATGGTCGGGAAATCCACCTGCGGCAGCGGCGACACCGGCAGCCCGACGAAGCCCAGCGCCCCGGCCAGCGCCATCCCGAGCGTCAGCAGGGTCGTCGCCACCGGCCGCCGGATGAAGGGCGCCGACAGGTTGGCGGCCCAGCTCATCGCGCGGCCCCTTCCGTCTGCCCGTCAGGGCGCCCGCGCAGGCGCGCGGCCAGCCGGTCGAAGGCCAGATAGATCACCGGCGTGGTGTAGAGGGTGAGAAGCTGGCTGAGGATCAGTCCGCCGACGATGGACACGCCCATCGGCTGGCGAAGCTCCGACCCCGTGCCGGTGCCGAGCATCAGCGGCAGGGCGCCGAGCAGCGCCGCCATCGTCGTCATCAGGATCGGCCGGAAGCGCAGCAGGCAGGCCTGATAGATCGCCTCGCGCGGGGGCTTGCCCTCCTCACGCTCGGCGTCGAGCGCGAAGTCGATCATCATGATCGCGTTCTTCTTCACGATGCCGATCAGCAGGATGATGCCGATGATGGCGATGATGTCCAGGTCGTGCCCGGCCAGCATCAGCGCGATCAGCGCCCCCACCCCCGCCGAGGGCAGGGTGGAGAGGATCGTGATCGGATGGATGTAGCTCTCGTAGAGGACGCCCAGCACGATGTACATCGTGACGATGGCCGCCAGGATCAGCAGGAGCTGGTTGCCCAGCGACGCCTGGAAGGCCAGCGCGGCGCCCTGGAAGCGGGTCAGTACGCTGGCCGGCAGGCCGAGTTCCTGCTCCGCCGCCTCGATGGCCTTGACCGCTGCCCCCAGCGACACCCCCGGCGCTAGGTTGAAGGAGACGGTGACCGCCGGGAATTGCCCGAAATGGTTGATCTGGAGCGGCGCGTTGCGCACCTCCATCCGCGCGAAGGCGGCCAGCGGCACCTGCCCGCCGCCCGCCGAGGGCAGATGGATGGAGGTGAGAAGCTGGTCCACCGTCATGCGGTCGGGGTCGGCCTCCAGGATCACGCGGAACTGGTTGGCCTGGGTGAAGATGGTGGAGACGATGCGCTGGCCGAAGGAGTCGTACAGCGCGTTGTCGATGGCCGCCGTGGTGACGCCGTAGCGCGCGGCGGTGTCGCGGTCGATGGTGATGGCGGCCGACAGCCCCTTCTCCTGAAGGTTGCTGGTGACGTCGGTGATCTCCGGCACCGCGGCCAGCCGGTCGATCAGCCTCGGCGCCCAGACGCGCAGTTCCTCGGGGTTCGCGTCCTCAAGCACGAACTGGTACTGGGTGCGGCTGACCGTGGCGTCGATGGTCAGGTCCTGCACCGGCTGCATGAACAGCTCGATTCCGGGGACGGCGGCGGTGTTGTGGCGGATGCGGCGGATGATGTCGGCCACATGGTCCGTCCGCTGCTCCTTCGGCTTCAGGTTGATGAGGAGGCGCCCGCTGTTCATGGTGGTGTTGGTGCCGTCCACCCCGATGAAGGAGGACAGGCTGACCACGTCGGGGTCCTTCAGCACCTCCACCGCCAGCGCCCGCTGCCGCTCCGCCATGGCGGCGTAGGAGACGGACTGGGTGGCCTCCGTCACGCCCTGGATCAGGCCGGTGTCCTGCGCCGGGAAGAAGCCCTTGGGGATGGCGGTGTAGAGCACGACCGTCAGCGCCAGCGTCCCCACGGCGACCAGCAGCGTCGCCCCCTGGCGGTCGAGCACCCAGCGCAGCGTGCGGGCGTAGCCGGCGACCACCGCGTCGAACCACGCCTCGATGCGCCGCGCGATGGCGGACATCTCGCGCGGCTCGCGGTGACGCAGCAGCTTGGCGCAGAGCATCGGCACCAGCGTCAGGGAGACGACAGCGGAGATCAGGATGGTGACGGCCAGCGTGATGGCGAACTCGCGGAACAGCCGGCCGACCACGTCGCCCATGAACAGCAGCGGGATCAGCACCGCGATCAGCGAGACGGTCAGCGACACGATGGTGAAGCCGATCTGCTTCGACCCCTTTAGCGCGGCCTGGAGCGGGGATTCACCGCGCTCCACATGGCGGGCGATGTTCTCGATCATCACGATGGCGTCGTCGACGACGAAGCCCGTCGCGACGGTCAGCGCCATCAGCGACAGGTTGTTCAGGCTGAAGCCGGCCAGATACATCACCGCGAAGGTGCCGACCAGCGACAGCGGCACCGACAGGCTGGGGATGATCGTCGCCGGGATGTTGCGCAGGAACAGGAAGATCACCAGGACCACCAGCCCCATGGCCACCATCATCTCCATCTGCACATCCTCGACGGAGGCGCGGATGGTCACGGTGCGGTCGGTCAGCACGGCGACGTCGACCGAGCCGGGCAGGGCGGCTGTCAGGTTGGGCAGCATCTCCTTCACCCGGTCCACCACCTCGATCACGTTGGCGCCGGGCTGGCGCTGGATGTTCAGGAGGATGGCCGGCGTGTCGTTCATCCAGGCGCCCAGCCGGGTGTTCTCGGCGCTGTCCAGCACCTCGGCCACGTCGGACAGGCGGACCGGGGCGCCGCTGCGGTAGGCGACGACGAGGTCCTTGTACTCGTCGGCCCGGCGGAGCTGGTCGTTGGCGTTGATGGTGTAGTTGCGGGTCGGCCCGTCGATGGTGCCCTTGGGCGAGTTGACGTTGGCCGTGTTGATGGTGCTGCGCAGGTCGTCGATGTTCAGCCCGTAGGCGGCCAGCGCCTGGACGTTGGCGCGGATGCGCACCGCCGGCCGGTGCCCGCCGCTGAGGCTGACCAGACCGACGCCGGGGAGCTGCGACAGCTTCTGCGCGAAGCGGCTGTCGGCCAAGTCCTGCACCTGGGTCAGCGGCAGCGTCTTGGAGGTCAGGGCCAGCGTCAGGATCGGCGCGTCCGCCGGGTTGACCTTGGCGTAGATCGGTGGGGCGGGCAGGTCGGAGGGCAGCAGGTTGCCGGCGGCGTTGATGGCCGCCTGCACCTCCTGCTCCGCGATGTCGATGCTGAGTTCCAGCCCGAACTGGAGCGTGATGACCGACGCCCCGGCGGCGCTGACCGAGGACATCTGCACCAGCCCCGGCATCTGGCCGAGCTGGCGTTCCAGCGGGGCGGTGACCGACGAGGTCATCACCTCCGGGCTGGCGCCGGGGAAGAAGGTCTGGACCTGGATCGTCGGGTATTCCACCGCCGGCAGCGCCGACAGCGGCAGGAAGCGGTAGGACACCGCCCCCACCAGCAGGATCGCCAGCATCAGCAGCGAGGTGGCGACCGGGCGGACGACGAAGGGGTGGGAGATGTTCATGGCGGTAGGCGGGCGTTACGACGCGTTGCGCTGGGGGCGGCGCTGCGGGCGCGGGCCCTCGCTGGCCGGGGCGGAAGATGTGGCGGGGGCGGCCGGCTGGGCCGAGCCGTCGGTCGCCGCGACCTTGGCGCCCTCGCGCAGCCGGTCGGCGCCTTGGATCACCACCGTCTCGCCGTGCTGCAGGCCCTGGGTGATGACGGTCTTTGCCCCGTCGCTGGCGCCGAGCGTCACCGGACGGACCGAGGCCGTGCTGTCCTCGCCGTTCACCACATAGACATAGGTGCCGGGTGCCCCACGCTGCACCGCCGCCACCGGAACCATCGGCACACCGGCCAGCGTGTCCACCAGAAGCTGGACGTTGACGAACTGGTTGGGGAACAGCGACTGGTCGGCGTTGTCGAACTGGGCGCGCAGCTTGACCGTGCCGGTGGTCACGTCGATCTGGTTGTCCACCGTGGTCAGCGTGCCGGTCGCCAGCACGCGGTCGCGCGTCCGGTCGTAGGCGGTGACCGGCAGGTGTGCCCCGTCGCGCAGCCGCGCCAGGATCGCCTGAATGTTGTCCTCCGGCAGGGTGAACAGGACGGAGATCGGCTGCACCTGGGTGATGACGACGATGCCGCCGGCCTCGCCCGCGGTGACGTAGTTGCCGGGATCGACCAGCCGCAGCCCGGCGCGGCCGGAGACGGGGGCGGTGATGCGGGTGTAGGACAGGTTCAGCTTGGCGTTCTCCACCGCCACCTGATCGGCCTTCACCGTGCCCTCATACTGCTGAACCAGCGATTCCTGCGTGTCGCGCTGCTGCTTGGCGATGGAGTCCTGCTTGACCAGCAGCCGGTAGCGCTCCAGGTCCAGCCGGGCGTTCTTCAGCAGCGCCTGATCGCGCAGAAGCTGGGCCTCGGCCTGCTCGACGGCGAGCTGAAAGGGGCGCGGGTCCACCTCCGCCAGGAAGTCGCCCTTCTGCACGGCCTGCCCCTCGTTGAAGGCGACCTGGGTGAGCTGGCCGCCGACCTGCGGGCGCACCGTGACGGTGGCGAGCGACGAGACGGTGCCCAGCCCGTTCAGCCGGATCGGCATGTCGCCCTTCTCGACCTTGGCGGTCACCACCGGCGCCGCGGTCGGCATGCCGGGCCGGAACCCGCCGGGGCCGCCGCGCCCCGCCATCTCCGGCGCCGGGCGGAAGGCGAACCACCAGACCCCGCCGCCGATCAGCGCCAGCACCACCAGCCAGGCCAGCACCCGGCCCAGGATCGAGCGGCGCTCGGGCGCGTCGGTCCGCTGGGCGTCGGGAGCCGAGTGGTCCCGGCGGGCCTCCGGCACTGCCGTGGCGTGGCTGTCCGGCCCCTGCGCGGGTGGCGGTTTGAGAGGCGTGTCCAAATCCATCGGGTCCTTCATCGCCTGCGGGCGTCGTCCGGAAAGTCGCGTCGGGAGGGCGGCCGGCGGCCCAGCCCCGATCCCGGCGGGACGCTATCACGGCGTCGCGCGCAGAATATGTCCAGAAGGGATTAGATTTGTAACGCTCGGTAACAGCGTCGAGGGGCGTCAGGAATCCCCTCTCCCCTCAGGGGAGAGGGTTAGGGTGAGGGGGTTGCGCTTTTGCCGGACGTTCCGCGATGCGCAACCCCCCCACCGGCCCTCCGGGCCACCCTCTCCCCAGAGGGGAGAGGGTTATGTTACGCCAACCCCGTCACGAAGGCGGCGATGCGGCGGCAGGCCTCCGCAAGCTCCGCCTCGCCGACCGCGAAGGACAGGCGGACGCAGCCCGCCGCCGCCGGACCGAAGGCGCCGGCGTCGAGGACCGACACGCCGGTTTCGCGGAACAGCCGCCACGCGAACTCCATGGTCGGCAGGCCGGTGCCGCGCACGTCCACCAGCATGAACATGCCGGCCTCCGGCTTCAGGCAGCGCAGGCCGGGAACGGAGCCGAGCGCCTCCAGCGCGATGTCGCGGCGGCGGCGGTAGCCCTCGCGCATCGCCGCCACCGCCTCGTCGCCCTGCTCGACGGCGACCAGCGCCGCCTGCTGGACGAAGCCCGGCAGGCCGTAGAGCATGCACAGCGCCAGCGTGCCCATATGGGCGACCAGCGGCGCCGGGGCGACCACCCAGCCGGCGCGCCAGCCGGTCATGGCGTGCGACTTGGACAGGCTGTTGATGGTCACCGTGCGCTCCGCCATGCCGGGCAGGGTGGCGATGCCGATGTGCGGCCGGTCGAAGGTCAGGCTGGCGTAGACCTCGTCGGCGACCACCCACAAATCGTGGCGGCGGGCGAGGTCGGCCACGGCCTCCAGCTCCTCCATCGACATCACGATGCCGGTCGGGTTGGCGGGGGTCGCCAGGAAGATGGCGCGGGTGCGCGGGGTGACCGCGGCGGCCAGCGCCGCCGGGTCCAGCCGCAGCGTGGCGGCGTCCGGGGCCACCGGGACCAGCGTGGCGCCCGACGCGCGGACGCAGGCCTCGTAGGTCAGGTACATCGGCTCCGGCACCAGCACCTCGTCCCCCGCCTCGACGAGGCAGAGGGTGGCGTTGAACAGGCCGTTCTGCGCCCCGGCGCAGACGATGACGTTCTCCGGCTCCACCGGCAGGCCGGTGCGGCGGGCCACGTCGCGGGCCAGCGCGGCGCGCAGCTCCGGGCGGCCGGGAATCGGGGTGTAGTGGGTGTCGCCGGCGTGCAGAGCGGCGATGGCGGCGTCGCGCACCGGGGCGGGCGTGTCGAAATCCGGGTCGCCGACGCTCAGCACGATCACGTCCTCGCCGCGCCCCTTGGCGGTCCAGGCGGCGAAATGGATGTCCCAGGCTGCGACGCGGTCGCCGCGGATGCGGTCGGTGAGGGAAGAGAAACGCATCGGCGGAGGCTCCCTGGCAGGCTTTCGCATTGGCCGGAAAGGTTCCCGGCGGACGACCCATCCATATGCCCCAGGGCTGTGCCGGGGCACAACCGGGCGTTTGAGGGGCGACGGCGCAAGGCGGCCATTCATGCCCATTAGGACACCCTGATATGACCGACCGGCAATTGCAGCGCTGCGAAAGCGGGGCCTATGACGGACCTCAACGATAAAAGCGAATCAATCGCCGGCCAACAAACGCCCGAGAACGTGCAAAGGATGACCATGTACCACGACCGTATTCGCCTGAAGTCCCTGTGGGGAAAGGTGGTGACGCCGGAGGAGGCCGCCCTGCTTATCCGCGACGGCATGACCATTGGCATGAGCGGCTTCACCCGCGCCGGCGACGCCAAGGCGGTGCCGCTGGCGCTGGCCGAACGCGCCGCGACGGAGCGGCTGAAGGTCACGCTGATGACCGGCGCCTCGCTCGGCAACGACGTGGACCGCATCCTCACGGAGGCCGGGGTGCTGGCCCGCCGCCTGCCGTTCCAGGCCGACCCGGTGCTGCGCAAGGCGATCAACCGCGGCGAGGTGATGTTCGTCGACCAGCACCTCTCGGAGACGGTGGAGCTTCTGCGCTCCCGCCAGATGGGGCCGGTGGACGTGGCGGTGATCGAGGCCTGCGCGATCACCGAGACGGGTGGGATCGTTCCCACCACCTCCATCGGCAACTCCGCGACCTTCGCCATCCTGGCGGAGAAGATCATCGTTGAGCTGAACCTGACCCAGCCGCTCGACCTGGAGGGGATGCACGACGTCTACATCCCGACGCGCCGCCCCTTCCGCGAGCCGATCCCGGTGGTGACGGCGGAGAGCCGCGCCGGCCTGCCCTACATCCCCATCGACCCGTCGAAGATCGCGGCCATCGTGGTGACCCGCAAGCAGGACAGCAGCGCCACCATCCTGCCGCCGGACGGCGAGACCAGGGACATCGCCGGCCATCTGATCGAATTCCTCGACCGCGAGGTGCGGCAGGGCCGGCTGGGCCGCTCGCTGAACCCGCTCCAGGCCGGGATCGGGACCATCGCCAACGCCGTGCTGCACGGCATGATCGACAGTCCCTTCCACGACCTGACCATGTACAGCGAGGTCCTGCAGGACAGCACCTTCGACCTGTTCGACGCTGGGAAGCTGACCTTCGCGTCGGGCTCCTCCATCACACTGAGCGCCGAGAAATACGCGGAGGTTCTGCCGAAGATCGGCAGCTACAAAGGACGGCTGCTGCTGCGCCCGCAGGAAATCTCCAACCACCCGGAGGTCATCCGCCGGCTGGGCGTGATCGGCATCAACACGGCGCTGGAGTGCGACATCTACGGCAACGTGAACTCCACCCACGTCAACGGCACGCAGATGATGAACGGCATCGGCGGCTCCGGCGACTTCGCGCGCAACGCCCATCTCGCCATCTTCGTCACCAAGTCGCTGGCGAAGGACGGCAGGATTTCCAGCGTCGTGCCGATGGTCACCCACACCGACCAAAACGAGCATGACGTGGACGTCCTGGTGACGGAAACCGGTCTGGCCGACCTCCGCGGCCTCGCCCCGCGCGAGCGGGCGGAGACGATCATCCGCAATTGCGTCCATCCCAGCTACTGCGAGCTGGCGTTGGATTATCACCGCCGGGCGCTGCAGCGCGGCGGCCACACGCCGCATCTGCTGGAGGAGGCCTTCTCCTGGCACCTGCGCTACCAGCAGACGGGGAGCATGCAGCCGGCCTGAGGTCCCGATGCCCTCCCCTGCGCAGCGGGGGAGGGTTGGGTGGGGGCCGCCGCGAGGGCCTGTTGCCTCGGTTCAGGGGCAGACGGCCTCGACGATCCGGCACACGTCCCCGGCGGTGCGCGGGGTGAAGCGGGCGAGCAGCCCGCCGCGCAGCTCGGGCACGATCAGCGACACCGGCTGCTCGGCAGGAACCGTCAGGTCGTGGTCGAGGTCGCAGACGCTCACATAGTCCAGCCCGGCCAGGGCGACCAGGAGCGACTGCCGCCCCCGCTCGTCGACGGCGTGGGCGATGGCCCGCCCGTTGGCGGCGGCATAAGCGGCGGCATGGTCCCAGGTGTAGCGGGACACCGGCAGAACCCGCAGCGACGGGTGGCTGCGCAGGACCGTGGCGATGAGGGCGTTGAGGCCGCTGGACAGGCTCGGCATGGTTTCCAAAGGCTTCCGACTGTGGAGCGCCATGCTACCACGAATTCGGCCGTTGGGGACGCCACCCCCGCGTGATGTGAAAATGGTCACGCGGGGGTCACGCTCGTGCAAAGGTGTCAGCCGGCGCGGACCCGGGCGATGAAGCCGTGGATCTCGTCGCGCAGCAGGTCGGAGTCGCGGGACAGGCTGTTCGCGGCGTCCAGCACCTCTGCGGCGGCCTCGCGCACGTCGGTGGCCGACTGGCTGACGCCGCCGATGTTGCCCGAGACCAGCCGGGTGCCCTGGGCGGCCTGCTGGATGTTGCGGCCGATCTCGTGCGTGGCGGCGGTCTGCTCCTCCACGGCGGCGGCGATGGCCCCGGCGATGGCGTCCACGTCGGCGATGGTTCGGGCGATGTTGCGGATGGCCGTCACGGTGCCTTCGGTGATCGCCTGGATCTCGGTGATCTGGCTGGCGATCTCCTCGGTCGCCTGGGAGGTCTGGGTGGCCAGCGCCTTGACCTCGCCTGCCACGACGGCGAAGCCCTTGCCGGCCTCGCCGGCGCGCGCCGCCTCGATGGTCGCGTTCAGCGCCAGCAGGTTGGTCTGCGACGCGATGTTCTGGATCAGGTTGACGACGTCGCCGATCTTCTGGGCGGCGCTGGCCAGCCGTTCGACCAACGCGTTTGTCCGTTCCCCTTCGGCCACGGCGTCGCGGGCGACCGTCGCCGCACCGTTCACTTGACGGCCGATCTCACCGATGGAGCTTCCCAGCTGCTCCGACGCCGCGGCGACCGTCGCGACGTTGGCCGACGCCTGCTCCGTCGCGGCGGCGACCGAGGAGGCCTGTTCCGTCGTCGTCTCGGCGGCGCCGGTCATCGTCTGCGCGTTGCTTTGAAGCTGACGGGCGGCCTGCGACACGGCCTGCACCACGCCCTGCACGTTGGCGTCGAACTGGTCGGCCAGGGCCAGCATGGCGGACCGGCGGTCGGCCTCCATCTGGCGCTTCTGCGCGTCGCTCTCCTCCTGGAGGCGGCGCATGTCCAGCCCGTTGCTCTTGAAGACCTGGAGCGCGCGGGCGAGCAGGCCGACCTCGTCCGAGCGCCCGGTGCCCTGGATGGCGACGGTCAGGTCGCCGGCGGCGATGGAGGTCATCTCCGACGTCAGGCGGTGCAGCGGACGCACCACGAAGAACAGCAGGATGGAGCCGAGCAGGCCGAAGGCGAACAGCAGGCCGGCACCCGCGACCGTGTAAAGCCGCGTCATGACCTGCTGGGACAGGGCGGTGGCGCGCCGCTCGGCCTCCCGAGTCTCGGCCATGCTCTGCTCCACCCGCTCGCCCAGCGCGGCGGTCAGCTTCTGCCGAACGGGGCGGCCGACGTCGATGGACACGCGGATGGCGCCGTCGGTATCGAAGCCGCGGGCCAGCTGCACGGTGGTCTGGGCGACGCGCTCATACTCCCCGACGATCGACTTGATGGCCTGGATGCTCTCGCGCTCCGCCGGGTCGTCGTAGGCCTCGGCCAGCGTGTCGATGGCGGACAGGGCCTTGGCGATGTTGGCCGTGAGCTGCGCGTTGGCGGCGTCGATGGCTTCGCGGGACGAGGCGACGATGGCGTTCGCCTCGGTGTCCATGGCGTCACCCAGCGCCGATTGGACGGCGATGGTCGCGCCGAGCCGGTCGGCGACCAACTCGGTGATGCGGGCGGTTGAGCTTGTCAGATCGGAGATCGCGCTCCGGGCGGTCCAGACGAGGCTGGCGATGACGATCAGCAGGACGAGAACCGGAACGAGGATCTTGTGCAATAACTTGCGGTTCGAAAACCAGCGGTGCAGCGGCATGTCCAGGACTTTCCAATAAATCGGGCTTCGTCGGCGGGGCGGTGGGGGCGCCGGGAGCCGTGTCCAAAAAAAATCCCCCGCAGGCCGGTCGGCATGCGGGGGGAGTGGGGACGCCGTCAGCCGGCCAGCCGGTCCCAGCAGCCATCTAAGGCGGGGGACAGCTTGTGCTTCATGATGCGCTGGCTGGGGGTGCGCTCGAACTCCTCGACCACCGCGATGTAGCGCGGATTCTGGTAGGGGGCGAGCTGCTTTCCGAGCCAGCCGGACAGCGACGGGATGTCCAGCGTCGCCCCGGCCTTCGCCTTCACGAACAGCTTGATGTCCTGTTCGCCGACGTCGGCGGCGACGCCGATGATGGCGCAGTCCTCGACGGAGGGGTGGGTGGCCGCCACATGCTCGACCTCCCAGGCCGAAACGTTCTCGCCCTTGCAGCGCACGCTGTCGGTCATCCGGCCGTGGAACAGCAGCGTCCCGCTGTCGTCGAGCGAGCCGAGGTCGCCGGTGTGCAGGGCGCCGTCCTTGAGCGCGCGGGCCGTCGCCTCCGGGTTGCGGAAATAGCCGGGGAAGATGGCGCCGGGGCGGTCGGTGCGGACGACGATCTCGCCGCGCTCGCCCTTCGGCACCGGCTGGCCGGCGCCGTCCAGCAGCTCCACGGTGAACCACGGCATCGGGCGGCCGACCGCGCCGACCACGCCCTCGTCGTTGCAGGTGGTGATGCTCGACGCCTCGGTCATGCCGTAGCATTCGCGGATCTGCACGCCGAACCGTTCCTCGAAGGGCGTCCAGGTCTCCTTTGGGCAGCCGCCGCCCCAGGCGATGCGCACGGGGTGGTCATGGTCGCGCGGCGAGACCGGCTGCTTGAGCAGGATCTGCAGGATGCCGCCCAGATAGTGGATGTGGGTCGCCCCGTACTCCCGCACCTGATCCCAGAAGCGGCTGGCGCTGAAGCGGTCGACCATGGCCAGCGACACGGCACGGATAAGCGGCATGACGATCATCTGGGCGCCGCCGATGTGGTACAGCGGCTCCCACACGAACAGCACGTCGCCGTCGCGGGCGGCCGAGACGCGGGCCACCGCCTCGCCGGCCAGCCGCATCATGCGGTGCGACACCAGCACGCCCTTGGGCCGCCCGGTGGTGCCGGAGGTGTACATGATAGCGAAGGTGTCGTCGGGGGCGGGCGGCGCCTCCTCGAAGGCGGCGTTGGACTCCAGCAGGGTCTCCAGCCGCAGGTCCGCCGCCGGATCGCCTTGGACGATCATCGGCGTGCCGGCGGGCACAGCACCCGTCTCGGCGATCACCGGCAGGAACTCGGCCTCGGCGATGATGGCGCCGGGATCTGAATGCTCCAGGATGTAGCGCAGGCCCTCGCCGCGCTGCTGGGCGTTGATCGGCACCCAGACCAGCCCGGCCTTGGCGAGGCCGAACAGGGTGGACAGCACCAGCGGGCTGTTGCGCAGCATCAGCGCCACGCGGTCGCCGGGCTTCAGCCCCAGCCGCCGCAGCTCCGCCGCCACGCCGTCGGACTGGCGGTCGAGCGTGGCGAAGCTCAGCGCCTCGCCGTTGAAGCGGGCGAACAGGCGGGCGCGTCCGGTCCGGGCCGCCTGCGTGAACAGGCGGACGAACCCTTCTTCGAAATCGGACATGATGTGTAATCTCGAATGCGTTTGGTCGGTTGGTGACGGCCGAGTGTGGTTGCGGATCACCGCGCCGGACGGCGCAGCCATTCCGCCATCAGCAGCAGGGCCATCACGATCGCGAAGACCACGACGGACACGGCGGCCAGCGTCGGGTTCAACTGGAGGATCATGTCGTCCCACATCTGCTTCGGAAGCGTGGTCTTGACGCCGCCGCTGACGAAGATCGCCACGGTCAGCTCGTCGAAGGAGGTGATGAAGGCGAACAGGAACGCCGCCACCAGACCGCCGCGGATCAGCGGAACGGTGACCAGCATCAGCGTCCGGAAGCGGTTCGCCCCCAGCGTCGCCGCCGCCTGGTCCAGCCGCCAGTCGTGCCCCTTGACCACCGCGGAGATCGCGACGAAGGCGAAGGGCAGGGCCAGCACCGTGTGGCCGATGATCAGGCCGAGGTCGGTGGCGACCAGCCCGATCTGGGCGAACAGGTAGAACAGCCCGACCGCGATGACGATGCGCGGCACGATCATCGGCGCCAGGAAGAAGGCGAAGATCGCCCCCCGCCAGCGCGAGGAGGAGCGGGCGAGCGCCAGCGCCGCCAGACCGGCCACCAGCGTCGCCAGGATCGCCGTGGCGAAGGCCACCACGAAGGAGCGGATCGTCGCCGACACCCACAAGTCGGAGTTGAAGTAGACGCGGAACCACTCTAGCCCGTAGCCCGGCGGCGGGAAGTCGAGGAAGGGCGAGGTGGTGAAGGCGATGGGAACGACGACCAGCGCCGGGGCGACCAGGAAGACGATGATCGCCGCGGAATAGAGCGGCAGCAGCCGGTCCATCATCTTCGGCCCCAGCGCGCGCCCGACCGGGGCGCCCAGCGCCGTCGACGCCTTGGCGAGCGCCGACAGGATCGTCATCCCGGCGCTGCGCAGGTGGCCCTGGCCGGCGCCGGTCCGCCCGGAACTCTCTCCCGACAGGGAGGACAGGCCGAACAGCCGGTCGTAGACCCAGCAGGTGACCAGCGCCGCGACCAGCATGAAGGTGGCCAGCGCGCCGGCGAAGGCCCAGTTCAGCATCTCCTGGATCTGGGTGATGATGAGCTGCGCCAGCATGGTCTGCTGCGGCCCGCCGAGCAGCGCCGGAACGATGAAGAAGCCCAGCGACGAGATGAAGGTCAGCAGCCCCGCCGCGGCCACGCCGGGCAGAGAGAGCTGGAAATAGACCAGCCAGAAGGCGTTGGCCGGCGGCGCCCCCAGCGTCTCGGCCGCCTGGACCAGCCGGCGGTCGATGGTGGTCAGCACCGGCAGCATGGTCAGCACGGCCAGCGGCAGCATGGCGTGGACCATGCCGGCCATCACGCCGAACTCGTTGTGCAGCAGCGGCAGAGGGGACATCCCCGTGCCGGACAGGATCTGGTTGATGACGCCGGTGCGCCCCAGGATGACCATCCAGGCGAAGGTCTTCACCAGATAGCTGGTCCAGAAGGGCACCATCACCGCCAGGATCGCCAGCCCGCGCTGGCGCTCCGGCAACTGCGCCAGCCAGTAGGCCAGCGGATAGCCGAACAGGAGCGACAGCAGGGCGGTCAGCCCGGCGATGCGGAAGGTGCTCATCAGGACGCGGAAATAGACGTCCGTGGCAACGATGCGGGCGTAATGGTCGCCGGTCCAGGCCGAGGTCTCCAGATCCTGGACGCTGAGGCCGAGCAGCCGCAGCACCGGGAACAGGAAGAAGATGGCCAGGAAGGCGAGGCCGGGGGCGGCCAGCCACAGAGGGCCGAAGCGCAGCCGCCGCCGCGCCGCCGCGAAGGCGCCGTCATGGTTCAGGGTTGCGGCGCTCATGACACCAGCACCCCGGCGTCGGCGCGCCAGCGCACCGCGACCACCTCGCCCAGCCGCGGCGGTGCGGTGCCGCGGCGCAGGCGGACGGTGATCGTCTCCTCGCCGCCGAGTGACACCAGCACGCGGGTCTCGGACCCGGCATAGACAGTGTCCACCACCTCGCCGCGCACCTCGTTGTCGCCGTCGCCGTCGATGTCGAGCTGTTCGGGACGGACGACCAGCGTGCCGTCCTGGCTGTCCGGCGTGTCGGCGGACAGGCGGAAGCTGCCGTTGCCGGTGACCAGCATGGGCGCTCCGTTGCCGTCGCGCCTGACCTGCCCGCGGAAGATGTTCGACACGCCGATGAAGTCGGCGGCAAACGCGGTTTTCGGGCGGGCGTAGATGTCGTGCGGGGTGCCGAGTTGCTCGATCCGGGCGTGGTTCATCAGGCAGATGCGGTCCGACATGGCCAGGGCTTCCTCCTGGTCATGGGTGACGTAAATGATCGTGGCGCCCGTCTCGCGGTGCAGGCGCTTGATCTCGTACTGCATATGCTCGCGCAGCTTCTTGTCGAGCGCCCCCAGCGGCTCGTCCATCAGGATGACCGAGGGCTGGTAGACGAAGCAGCGCGCCAGGGCGACGCGCTGCTGCTGCCCACCGGACAGCTCCTTGGGGAAGCGCCCGGCGAGGTGGCCCAGATGGACCATCTCCAGCGCCTCCTTCACGCGCCGCGCCAGATCAGCCGGTGCGACGCCGCGCATGCGCAGGGGAAAGCCGATGTTCTCGGCCACCGTCAGGTGGGGGAACAGGGCGTAATGCTGGAAGACGAGACCGATGTCCCGCTTGTGCACGGGCGTCCGGGTCTCGTCCTGCCCATCGATCAGGATGCGCCCGCCGCTGGGCTCCACCAGCCCGCAGATCATCTGCAGCAGCGTGGTCTTGCCGGACCCTGACGGGCCGAGCAGCGTCAGGAACTCGCCCGCCGGGACTTCCAGGCGGGTGGGCTCCAGCGCCGTGATGGCGCCGTACCGTTTGGTCAGGCCGTCGACCAGCAGCTTCGGCGTGGCGGCGGCTCCGGCCTGGACCGGCGCTGTCCGCGCCTGTGCGAGCGGTGAGAGCATGGCGGCGGGTCTCCTTTCCGACAGGCGGGCTTAGCCGAGAATCCAGGCGTTGAAACGCTCGTTCATCTTCGACCGGTTGGCGCCCCACCAATCCTCCTTGGCGATGGTCATCACCTTCAGATTGTCTTCGAAGGTCGGCAGCGCCGGGGCGCGCTCCTTCGGGATGCTCTTGTAGGCGTCGAGGTTGGTCGGGCCGTAGGCCAGCACCTCGGTGAAGACGGCCTGACGGGCCGGGTCGGCGCAGAACTTGATGAACTGGCGGGCGGCGTCGGCGCGCGGGTTGCCGCGGGGGATGCCCCAGCCCTCGATCGAATAGAGCCCCTGGTTCCAGTTGATCTTCACCGGGGCGCCGCCGTCGATCACCGCCTGGGCGCGGGCGTTCCACAGGGCGATCATGTCGACCTCGCCGCTCTGGATGAGCTGGCTGGACTGGGCGCCGCCGGTCCACCACACGGCGACGTGCGGCTTGATGCGGTCGAGCGCCTTGAAGGCGCGGTCGACGTCGAGCGGGTAGAGCTGGTCGAGCGGCACGCCGTCGGCGAGCAGAGCCTGCTCCAGCGTGTCGATGGGGTTCTTGCGCAGCGAACGGCGGCCCGGGAACTTCTCGACGTTCCAGAAATCGGCCCAGCTCTGCGGCGCGTTGGAGGCGAATTTGTCGGCGCGGTAGCCGAGAATGGTCGAATAGACGTCGGTGCCCATCCAATGGCTGGTCAGCGAATCCGGCATCAGGCCGGGCGCGTCCGCCGCGGTGAAGTTCAGCGGCTCCAGCAGGTTCTGCTTCATCAGGATGTCGCGCGCCGACAGGGTCAGCGTGCAGACGTCCCAGGTGTAGGACTTGGTCTCCACGATGGCCTTGAACTGGGCGGTCGGCTCCGCCTCGCGGGCGACGTTGACCACCTTGATGCCGGTGGCCTTTTCGAACGGGTCGTAGAAGGCCTTGCGGAAGGCCGGGCTGTAGGGGCCCCCCGGGTCGGCGACGGTGATCTGCGTGGCGGCGAAGGCCGGACGCAGCAGCCCGGCGGGCAGGGTGGCGCCCAGCGCGACGCCGGCGGCTCCCTTCATCAGGCTGCGGCGGCCCATGGAGAAGCCGGAGGTCTTGCTCATGTGAAACTCCCTGTTCTGTGCGGCCGGGGCGTCTCTGTTGCCCCGGTGGATGAGCGCCGCCGTGGCGGCGCGGGTGGGCGGATCGTTGCGCCCAGGAAGAGTCGTGTTTGCGGCCTGAGCCCGAGTTACGCGCGCTTCGCGGCGCGCTTGGCGAGGAACTCCTCCATCATCCGGGCCGGTTCGCCGGACGCGTAGGCCTCGCGCTGGATGCGCACGCCGGCGGCCAGGGCGTCGCGGAAGCCGGCATCGGTCATCTCGCGGAAGCGCTGCTTGTCCAGGCGCATGGCGACCGGCGGCTTGGCGGCCAGCTCCTCGGCCAGGGCCAGCGATTCGGCCATAACGCGGTCCTGCGGGACGATGCGGTTGATCAGGCCGATGCGGTGGCTTTCCTCGGCGTCCATCAGGCGACCCGACAGC